>NZ_JAAFYZ010000182.1 GCF_018274385.1 Catenulispora pinistramenti | reverse complement strand
ACGCCGCCCTCCTAGCCGTCGACCCCACCGCCGACCCCGACCTCGTCATGGCCCGCCTGGAGGGCTGGCGCGCCGCCCTGGAACAACTCCACCAAGGCGCCGTGGCCATCCACTGGGAGCAAGCCTGAGATGGCCAACCACGACATCGACAAGATCCGCACGGCGATCGCCCAACAGCAGGGCCGCATCCCCCGCGGCGCCGACCGCGCGGCCACCCTCAGCGCAAGCTACGGCGCCAGCTACAGCGCCAACCGCAGCATCATCCGCCTCGGCCGCACCCACCGCCCGCACCTGCGCCCCGCCCCGCAGACGCCGGCCCAATTCGCCCTGGCCGTGCTCTCAGTCCTGCTGACGTTCCTGGCCGTCCTGTTCACCGTCACGGCGGGCCAACTGGCCGCGTTCTGGATCGGCGACCACGCGCAGAGCCACGGCAAGGCGTGGCCGGTGTTCCGTGCGCTCGGCTACCGGCCGTGGCGGCTGGGCGGGCAGGCGTATCTGTACCACGCGATGGTGGTGGAGTTCCGGCTGCTGCCGTGGGTGGCGATCGCCGCGGTGCTCACCGCCGCGCTGACCCGGCCCTATCAGGCGGTGCTGGCGGCGTTCGTCGCGGGGATCGTGGAGAACAACTGGTGGCTGCACCTGCCGACGTATGACTTCCCGCAGTGGTTCGCGGACCTCGTCGACCGGCAGCGGACGCTCCTGGAACACCACGACCCGTGGCAGGCGTTCGGGATCCTGCTGGCCTCGGCGTTGGTGGCGATGGCCTGGGCGGAGCGGACCCAGGCCACCTGAAGGAAGTCCTCAGCCGTACTGGAGGAGGTAGTCCAGGACCTCGCTCATCGAGGCCGTCGCCATGGCGATGCAGGAGTCGCCCGCGCCGTAGTACAGCCGCAGGTCGCCGGACTCCTCGTCGTGGATCATCCCGGTCGGGAACACCACGTTCGGCACGTCGCCGTGGGTCTCGTAGTCGGCGGCCGGGCCCAGCACCCACTGCGGGGAGCGGCGGATCACCTTCGCCGGGTTCTCCAGGTCGAACAGGACCAGGCCGGCGCGGTAGAGCGGGCCGGCGGCCATCTCCTTGACGCCGTGGTAGACGCCGAGCCAGCCGTGCTCGGTCTCGATCGGGGCCGGGCCCAGGCCCATGCGGGCCGCGTCCCACCAGGCGCCCTCGCGACTGGTCATGACCGGCTCCGGGTTGCTCCACTGGCGCAGGTCCTTCGAGCGGGACATCCACACGTCCGCGCGGCCGTCGCGGGCCGAGAGCGGGCGGTGGTAGAGACAGAACTCGCCGTTGACGCGCCTGGGCAGCAACGAGGCGTTCTTGTCCTCCGGCGGCATGACCACGCCCAGCTTCTCCACCGACTGGAAGTCCTCGGTGGTGGCCAGGGCGACGCAGGGGCCGGCGGGTCCGTAGGCGGTGTAGGAGATGACGTAGGCCGACATTTCGGCCACGTAGGTGATGCGGCAGTCCTCGACGCCCCACATGCTGGTCTGGTCGGAGGGGTCGTCGGCCAGCAGCGGCTTGGCGTCCACCCGCCAGCCGTGCACCCCGTCGGGGGAGCGTGCGACGGTCAGGTGGGACAGACCGCGGCGGTCCTCGACACGGCACAACAGCACCGTCTCGCCGTCGTGGCTGGTGGCGCCCGGGTTGAAGACGGTATTGATCTGGTAGGGCCAGTCGTTGGCCGTCAGGATCGGATTGGCGGGGTCTCGGCGGAACAGTTCGCCGTGGGGGCTGGTGGTGCCGAGCGGGGTCGACATCTCTTGCCTCGCAGGTGTCTGGTTGCGAACAGGTTTCGATCTTCGCAAACGGCACAGTTCGGCCGCTGGAAAGCACCGACTGTAGCGCCCGTGATCCATCGTGTCTGGGCAACACGCTAAACGCACGCGCCAGCAGCGGGTTTCCATTGACTGGCTTGGATCATGGGTTCAGGGCATTTCGGCACGACCCGTCGCGCAGCGCCTATTGCGGGCCACCGCGGCGCCAGGGCCAAATGTGTGACGAAGTCCACGGCGGGGCCGTGGCGCGCCGGTCGCCCGCATAACGCTCGGCGGCGACCTCGGTGATTACTCGGCCATTGACGGATCAACCGCTGGCAGCGCCCGCCCTCTGTTACCGCCCGGATTCATCACCGGTTCGGTCGTCACCGGAATGGCCGCACCGCCAGGCCGCACGGCCAGGCCGCACTCCCCCGAGCCGACGGCGGCGAAGGCCGGGCCGGGCCGCGATGCCCGGCCGACCAGGCCGAGCCGATCGCCGCAACGATTCGGCCCCGTACCACACCACCGCTCGCGCGGGGTGCGGCCCGGGGCCGTTCTTGATCGCGTCGGGCCGAATCTCCAAGCCGGGCCTGGAGATTCGCCCCGTGCGCTCACACCAGGTCGGCCGAGCGCAGCGCCAGCAGCGCCTGGTAGTACGCGAGCGTCGACTCAGCACCCTGATTCTGGTTCGCGTCGGTCTCGCGCAGGCCGTCCCGGCCGCCGCCGCTGCTCGCGTCGTACAGCGGCAGACCGAGCCGGTTGGCCCCGAGGAACCACCCGAAGGCCCGCCGCGCCCGGTCGGCGTAGAACTCCCGGCCGGTGACCCGCCAGGCCTCCACACACGCCTCGACGACCGCCGCGGCGTCGATCGGCTGCTCGTCGCCCTCGTAGGCGGGGCGCGGCGCACCCTTGCGCCGCCACAGATTCCCGACCAGCGTCAGATGCCCTTCGGCCTCGCCTCCCGGACCGTCCTCCTCCCCGCCCGCACCCGCGCCGAGCCCGACCTGCCCGAGGTACCAGTCCAGCGCCCGCAGCGCGTGCCCCGCCATCGCGGCGTCCCCGGCCCGCTCGGCACCGGCCAGCAAGGCCTGGGGCAGCCGGGCGTTGTCGTAGGTGAGCTCGTCCTCGAACCAGGGCCAGTCGTCGGTGGCGGCGGACTGGAAGGCCGCCTCCAGCCGGGCGACGCCCAGCGCCGACTCGGCGGTGGGCTCCGGGATCCGCACCAGCCCCAGCAGGGCGTAGGCGGTGGAGCGGACCGAGGTCAGGGCCCGCAGGCCCGGTCCGGCCTGCACCAGCAGCGCCGCGGCGCGCTCGCGGTACTTGTCCGGCACTGCCGCGCCGGCCGCCACGGCGCCGAGCGACCACAGCAGCCGCCCGACGTGGTCGCCCCGGTGCGGCTCGTCCAGCCACTCCCCGGTCGCGGCCCGCATGTTGCGCGAGCCGAGGGCGGCCGGGTCGTAGGCGGCCTCCAGGAAGCCCAGAGAGGTGTCCAGCCAGTCGTGCGGGTCCGCGCCTTTGAGTTCGCGCACCGGCACGTCGCACAGTCCGGCCGCGACGATCGCCAGCCGGGAGACGTCGTCCACGCAGTAGCCGGATCCCAGGTCCGGTTTGGCGCGGTCGCTGAACTGCACGATTCCGCCGGAGTCGGTGATCCGGTTCAGATGCGTCGGTTTCAGCTTCGGCACGTCCACCCGCGCCATGCCCGCCGCGTCGGTGGCGACTGCGTCGGGCACCGGGCGCGTCCGGCGGGCCGCGGTGGCCCGCGCGATCCCGGCGAAACGGCGGGCCACCGCGGTCCAGTGCAGTCCCGCGCCTTGGGTCCGGGCGGCCTCGCGGGCGCGCTCCAGGCGCTCGGGGTCGGACAGCAGGGTGTGCAGGGCCTCGGCGTAGGCGTCGGGGTCCTCCGGCGGGACGGTGATGCCGGCGCCGCCGGCGAGCATGTCCTCGGCGTAGAAGTACGACGTGGACACCACCGGGCAGCCGGCGGCGACGGCGAAGGTCAGGGCGCCCGAGGAGATCTGCTCCCGGGAGCGGTAGGGGGTGCAGAAGATCTCGGTACGGGCCAGGACCGCGGAGATCTCGGCGTCGGACAGGAAGAGGTCGAGGAAGACGACCCGGTCCCGCATCCGCGCGCCTTTGACGGCCAGGACCAGTTCGTCGCGGTAGTGCTCGCCTTCCTGGCGGGCGATCTCGGGGTGGGTGGAGCCGGCGATGAGGTAGGTCACGTCGGGGTGCCGCTCGGCGATCCGGCCCAGGGCCGCGATCGCGGTCTCCAGGCCCTTGCCGGGCGAGAGCAGACCGAAGGTCGACAGCAGCCGGCGACCGGCCAGCCGATCCAGCGTGGCCGCCACCTCCGGGCGGACGTCGCCGCCGCTTCCCGGCGGCGGCGCTCCGTGCGGAACATGCACGATCCGGTCCGACGGGGCGATCCCGGTGCCGACCGCCAGCCGGCGCGCGGTCTCGGTGAACACGGTCACCGCCGCGGCGTTGCGGCACAGCCGGTAGAGGGTGCCGGCCTGCGATGGGCTCGGCTCGGAGAGCACCGTGTGCAAAGTGACCAAGTAGGGCACGCCGAGCCGGTGCAACTCGGCGGCGAAGTCGGTGATCCAGGCGCCATCGACGCCGCCGAAGATCCCGTACTCGTGCTGGATGACGACGGCTCCCACCCCGGAGGCGGCCACCTGTTGGGCCGCCTTGCGGTAGTCGCCGCGCTCGTCCTGGCGGATCACCGTCCGCACCGTTGCGGGGTAGGCCAGTCCGTCCCGGTCCAACGCGCAGATCTCCACGCGCACGTCCGGAGCGGCATCGTTTAACGCGACCGACAGGTCGCGCGAGTAGGTGGCGATGCCGCACCGTCGCGGCGGATACGTGGAAACGATCGCGAGTGTTATGCCGATGTTCGAGACAGTCCCTGCCATGACCTCTCATACCTCTCTCCGTCGTCACTAAATACGACGGAACCGGCAAGCCACTCTAACGTGACTCAGTAGGCTGAATCAATACTCTTAGACGTATTGCCGGTCTCGCCCCGGTGAACAGCCCCGGACGCACAACGCCGTTGGCAAGGCGCTGAACGGGGGAAAGCAGCCGGTCCGGGCCGCACCTGTGACGTGGGTCGCTTGACAACCCCCCGGGCCCGGCATGGTTTAATAGCGCCATGACCGGCGCTTGCATCACGTGCTGCGCGACCTGCCATGGGACGAAAACCCATATGGCCGGCCGCGTATGCCGCATGCGTCGAATGTGCGGCCGCTGACGTCCGATAGCCCGCTGGTACGGAAGAAGCGAGGGTTCGCCCCCGCGTCATCCGGAGGGCACCTTCCAGCCGCCGTACTCCTGTAGAGGTAACTCTGATGACAGACCTTCCGAGGCCCCCCCTCAGCTCCTGCGCAACCGTGGCCGGCACACCGGACTACCGCTTGTGCCTGCTCACGCACCGGGTCCCTCCCCGGGTTCATAAAACGTGCCGTCGAATGCGCTGGGGCGTACCAGCCAGCGTTGTCTGCGTACGCCCTTCCCGGACCGCCGACCCCCGATTCGTGAGCTTTGCGACCCCGCTGAGGAGCACCCCCGATGGACCCCCGCCGCCTGGAGAAGATCTACGACGCCGTCCGTGACGAGCTGGACGGCCTGGACCGCTTCGAGATCGAGCAGCGCGCCTGCGCGGCCCGCGCCCGCTGGCACGCCGCGTCGACAAGTCCCAACGCCAATCCTGAACAACGCGCCCTGGCCGGGGCCCGCGCCGCGGCCATCGGCCGGGTGCTGATCCACCTGCGGCGCACCTGGACCGACGAGTACGACGCGGCCGACCACGCGGCCCGCGCACTGGCCGCCGAGCGGGTCGACCCCGAGGTCGCGGCCGGGGTGCGGACGGCCGGGCACCCGGTCGGGGCCCGCGTGGAGGTGGTCGGCGAGGAGCGCACGGGGGTCGTGCAGCAGATCCTGGTCTCCCGCGAGCAGGACGGGTACTACGCGCGCTGGTACGTGGTCCACGTCGCCGAGTTGCAGCTGTGCCGGGCCTACGGCTGCGACGAGTTGGAGACCCTGGAGCCGGAGCAGGCGCCGCTGGCACCGGCCGCGCAGCACTCGGCGGCGTCGTTCGCGGCGCTGGCCGAGCGGGCGGAGCGCGCCGAGCGGGGCGGGGTGACGGTGCGGCACGGACAGCGGAACGGTCGGCGGGTGCTCGCACCGGCGTAGGGCTCAGGGCCCGGTGGTGGCGCGAAAGAGGCGGACGCACTTCGTGCGTCCGCCTTTGCGCCAATCGGGCGTGACGAACGGCACACGGCTCACCGCCGGAAGAAGTCCCGCACGTTCACCAGCAGCAACAGCAACGCGGCGACGCCCATCGTGACGAGGAAACCGTCACGGGCGTGGCGGGCCGCCCACTCCAGCGCGCTGATCACCACGCCGGCGCCGACCAGGATCACCGCGACGCTGACGGCGGTGGTCAGCAGCCGCCGGCGGGCCACGGCCTCCAGCGCGGCGAAGACGACCAGGATGCCGAGCAGCGTGGGGATCTTCTGGCGGTCGTCGGGCAGGAGCAGGACCGTCGCCACGGCCAGGAACAGCAACGGGACGCTGACCGCGGCCCAGATCTGCAACAGGATGCCGTGGTGCTTGCGGTCCTCCGGGGCGTAGGGCTTGTGGGCGCGGGTGACGTGCGCCTGCGGATCCTGCGGGGGCAGGCCGCCGCGTTCGAGGACGTTCAGGTGCACCGCGCGTTCCTCGGCCAGGGCGGCGCGCTCTTTGATGAGCCGGCTCACGGATTCCTCGGCGACGCGGGCCTCGCCGAAGCGCTCGGCCGCCGCTTTCGCGGTCTGGAATTCGGTGCGCAAGGACAGGACTTCGGCGTGGCGGTCGCGCGCTCCCTGTTGCAGGACAACGGTTTGCTCGTCGGCTTCGGTGATACGGGTGTCGAGGTCGGCGATGCGGCTCTCCAGACTGCGGCCCAGGCCGGTGTCGTCCGGGGACACCTTGTGCAGGCCGGCCCAGCCGAGGGGGTCGGCCCAGGAGAAGCGGACGGTGCCGTCGCGCTCGTAACGCGGGCCGGCCGGGGCCCGCTCGCCGCCGGCCCAGTCCCGGGTATCGACGCCCCACAGGCCGCGGAAGCCACGGACCCAGGGAGTGTCGTCGTCGATCAGGACCGGGTGCCACACCCGGTCCTGGCCGGGGCCCACGCGGGCGCCGTCGCCGCGGGCGTAGTCGATGAAGGGGATGCCGAAGCCGTGCTCATCGCTGCGGGCCCGGCGCAGCATCACCTCGGCGGCGCGCTTCCACCAGCGGGCCATGGCACCGAGGAAACGCGGGTTGACCGTGACGAGGTAGTCGCCGGCTAGGAAGGCACCGGAGTGCGAGCCGGCACCGGCGAAGACCACGGGGTGCGTGCCGCCTTCCACGGTCAGGTCCGGGTCGTCCCAGCGGCGGCGGAGGTCGTCGCCGGTGTAGTCGTGGGAGGAGAAGGCGACCCAGCGCGGGGAGACTGTGCTCGGCTCCCCGGCGATGGCGGCGGCCTCCTCGGCGAGATAGACGGTGACCATCTCCCAGTCGGCCTCGTGGTCGTTGACGCCGCCGAAGGTGGAACGCCAGTCGTTGGCCGCGTAGAAGTACCAGTACTGGAGGATGACGTAGCCGCCCTGCCGCAGCACTCGGCCGTAGTACGGGGACGTGGCCGAGCCACCTCCGGCGTGGTACTGCTCGGCGGCCTTGGTCATCACGCCGCCGGGCACCGTGCCGCGGATCAGGAGGCTCAGCCGCAGCAGGACGTCGATCAGGCGCGCGACGAAGCCGACGGCCGCGAGGCGTCCGGTGCGGCGGATGCCGGTGGGGTGCGATTTGCGCCAGCCGCGGACCTCGCGGCCGCCGGCGGGTTTGAGGACGTAGCGCAGGAACAGGGGACGGTCGGGGTATTCGTCCGCTGCCGCCAGGAGGGACGCGAGGTCGAGGGAGCCGACCGGAACCAGTTCGGTCTGCTTGTCGCCTTCTCGCCAGAGGCTGGCCGCGGCGATGTAGCGCTCGATGTCGGTCGGGAGGAAGTACTCGCCTTTGGTGTAAGCCAGGATCGGCTCGTGGGTGCGCAGGAGGGCGAGGTCGTCAGGTGTGAGGGGTTCGGCGGAGTCGGCAGGGTCGGCGGCAGTCATCGAAGCCGACGATAGGTCACCGCGATCAACGGCGCGCGCCGGACTCGCGGCGGGGATGACGTCGGTCTCGGCCGGTGGTGAAGGAGCCGGTCTCGGCCGGTGGTGTCAGCGGGTGGTGAAGGCGCCGCCGTTGACGTGGATCGTCTGGCCGGTGATGTGCCGCGCGCCGACGGAGGCCAGGAAGAAGGCGGTCTCGGCGATGTCGTCCGGCGTCCCGGCCCGCTTGTCGTGGGTCTCGGCGATCAGCGCCGCCTCGCGGGCGTCGGTCATGGCGCCTTGGAAGAAGTCGGTGTCGGCGATGTACCCGGGCGAGATCACGTTGGCGGTGACCCCGCGCGGGCCGAGTTCGGCGGACAGCGCGGCGTACCAGGCGCCGAGCGCGGCCTTGGCGGCCCCGTACGAACCGCCGCGCCGCTCGGCGCCGATGCTGCCGACCGCGACCGCCGTGCCGCCCGGCGCTAGGACGGGCTTGAGGGCGGTGGTGGTGAGGACGGCGCTGAGCAGGTTGCCGTTCAGATCCGCGCGCCACTGGGCCAGAACGGACTCCAGCTCCGTGGCGGCGGGCTCCGGGTTACCGAGGCCGCCGGCGCAGTTGACCAGCACGTCGAGCGTGTCGAAGCGCTCTGCGAGGGCCTGCACGGCCCGCGGATCGGTGGCATCGCACACCACGCCGGTCGCGCCGAGCTCCTTCGCGGCCCCCTCGACGAGTTCCGCGCGCCGGCCGGTGATGGTGACGCGGGCGCCGTCGGCGACGAAGCGGGCGGCGACGGCTCGGCCGATGCCGCGGGTGGCGCCGGTGATGAGGACGGTGCGGGTCATGGCTCCCCCTGGTATGTTCAGGTCTAAACGTTTAGACCTTAACATGAGACGGAGAGCAGCGCGCATGAGCACCACCGCCGCCGAGATCGCCGCCGCGTGGCGCCGCGAGCGCCCGGGCACGCCCACCGACTCGATCGAGGTCTTCACGCCGATCGTGCGGTTGGCGAAGCTGCTCACCGATGACCGGACCAGGGTGCTGCGGGCAGCGGGCATCGATCGGGCGACTCTCGACCTGCTGTCGGTGCTGCGGCGGGCCGGCCCGCCCTACACGCTCACCACCCGCGAGCTGACCGAGCGCACCCTGGTCACCGCCGGCGCGATCTCCCAGCGGTTGGCCCGCGCCGAGCAAGAGGGGCTGGTGACCAGGGCTCCTGATCCCTCGGGCCACAAAGCAGTGGCGGTCACGCTGACCGCCGCCGGCCACGAGGTCATCGAGCGATCGGTCGACGCGGTGCTCGGGCGGGATTCAGAGTTGGTCGCCGGGCTCAGCGCCGAGGAGCAAGATCTGCTGATCCCGCTCCTCGGCAAGCTCGAAGGCTTCGTCCGGGCCCGAGTCGGCTAGGCGCTACGACCCCGCCGCCGTGACGCACAGGTTCGTGTCGGCGGCGTTCTCGCCCGCCGCGCTGGACAACGCCGCGGACGGCAGCGCGCTCGGCTGCGACGAGGTCGAACTCGTCCCGCTGCCGCTGCCGCTGCCGCTCGCTGTAGAGCTCGCTCCCGGGTTGAACACATCGCCGCTGGCGAAGTCCGCACCGACGCGCACCACGATCGGGGCGCTGCCGTCGCCGCCGGACTGGACCGCGGTCGCCGGGAGTTGCAGGGCCGCGGCGACCGACTCGGCGCCGGCCTTGGCTTCCGGGGTGCTGTAGAAGACCTGGGTTGTCGCCACGTTGTTGTAGCCGACGCCGGTCGCCTTCTTGAAGCCGTCGGCCTGCAGGGTGGCGGCGAGTTGGCGGGACCGGCCGTCGTTGCTGGTGCCGTTCTCGACCACGATCGGGTCCTGGACCGCGCCGGGGCTCAGGGTGCTGGAGGTCGCCGACGGCGTGGGCGACGGGGTGGTGGGGCCGGCGCCGCTGGTGGAGCTCGTGGTGGTGGGGCCGGTGACCGACTGGTCGTGGGCGATCAGCGAGAAGATCTGGTTGTCCAGAGTCGTGTCCGGGGCCACCCGGTTGGGGTCCGGCTGGTAGGCGACGGTCGGCATGGTCAGGAAGGTGATGTTCTGGGTCGGCACCTTCTTGAGGGTGTTGGCCAGGTCCAGGAGCTTGCTGACGCTGGCTATGCCGTTGTCGACGGTCAGCGACTTGGAGGCGATGTCCATCAGGTGCGTGGCCTGGAGCGGGTTGTCGAAGGTCGCCTGGGACTTCATCTTGCGGATCAGGGCCGCCAGGTACTGGTGCTGGGCCTGGGTGCGGTAGAGGTCCGAGCCGTCGCTGAAGCCCTCGCGGGTGCGCAGGAACGCCAGCGCCGTGTCGCCCTGGATGACCGAGGTGCCCGCCGGGAGGTTCAGGTGCGAGTCGGGATCGTTGACCGCCTTGGTGACGCAGACCGGGACGCCGCCGACCGCATTGGTCAGGTCCACCACGCCGGAGAAGTCGACCATCATGAAGTGGTCGATCTTGACGTGGGTGAACTCCTCGACGGTGTCCACCTGGCAGCCGGGGCCGGCGGCCAGGGCCGAGTTGATCATGGCGGCGCTCTGCGCCGGGTAGTTGGTGCCCTTGGCGTCCACGCACGCCGGGATCGGGACCATGGTGTCGCGGGGCAGGGAGACGACCGTCGCGTTGCTGCGGTCGGCCGAGACGTGGACCAGCATCTCCACGTCGGAGCGGCCGGAGGGGTCGGTGTAGCCGCCGAGGCTGGCGTCCTGGCCGGGCAGCCGGGCGTCGGTGCCGATGAGCAGGATGTTGATCGGCTCGTCGCCGTAGGGGTCCGGGGTCGGCTGGACGATACCGGCGCTGGCCAGCTGGTCCGGCGCCGCACCGTGCAGCGGCGCGCCCTTGATGTTGTGGTCGATGCGGTAGTACCAGTAGCCGGCGTAGGCCACGGTGCCGCCGACGACCAGCACCAGCATCCCGGAGATCACCATCAGCGTCCGCTTGACCCGCCGTCGCGTCTTGCCCCCGTCGCCGGTCCCGGCCGGGGACCGGCCCTGAGCGTGCCTGGGAACCCAGGCGTTGCCGGAGGTCTCGCCCCCGGCTATGCCTGACGTGTCGCCCTCGGATATGTCCGACGTGTCGCCGCTCATGGTTGGTACTCCGTCCCTCAGTCCCCGGTTCCACCCACTTCGATGACGTGCGACCCCCCAGCTGCGGTTCCACCCTGTAGCGAAACTGTGACCAGCAGCTGAGTCGCGCGGGTGGCGGTCACGTAGTGCGTGCGCGGGCCCATCGGCGACTCCGCGGCGATCAGGTCCGGGTCGACCAGCACCACGGCGTCGAATTCCAGCCCCTTGGACTCCAGCGAGCCCAGGACCTGCACCCGGTCCGGCACGTCGGTCACGGCGAACCTCCCCAGCCTGGTCATCGGGACGATCACTCCCACTGTGCCCTCCACCTCGGCGGCCAACCGGCGGGCGGCGGCCCCGGCCGCCGCGGCCAGGTCGGCCTCGTCGGCGACCACGAATTCCGGCGGCCGTCCGGTCGAACGGACGGCCCGCGGCAGCGGCGCGTCCGGCAGGAACCGGCGCAGCAGCGTCGCGGCGTAGTCGGCGATCTCGACCGGGTTCCGGTAGTTGGTGGTCAGCTCGTACTGCCGGCGCTCCCTGGAGGTGCCCAGCGCCAGGTCCATCGAGCGCCGCGCCTCGTCCAGGTCCTCCCACGAGCTCTGCGCGGCGTCGGAGACCACGGTCCAGGTCGCGTGCCGGCCGCGGCGGGCCAGCATCCGCCACTGCATCGGCGACAGGTCCTGGGCCTCGTCGACCACGATGTGCCCGAACTCCTCGGGGTCGGGCTCTTCTTCGTAGCCGCCACGCTGCGCCGCGCGTTCGCCGAACGTCGACAGCTCGCGGAAGCCGCCGGCCTCGGACTCCGAGCCGTCGTCGGCCTCCTCGCCGGTCAGCAGGTTCACGCCGTCGACGACGTAGGGGTTCGCCGCCGCGGCCGCACGGGCGGTCCGGGGACCCTCGCCGAGCAGCGAGTCCAGTTCGTCCAGCAGCGCCACGTCCGAGTAGGACAGGCCGGCGCCGCCCTCCCCCACCGTGCGCCAGGATTCGGCCAACAGGGTGGTGTCGGCGGCGCTGAGCACCCCGCGCGAGACCTCGGCCAGGTACGCCGGGTCGCCGAGCGAGCGCAGCACCTCCAGCGGGGTGCGCTGCGGCCACCAGGCGGTCACGAAGTCTCCGAACTGGCGCTGCGAGCGCAGTTCGGACAGGAAGGTGCGGCGGTCGTCCTCGACCTGGTCCGGGTACTCGTCGTAGGGCGAGGCGTCGCCGGCGGCGCGCTTGGCGTCCTGGTAGGCGGTCCAGGACGCGTCCTGCAGGGCCCGGATGACGTCGGCCCGCACCGCGTTCGGCCGCCGGCTGCCGCCGCGCAGCATCCGCTCGCGCAGCCCGGCCAGCTGCGGGGCGTCCAGGGTGAAGAACGTGCCCTGGTAGACCAGCCGCACGTCCTTCGGGGCGCCCCACGGCGCGTCGTTCGCGGCCTTGCGCAGGATCCGCACCATCCGCGGCGAGCCCTTCAGCTTGCCCCGCGCGGCGTCCTCGTGCCGGGTGGCCTGCGCGCCGTTCACCACGTCGCCGAGCGAGCGCAGCGCCGCGCCGCCCTCGCCGAGGGAGGGCAGCACCCGCTCGATGTACTCGGTGAAGCGCCGGTTCGGCCCGACCACCAGCACGCCGCGCGAGCCGAACCGGCGGCGGTGCTGGAACATCAGCCAGGCCACCCGGTGCAGCGCCACCGCGGTCTTGCCGGTGCCGGGGCCGCCGGTGACGACCACGCTGACGTCGGCGGGCGAGCGGATCACCACGTCCTGCTCGCGCTGGATGGTCGCGACGATGTCCCGCATGTGGCCGGTGCGGGTGCGGGCCAGCGCCGCGATGAACGCGCCGTCGCCGACCACCGGCAGGCCCTCGGGGGCGGCGTCCGGGTCCAGCAGGTCGTCCTCGATGTCCAGGACCCGGTCGCCGCGGCAGTGCAGCACCCGGCGGCGCACCACGCCCCTGGGGTCCTCCGGCGCGGCCTGGTAGAAGGCCGCGGCGGCCGGCGCGCGCCAGTCCACGACCAGCGGCTCCAGCTCCTCGGTGCGCACCCCGAGCCGGCCGATGCGGTAGGTCTCCAGCTCGCCGCCGGAGGTGTCGGGCTTGAGGTCCAGGCGGCCGAAGACCAGCTCGTTGTAGGCGTTGTCCAGGGACCGCTCCCAGATGGCCGCCTCCATCACCTGGACGTCCCGGTCGACCAGCGCCGAGTAGGTACCGCCCTGCGCCACCTTGTAGCTCTCGCGCACCCGGTGCGCGGCTTGCTCGCGCATCTGGGCCAGCCGGGCATACGCGGCGTCCACGGCCTGTTGCTCGACCGCGATCTCGCGCTCCTTGACGTGCGCCGAACCGTCCTGCTGAGGTGACACCCCGCGACCTCTCATCATCTACTGAGCCAGCACAACCGCACGATCATCCAAGACCGAGCCCACCCGGGCAAACGCTGTCCGCCCCCGAAGTGTTTGCATTCCGTTTGCAACAGTCGTCACAGGGTCCTCACACGCACCATCCAGTCCTATGTTCGGATCGTGTCGGGGACTCTTACTCAGGCGCCCAACCGCAGTACATCGCACCGGGCGGCCGCAAACGGAATCAATTCCAGCGATCATCTCACCTACGTTCCGCACGCACCTCGCCGGACCACGCCGAACATCCTGCGGACAGCCGCCGCCGTCCTCGGGATGGTCGCGGTGGTCGCCGCGGTCGTGCTGACGACCTCCGCGTCGGGGGCGCGGTCCAAGATCAGCTCGGTGGGCGGCACGGACGCCCCCAGCGTGCAGGCCACCAACGACTTCCTGTTCAAGCTCCAGGACATGGACGCGCAGCTGGTCAACGCGCTGCTGGTGAACGGCGACACCAGCGTGCACGTGCCGCGCGACAAGAGCGAGGCGCTGTACGAGCAGGACCGGCAGGACGCCAACGCGGATCTGGAGTCCGCGACCGTGGCCCTGGCCGGGAACCCCAGCGCCTTCAACCAGCTGCACGACGTGACCGACACCTTCGGTCAGTACCAGGAGCAGGCCACCCGCACGCTGGCCGACGACGAGCGGACCGGCGGCAGCGTCGCCGGCCAGGCCCCGGACCCGGTCCTGGCCGACTACACCCGCGACAACGACGTCCTGTTCGGCGGCGACGGCCAAAGCGGGCTGATGTCCGCCGCCAAGTCGCTGGAGCAGACCAGCAAGGAGGCCATCAACACCTCCGCGGACTCGGTCACCAGCTCGCTGAACACGCTCGCGGCCGAGTTCCTGATCTTCGGCGCGCTCCTGGTCGGCGGCCTGGTGGCGATCCAGCACTACCTCTTCCGGCGCTTCCACCGGGTACTGAACCCGGCGCTGATCGGCGCGACCGTGGTCGCCCTGATCATCATGCTCGGCGGCACGGCCGGCGCGAACAACACCTCCGGGGACTTCCACACCGCCAAGAACAACGCCTTCGACTCGGTGCTGGCCCTGGGCGAGGCCAACGCGCTCAGCGCCGGGATCAACTCCGACGAGAGCCGCTGGCTGCTGGTGTACAACGAGCCCTCCCAGGCCGACCAGTTCACGATCGCGTTCCTGGCCGGTGAGCAGGCCGTCGCCGGCCAACCGCAGGCGACGAGCCTCACCACCTACGCCGCCGCGCTGAAGGACGAGGCCGCCGACCGGACCCCGGACACCCTCGAGCAGACCACGTTGGACCCCAACAGCAGCTTCGGCCAGGAGTTCCACAACATCACCTTCCCGGGCGAGGGCGAGGCCGCGCTGGCCGCGTTCAACGCCTACGACGCCTACGTCCAGGACGACGCGCAGCTGCGCGCAATGCCGCTGAACACGGAGGCCGGCCTGAGACAGGCGATCAACTTCGACACCAACGCGGACACCCCGGGTTCCTCGGACCAGGCGTTCAACGCCTACAGCACGGCGCTCGGGAACGTCACCGCCATCAACGAGGCGCAGTTCAAGACCGCGATGCCGGCCGCGAGGAACCGGATGGGGGTCTGGACCTGGCTGCCCTACGTCCTCGCGGCGCTGCTGATCGGGCTCACCGTGCTGGGGCTGCGGCCGCGGCTGACCGAATACCGCTGACCTTCTCTGCCCGGAAAGCCTTCGGGCCGCCGTCCCGCTCGTGCGGGCGGCGGCCCGATGTGCTTGCCCGGGGGCTGCGCGAGCTCAGTGGTGGATCGAGAACCAGACCAGCGAGAACGCCCCGGCCAGGACGCAGTAGATGCCGAACGGCTTCAGGTCGCGGTTCTCGAAGTACCTGGTCAGGAACCGCACCGATATGTAAGCGCCGACCGCGGCCAGCACGGCCCCGGCGATGGCCGGTCCGAGGATCGAGTGGTTCGCCGGCTTGGCCAGCTCAGGGGCCTTGTAGACGCCGGCGGCCAGGATCACCGGGGTGGCGAGCAGGAACGCGAAGCGGGCGGCGTCCTCGGTCTTCAGGCCCCGGGCCAGGCCCGCGACCATCGTGATGCCGGAGCGGCTGATGCCCGGCAGCAGGGCGAAGGCCTGCGCGCCGCCGATCCCGGCGGCGGACTTCCAGCCCAGCCGGGCCAGCCGGCGGTCGGCGGCGACCTCCGGGGGCTCGCCACTGCGCGGCGGGACGTTGCCGTCGTCGGCGTGCCGGCCCTTGGACGAGCTCTTGAGCAGGTAGTCGGCCAGGAAGATGACGAAGCCGTTGATCAGTAGGAAGACCGCGGCCGGCACCGGTTTACCCAGATGGGTCCGCAGCGCCTTGTCCAGCACGATGCCCACCAGGCCGACCGGAATGGTGCCGACCACCAGCAGCCAGGCCAGCCGCTCGTCCGGACCCTCCACGCTGCGGTGCCGGATCGAGCTGAACAGGGCCCCGATGATGCGCACCCAGTCCCGCCAGAAGAACGCCACCAGCGCCAGCGCGGTGCCGACGTGCGCCAGCACCAGGAACGCCAGGTACGGCGAGTCCTTGGCGGTCATGTCCAGATCGGTCTTCCAGTGGCCGCCGATGAAGGCCGGAAGCAGGATCGAGTGGCCGAGGCTGGAGATGGGGAACAGTTCGGTGACGCCTTGGACCAGCCCGATGGTGCAGGCTTCGAGATAGTTGAGGCCGGACAAATCGGTTCCCCTCCGGAAAAGAAATGCGATGCGCCGGAGGATACGCGGGGCGTCCGGCGGCGCGAGCAAACAAACGGTGAACGTAGGGCAAAGCGGCAGCGCTGGGGCTTGACAACCGGCTCGCGCGCCGGTGCCCCCCGGCCGGCGCGCGGACCGGGAGACAGCCTACGACAGGATGTAGCAGTTGTGTTCGGGTGCGCCCTACGGGGTGCGGCCGGCGTACCAGCTGTCCAGATCGGCGGGCTGGACCCGCAACGCGGCCGCCAACTGTTCCCGGGACAGCGGCTCCGGGCCGGACACGGCCATGTTCAGTACCGCCTGCAGCATCGCGTTCAGCACACCGCGCGCCTTCATCAGGGATTCCAGCGCGTTCTCGTAAGCACCCTGATCCACCGCGCGGGTGACCATCGGCAGGCCGACGTTGACCAGACCGGTGATCCGGCCGCGCAGTTCGGCGTCCAGTTCCCCGGGCAGCAGCGCGCGGCCGTCGGCGTGCACCTCGGCCAGCGCCAGGCCGGACTTGTCCCGGATCATCGCGCGCACGCTGTGGTACGCACCGTAGCGCAGCGCCGGGGCGTGCGCCTCGCCGCGCGGCGCGGTCACATGCTCGGCGAAGTCCCGCAGCCGCGGGACCATCGCCAGCACGTAGTCCTTCAGAGCGTCCAGGCCGTTCAGCGGAGCGGGATCGACGACGTCCACCGCGGCGGTGGCCCACAGAGTCCCGCCGACGGCGGCCTCGGCGGGATCGGGGTGCGCGGTGAGAACGTCGTACTCCACCCGCTCCGGGCGGAACTGTCGCGCCATGGTCTGGAGTCTGGTGGACCGAGGCGAACCCCCGGTGAACATCCGGGGAAATCCGGACGCCCGCGGGGGCAGCAGTGGGCGCTTGAGCTGGGGATTGTCAGTGGGCGAACACAGGTTCGCCCGTCCCGCTGCCGGCATCCTCAACGTCTCCTGAGGTGCCGTTCGGATCCTTGGCGCGCACGTTCTTCGGCAGGAAGAACATCAGCAGGAAGACAAGGAACTGTCCACCGGCGACGAACCACAAGGTCGTCTCGTAGCCGTTGATCATGGTCTGCCGGCCGGCCTCGACGCCCTGGTTCGCCAGGATCTGTCCCACCGCCGGCGACTGGTGCGGATCCGGGTGCGCCGGGTTCGGGCAGGACGCCGGCAGGCTGCTCGGGTCCTTCTCCTCGGCCCGGTCCACCGCGCACTGCTTGAACGAGGCGTAGACCTGGTCCGCCTGCGGCGCCGGCACCCCGGCGGCGACCAGCTGGCGGGTGACCGTCGGCTTCATGTCGTCGACCGCCTTCGTGGCGTTGGTCCCCATCATGTTGAAGAAGACCAGCGCGGTCAGCGCTATCCCGAAGGCCTGGCCGAGCTGCTGGCTGGTGTTCAGCAGACCGGAGGCCGAACCGGCGTCGCGGGTCGGCACGTCGGTGAGGATCAGGTCGAAGATCGGGGCCACCACCAGCCCCATGCCGACGCCGGTGATCAACAGCGGCAGCGCCATCTGGATCGAGGTGAAGCCCTGGTCCAGATGCTTGGCCATCTCGATGTAGAGGACCAGGCCGCCGCCCATCAGCAGCACCCCGAACTGCACCACCTTGCGGCCGAACTTCGGCACCAGGAACTGCACCGACATGCCGGCCGCGGCCGAGACGCCGATCGAGAACGGGATGCCGGTCAGGCCGGCGTGCAGCGGCGTCCAGCCCAGGCCGAGCTGCATGTACAGCGACCACACCAGGAAGAAGACGCCGAGGGTGGTGGCGAAGGTGAGGTTGGTCAGGATGCCGGAGGCGAAGGAGCGGAAGCGGAACAGGCTCAGCTCCACCAGCGGCGAGGCGCCGCGCTGGCCCTTGCGGCGTTCGTAGAGCACGAACCCCGCCAGCACCGGCAGCGCGGCGACCATCATCAGCCAGCCCCACAGCGGCCAGCCCAGGTCCCGGCCCTGCATCAGGGGGAAGACCAGCATGAACAGACCGGCCACGGACAGCCCGACGCCGGGCAGGTCCAGCTTGGTGGCGTGCGGCGCCTTGGACTCGGTGATCACCCGGAAGGCGACGATCAGACCGAAGATCCCGACCGGCAGGTTCACCAGGAAGATCGGGCGCCAGTGCAGCCCGAGCAGGTTCCACTGCACCAGCAGGCCGCCGACGATGGGCCCGGCGACGGCGGCCGAGCCGACGATCCCGCCGAACATGCCCATCACCTTGCCGCGCTCGTTCGCCGGGAAGGTGACGTGGATGATCGCCATGACCTGCGGCACCATCAGCGCCGCCATACCGCCCTGGAAGACCCGGGCGCCGATGAGCATGCCGGGCGTGGCCGCCAGGCCGCACAGCGCCGAGGCGATCGTGAAGCCGGTCATGCCGATCATGAACAGCCGCTTGCGGCCGAAGATGTCACCGAGCCGGCCGCCGGTGATCAGCACGACGGCGAAGGCCAGCGCGTAGCCGGCGGTGATCCACTGGATCGCCGAGTACCCGGCCTTCATCTGGCTCTGGATCGACGGGATCGCGACGTTGACGATCGTCACGTCCAGCAGGTCCATGAACGCCGCGGACAAGATGACCGCCAGCGCGAGCCAGCGCTTGGGATCGGGGTTCGTCATCTCCCCGGATATGTCGTTCGGGCGCGCCGCACCCGATTCCTGTTGATCAGCCATGCCTCGTCGGCCCCCTCAGGCTTCGGACTCATTCTCAGATTGGAGTCCAAACTAGAGGAAGCCGCGGACAGTATGCCGAGGTGGGAGGCGTCTGATGCCTCACACCGCGTTGTGACACGGATACGAGGTGATCCGCCTCACAGCTACTGAATCAGCTCTCGACGACGTGCTGCGCGAACCGGTCCCGGGCCTGCGCCCACATCCGCTGGTCCCACTGTCCGCTGCCCAGCGCGTCGGCGGCTTCGTAGCCCATCATCAGCGCGTGGTGCGTGTTGTCCGGGGTGAACAGGCCGAGCCGGCCGAAGGTGGTCACGTGCGGCAGCGACTCGACCCAGCCCTCCAGGTCGGCCAGCGCCTCACGATAGCCCTTGTGGTAGATCGGATACACCTGGCGCATCCGCTTGACCTGCACCCACTCCAGGTTCAGCGGGGGCAGGCCGAGGCGGCGCACGGTGTCCTGGACCAGGCTCGCGAGCTGGTCCTCGTCCGCGGCCCACAGATCGTCCCCTATGGCACAGGGGATCTCGAAGCACAGCACGGTCCGCTCGGTCGGATCGTCCGGGGAGAACCGGTGGTTCGGCGGCTCGGAGATCCGGGTCACCGGGGTGTCGCCGGCCGGGATGTAGTGCACGTCGCAGCCGGTCCAGCGACCGCCGGCGTGGACCGCGTAGACCAGCAGGATCGCGCGGAACTGCAGCTTGCCGCTGGCCTCCACCGCCTCGTACGGCGCCCCCGGCGAGGTCAGGCGGGCCAGCAGCGGGACCGGGATGGTCGAGAAGACGTGGCCGGCCCGGATGTCCGAACCGCCCTCGGCCCAGTGCTGCTCGCCGGACCAGCCGCCGCGTTCGGCCGCCGAGCCGTGGAACTCCGAGCGGGCCAGCGTCACGCTGACCCCGTCGGCGTCCACGGTCAGGCGCTCGGCGGCGGCCCCGAGGCGGATCCGCGCGCCGGCCTCCATCGCCGCGTCGGCCAGGGATTCGCAGAGCTGGCCGAAGCCGCGGCGCGGATACAGATAGGCCAGTGACTCGCTGGCGATCGAGTTGCGGACGCTGCGCACCAGAGCGCTGAGCATCGTCTGCGAGCCCGCCTTGCGCCGGGCCTGGTCGATGTCGATCTCCTCGCCGGAGACGCCCCACAGTTTGGCGGCGTAGGGCTCGTAGACCTGCTTGTACATCGTCGGCCCGAAGCCGGCCCGCATCAGTTCCGCGTACGACTCGGCGGCCGCGGTCTGCTTCTTGCCGCGCCAGGTGGTGGCCAGCGCGTCGAAGGCGGCGCGGGCCATCGGCACCGCCGGCATCGACTTGGCCAGCTCGCGCGGCTTGAACGGGTAGGTCACCCAGCGGTCGCCGATCAGCAGCCGGCCGTTGCGGTAGCGGGTCTGCAGATCCGAGCCCATCAGGGCTCTGAGATCGGCGAGGATGTGCTCGGGCAGGTCCGGGTTCAGCCGGTGGCTGCCGAAGTCCACGCGGAACCCCGCGACGTCGAACGACGCCGCCATCCCGCCCACTGTCTCGGCCCGCTCCAACACGTCCACGGACAGGCCGCGGCGCGCGGCGCGCCACGCGGCGGCCAGGCCCGCGGGGCCCGCGCCGAGCACGACCAGATCGGCCCTACCGGTCATCGCTGGTATCCATCAGAACGCCCACAGTAGTAGTCCCACCCCATTCCCGGAACGCGCCGCGCGATGCGCGTCTCGGGTCTCACCCGATAGGGGAGATCATGCCGTATCCGAGGGCTGGGTATCACATCTCGTCGATGCGCGGCAGCAGCACCTCGGTCGCGATGAGCCGGATGGCGACCGCCGCGGGGATCGCGACCAGCGCTCCGACGATCCCGAACAGCGCGGCGCCGACCAGGACGGCCAGGATCGTCACCATGGGGTGCACGTCCACGGTGCGCCGGTTCACGCGCGGGGCGATCAGGTAGTCCTCGGCCAGCCGGGCCGCGACGTAGTAGGCCAGGGTGAAGATGGCCACCTTCAGCGAGACGGTCAGGGCCACCAGCGTCACCACCGCGCCGCCGATCGAGGAGCCGACCACCGGCACCAGCCCGAACAGCGCGACCACCATGCCCAGGGCCGCCGGGTAGGGGATCGACCAGGCCATCGCCCAGACCCAGGTGAAGAAGCCGGCGATGGAGGCGATGATCATCTGCCCGATGACGTACCGGCCGACCTGGGCCAGGATCCGGTCGGTGAGCTCGGAGACCCGCGGGCGGCGCCGGACCGGCACCAGGTGGTAGCCGAAGTTCTTGATGCCGGGCATGTTCGCCACGAAGTAGAAGGTCAGCGCGATCCCGGCCAGGGTCCCGGTGAGCAGCGAGAACACCGCCTTGCCGGCGCCCAGGATGCCGTTCAGGTCCAGGGTCCCGGCCTTGTTGGCGTTGATCCAGGACTTGACCTTCTCGATGATGTGGTACTTGTTCTCCAGCTTGCCCAGGTAGGTCGACTTGTTGCGCAGGTCGTTCAGGTAGCCGGGGATCGCGTTGATCAGGGAGTTGACCTCCCGGTCGATCGGCGGGAAGATCACCGCCACGAACCCGGCGAACAGCGCCAGCACCCCCAGCGCGACGACCGCCACGGCCAGGCCCCGGCGCAGGCCGCGGTGCACCAGCGCGGTGACCATCGGATCCAGCGCGGTCGCGAAGAACACCGCCAGCATCAGGATCGACAGCAGGCTGCCCAGGCCGGAGACCAGGTGGACCAGGGCGTAGGCGGTGATGGCGCCGGCGGCGAGCCAGAAGGCGAAGGTGAACCAGCCGCCCGCGGGCATGGCGGACAGCGACGGCGGATCGTCGGCGGCCGGATTCGCGCCGTCGCCCTTGGCCGCGGTGCCGTTCGGCGCCGGGGACGGGCTCCCGGCCTTCGGGGGGCGCGTCGAGGTCGCCCGATCGGTACCCCCTTGCTGAATGCCGGCCATGCCCATGACCTTAGGGGAACCGGGTGGTCTACGGGTAACCAGTCGGCGACGGGCGATCGCCGGGTGCTGCTATCGGTGAGTCAGAGGTACAGACCGGTCTCGCCCTCGCCCTCGCCCAGCCGCTCGGCGGCCACGGCGTGCACGTCGCGCTCCCGGAGCAGGACGTAGTCGGTGCCGCGCACCTCGACCTCGCCGCGGTCGGCCGGGTCGTAGAGCACCCGGTCGCCGACCTGGACGGTGCGCACGTTCGCCCCGATCGCCACGACCTCGGCCCACGCCAGGCGGCTGCCCACCCGGGCGGTCGCGGGGATGAGGATTCCCCCGGACGAGCGCCGGTCCCCGGTTTCCGGGTCCTCACGCACCAGCACGCGGTCGTGCAGCATCCGGATCGGAAGCTTCTCTCCTGAACTCACGCTTGTGACGTTATCGCACCGGCCCGCAGGCGTCCGCCCGGGTAAGGGGCGGGCCGGCGACGCCGCTTCCGCCAGGTGGCTGACGGCGCGGACGGTTAGCCTGGTGCCGTGAAACTCAACCCCGGAGACACCGCCCCCGCCTTCACCCTCACCGACGACCACGGCGACGCCGTGAGCCTGGCCGACTACGCCGGCCGCAAGGTGATCCTCTACGTCTACCCGGCCGCGATGACCCCGGGCTGCACGAAGCAGGCCTGCGACTTCCGCGACAACATCGCCTCCTTCCAGAAGGAGGGCTACGCGATCCTGGGCCTGTCCCCCGACAAGCCGGAGAAGCTGGCCAAGTTCCGCGAGCGCGACGCGCTGACCTTCCCGCTGCTGTCCGACCCGGACAAGGACGTGCTGCAGGAGTACGGCGCGTACGGCGAGAAGAAGCTGTACGGCAAGACGATGGTCGGCGTAATCCGCTCCACGTTCGTGCTCGACGTGGACAAGAAGGGCATCGCGAAGGTCGACGTCGCGCAGTACAACGTGAAGGCCACGGGGCACGTCGCGAAGCTGCGGCGGGATCTGGGCCTGGACGGGTAGCACCCGCTGAGGCCGGGGGGATCGGCGTCCGAGGAGCTTCTTGGACGGCCCGGACCGGTCACGATAGCCTGGGGCGGGGCTGTACCCCAATGGTAGAGGGACAGGTTTTAGGTACCTGGCAGTGCGAGTTCGAGTCTCGTCAGCCCCACTCAAAATCTTGGTCATGCCGGCTGCGCCCGCACCGGCGCCCGCTAGGCTCCGTCAACGAGTGAAGATCCAAACGACGAAGTCAAGGGGGGCGCCGGACCGTGACCACACCGACGAACGATCCCAATCCGTTCGGGTACGACGGCACGCCGGCTCCGCCTGGACAGGCTCCGCTGCCGGGGCAGTTCGGGGCGGCGGGGGTGCCAGGGCCGGGGTATCC
>NZ_JAAFYZ010000181.1 GCF_018274385.1 Catenulispora pinistramenti | reverse complement strand
GACACCGGTGCTGTACCCCCCGGGCTGACGACGCGACCGAGGGGAACGGACCGCACCACCTCACCGGCCGCCGCCGCTGAGACCGACCCGGCCACCCGAGGGAACCGCGCTAGTTTCCCTGAGGTTGTCGAGGCCCGCCGGAGGCCCGGCTCTTCACCATGGTTTTGACTTTGATCTTGCTGTTGATCTGGCCTGTGCCGTTGATCTTGCTCTTGATCTTGCTTGTGCCCTTGCCCGGACTTGCTGGAGTTGAAGAGGCCTGAGGTGCGGCGGGGTTGTGAACGCGGAAACCGGCAGCCGACAAACACGACTCGCCGACCCGAACCCCGAACCGGCACACCTATAACCGAAGGCCGTAAAAAGCTTTGAAACCCACAAACAAACCGCAACCCGGCCCACAACACCAGCCGACAACGGATCCCGTCCGGCGACCAGCGCGTCATGAACTCCGTCATGAGCTCCGTCACGAACTCCGTCGCGAACGACCGGGCAAAGCATGCCTGACACGGCACTAGCTCCGAAGGTCGCTCGCTCTATCGCTCCCCTCTCGCTACCTTTGTTCGGTAAGCGAGAGGGGAGCGCTGCTTTTCATGAACGGGACCGTATTCGGCATCATCCTGATCGTGCTCGCGGCCGCCGGCGGTGCGGCGTTGTGGGTGGACACCGTCCGCAAGCGCGACAAGCAATAGCCGCGGCCAACGACAACGGCGGGCGACAGCTCGCTCAGTAACCGCCGGAGCCGCCGCTGGCTGGCGGACGTGGACGGGTTCGCCGGTGCCGGGCTCGACGCTCCGGCACCGGCGGCCGTCCTTGACCTTCGATCGGGTCGGTTATTCCGGCCCTGACAACCTCAGTGCCTCAGGGCCGCTGGATCAGCGTGAGAGTGGTCCACACCCCGACATGGACCCGCTGGCCGGCCTCGACCGGGAACGCCTGGTTCGGCGGGAGCGGCGCGGTGTCGTCGTTGAGCACCGTGCCGTTCGTCGACTCCAGGTCCACCACCGACCAGCCGCCGTCCGGGCGCCGCTGGAACACCGCGTGCAGGTGCGAGATGCCGGGGTCGGTGGGCGGACCGGTCAGGTCGATCTCGACGTTGCCCTTCTTGCCCGAGCGGCCGACGCGCACCGTGTCGCCGTCGAGCGCGAACTCGCGCTCCGGGCAGTACGGCGGGAACGGGTAGGCGGCCGGGTCGATCTCGCCCTCGGCGACCACCGCGTCGTAGTAGGCGCGGTCGGCGCTGGCGATGGCGATCCAGCCGGTGGTGGAGGCCGGGGCGCCGACCGGTTCGACCGGGTCGATGATGACCGGGCCGGTGAAGACCGGTCCCGGATCCGGGTCCTGGGGCCCGGGCGTCGGGTTCGGGTCGCCGCCACCGATCGGGCCCGGGGCCGGATCGCCGCCGACCGGGCCGGTGCCGGTGGTGCCGCCGGTCGCGGGGCCCGGCCAGACCCCGGTGCCGATGCTCCCCTCCTGGTCGAAGGGGAAGCCGCAGGCCTCACAGAAGGTGTCGCCGGCCTGCCGCGGGATCAGGCAGTTCGGGCACGGGTCGCCGGGCGAGCCGTAGGCCGACGCCGCGCCGCCCGTCCCCGCGCTCGAGACCGGATCCGACACCTGCACCGGGCCGCTCATCGACAAGCCGCACTCGTCGCAGTAATCGGTCGCGACCGTTTGGTGCCCGTCCGGACACGTGGCCATCATCGTCCCCCTGCCTTACTGGTCGCCATCGTCAGCTCCCCGAGCTGCCGGTCCGCTTGTTGGTCCGCACCGTCTTGGTCGAGTCCAGCACGGCCTCCATCACGTCGCCCTTGTTGACATCGGACTTGGACTTGGCCCGCAAGACGCGCTGCGTGTCCGGGTCGACCTCGGCTATCTTGCGCAGCATCTTGACGGTGTCCTCGCGCCCGGACTCCAGCGCCAGGTCCATTGCCCGGCCCAGGCGCGCGGTGGCGGTCGCCAGGTCGCCGGCCTCCTGGGCGGCCGCGCCCTCCTCGATGGCCGAGGCCATCTCGGCCTGCCCGGTGTAGTGCGCCACCCGGCCGTTGATCCGCCCGGTCTTCTCCTCCTCGTTGGTCCAGATCGCCCGGATCTTGCCCTCGCCCAGCGCCGTGGCGCCGCTGCTGTCCTTGGCCACCAGCGTGACCCGGCCGGCCAGCTTCTCGGTGTTCAGGTTGCCGGGCTCGACCTCGACGCAGATGTGGTACTCGCGGCTCTCCGCGCCCCAGGCGCCGGTCGGGTAGTCACCGGTGAGCGGGTTGCCCCCGTCCGCGCGCCTGCCGGTCAGGTCGGCCAGTGTCGGGTTGACCTGCTTGACGAACCGGACCACCGCGCCCTTGGGCGTCCACAGCCGCAGCGCGACGTCCGCGACCTCCTTGCCCATCGAGTTCGCGGTCATCTCGCGGAAGTCCTCGGCCAGCCGCTCCGGCTCGCGGATGATGCCCACGGTGCCCAGCAGCGCGTCGGCGATCTTCCGCACCTCGGCGACCTCCCAGTCCTCGCCGATCCCGCGGCAGTCGGCGGTGAAGGTGCCGATGCTGGCCTGGATGGCGCGGGCCAGGTCGGCCGGGGTCTCGGACTCGTCCTTGCCGTCGGTGAGCAGGATCGCGTGCTTGATCGCGTTCGGGTGGGCGTCGAAGATCCGGCCGGCCTGGCCCAGCCAGCGGCCCATCGCGGTGCCGCCGTTGGCGTGCAGGCGCGAGACCGCGTCCTTGGCCGCCGCGCGGCTCTGGTAGTCGGCGCGCAGCAGGTGGCCGCCGGTCGGGTAGACCACGCGCGCGCCCTCGGTGCCGGCCACCACCGCGAAGTAGGTGCCGTCGCTGAGCGTGTCGATGGCGACCTTGGTGGCCTCCTTGGCCGCCATCATCTTGGTGCGCGGGTAGTCCATGGACCCCGAGCAGTCGATGATGATGACCTCGACCCGCTCGCTGCCGGCGCCCGGGGCCGGGGCCCCGTAGGCCGACGCCGCCGCGCCGCCGGTCGCCGAGGTGGCGGTCAGTGTGACCACCGCGTGCACCTCGCGTGCGCCCTCGGCGAGATATTCGTTCTGGTTGATCTCGAAGGCGAAGTCCGGGTACTGGCTCATGGCTGCCTACTCACTCCTGTCGTGCTGACGCCCTCGGCGGGCGGCTGAACCGGATAGGGGACGAGCACCGCGGTGATGTTGTCGTGCCCGCCGTCGGACAGGGCCCGGCGGACCAGGGCCTTCGCCGCGGTGAACGGGTCCGTCAGGGCCCCGGGCAGGGCGATCGCGGCCAGATCCGCGGCCTTCTCCACGTAGTTCCACAGGCCGTCGCTGCACACCAGGACCACGCCGGGGCCGTCCGGGGTGAAGCTCGCCAGGTGCGGCTCGGGACCGCCGGAGTCGGCGCCGAGCCAGGCCTCGATGGCGTGCGAGCCCTCCTCGGCGTCGTCCCGGGTCAGGGCGCGGGAGGTGCCGCGCTCGTCGAGCCAGTAGGCACGGCTGTCGCCGAGCCAGGCCAAGGTGACGTCGGTGTCGACGACGGCGGAGACGTAGGTGCAGGCCGGCGGGTTGCCGTGGTCGGCGTCCCGGGCCAGGCCGGAGACCGCGTGGTCGGCGTCGATCACGGCCTGCCGGGAGACGGCGCGCAGGTCTGCCCGCTGGACCCGGCGCGGCGCGGCGCCGTCGGCTGACGTCTCGGCCGGCGTCTGGGCCCCGACCTCCTCGGCCGTCGAAGGCTCGGTGGGCACGCTCTGGGCCACCGGGGCTTCGGGATCGACGGTCTCGGCGACCACCGTCTCCGGCACCGTGTCCGGCACCGTTTCCATGACCGCCGTCTCCACCGGCCCGGTGCGCGACAGTTGGCGCCCGGGTCCCTCCGGGGCGCCGCCGGCGATCGCGGCCAGCAGCAGCTTCGCGGCGGTCTTGACCGCCGACGCCGAGGCCTCGTCCGGCCGCTCCGAGGTGGACACCCCGTCGCAGACCACCGCGATCATCAGGGTCCGGCCGTCGGGCCCGAACGCCGGGCCGAGCGCCATCGAGTCCTCGTTGCGGTGGTGGCGCAGGCCGCGGTCGCTGACCCCGGCGACCGCCTTGAAGTCCACCTCCATCCGGTCCCGGCGGCGCGGCTGCAGATCGCCGCAGTCGGTGCAGTAGCCCTCGGCGTCGATCCCGGTGCCGCCGCAGGAGACGCACGGCTTGGCGCTCTCCTCGGTGCCGGGTTCCTCGTCCCCGGTCACCGCCTCGGCCAGCTCGTACCCGCACTGCTCGCAGAACCGGGAGGCCTGGTCGGCCTCCAGGTCCTTCGCCCCGCACTTGGGACACGTCAGTTGCAGTGCCATGGCGGTGTCCGCCTCCTGTCCGGCCGTCGTCGTGCCGGGGCCCGTCCCGACCGCGGTCCCGACCGTCATATCAGGGTCCTGGGACGGACCGCGTTGGCCTGGTCGACCAGCTCGATGCGCTTGCCCTTGTCGGTGGCCAGCCGGGCCAGCGAGCGGTAGGTGTGCTCCATGCCCAGGCGCAGCGAGCGCTCGTCGACGTCCCGGTCGATGAGCTTCTGGCCCGGTCGCAGGTCCTGCGGCACCTGGATCTGAAGCCGGCGGCCCGCGGTCTGGAACACCTCCAGCGCCAGCAGGTTGGCGTGCTCGGGATCCAGCCGCTCGGCCAGCCACTTGTAGCGGCTGTCGATACCGGCCAGGTCGGCGCCGGTCAGGTCGTTGTCCCGGCCGGCCAGCAGGGCGCGCAGCGCGGCCTCGTTGGCGGCGGTGTGGTGCGTGGAGGTCTGCGGGACCGCGCCGAACGCGGCCACCGCCGCGCCGCGCTGCCCGGTGCCCAGCAGCGCCCGGGCCAGACCGAAGGCGGCGCTGACGTAGCCGGGGTCGGTCCGCCAAACCGTGTCGTAGTAACGGCTCGCGGTGACGAAGTCGCCCTGGAGCTCGGCGCAGGCCGCCAGCGCCAGCTTCGGCGCCGCCTCGCCCGGCAGCGCGTCGTAAACCGCGTTGAACATCCCCACGGCCTCGCTGAGCTGGCCGCCCTGGAGCTGGATCAGGCCGCGGTACCAGAAGGTGCGCCAGTCGCCGCCGTTGTCGTTCTCGAACCGGTCGAGCAGCCCGACCGCGCCGGCGAAGTCCCCGACCGCGGCGGCGGCCAGCACCAGGCGCAGCTGGATCTCCTGGGAGTTGCCCAACAGCGGCGAGTTCTCCAGGGCCCGGCGCTGGTCGGCCAGGTCCAGCGCGCCGAGCCCGGCCAGGAACTGCGCGCCGGGGTCGTCGCGGTCCACCAGCGGCACCGGCAGCGCCTGCGCCACGGCCCACGGGTCCGGCACCGCCGCGGTGGTGCTCGGCACCCGGACCTCGGGCCCGAACATGACCGAGGCGCCGGGATGCGGCTTGTTCTCATCCAGCGAGAGCACTTCGCGCAGCACCGCGGTCAGCTGCTCGGCCATCTGCTGGGCCGAGCCGAACCGCATGTCCGGGTCCTTGTCGGTGGCCCGCTGCAGCAGCTTGTAGAACGACTCGTGCCGGCCGAACAACGGCACCACGTCCGTCGAGGGCAGCTCGTCCAGGTAGGTGCTCTGGTAGGTCCGGGTGTCCAGGCTGGTGAGCACCGCCAGGCTGCGGCCGACGGTGTACAGGTCGGACTCCACCGAGGGGCCGTCGGCGATCTCCGGGGCCTGGAAGCCGCGGGTGCCGTAGATCGGCGAGTCCTCGTCGTCCATCTGGATCACGCCGCCCATGTCGATGAGCTTGAGCTGCTCCTCGGACTGGATGATGTTGTCCGGCTTGAAGTCGTTGTAGACCAGGCCCAGGCTGTGCAGGTAGCCGAAGGCCGGCAGGATCTCGATCGCGTAGGCGATGGCCTGCGCCACCGGCAGCGGGCCGGCCTGCCCGGCGGAGTCCCGGTACTCGTCGCGGATCTGCTTGAGCGAACTGCCGCCGACGTACTCCATGACGATGTAGCCCACCGGCGCGCCGGTCTTGGCGTCCGGGTGCTGCACGAAGTTCATGATCTGCACGATCGAGGGGTGGTTCACCTCGGCCAGGAACTTGCGCTCGGCGGCCGCGGCGGCCATCGCGTCGGCGTCGCCGGAGTCCAGCAGGCCCTTGAGGACCACCCAGCGGTCCGAGACGTTCTCGTCCTTGGCCAGGTAGATCCAGCCCAGACCGCCGTGCGCGATGCAGCCGAGCACCGCGTACTGCCCGACCTTGTCCCCGGCCTTCAGCTTGGGCTCGAAGGAGAACGCGGTCCGGCACTTGCGGCAGAAGCCCTCGGTGCGGCCCGGCTGGCCGTCCCGGCCGCGGCCCACCTCGGCGTTGCACTTCGAGCAGCGCCGCTTGTTCTCCGGCACCATCGGGTTGGCCATGATCGCGGTCATCGGGTCCCGGGCCGGGACCGGCGGCACCTCGATCAGCCCGGCGCCCAGGTTGCCCCGGCGCGAGCGGCCGGAGCTGCCGCCCCGGGTGCCGCGGGTGCGGCTGGACACCGAGGTGGAGTTGCGGCTGGAGGCCGACGTGGACGTGGAACGCGTGGAACTGCTGGTGCGCGCCGAGTTCGCGGTACGCGACGAGGCCTGGCCGGCCCCGGCGCGCGGCGCGCTCTGCGCCGCCGCCGCGGCGGCGGTACCGCAGGTGTCGCAGTAGCCGTCGGCGTCGATGGTCCCGTCGCAGCCCGGCTCAAGACAGGCGGTCACTGGTGTTTCCCTCTCCCCTGTAAAACCCTTGTGGAGCCCTGTAGAGATTCCGATCGAGTCCGGTGTGTTCGGTTTCGCCCCCGCTCACTAGTGCACACCAGACCTATGACATGCTCGGCAGCGCCGCGCCGACCGCCGCCAGGTACTCGCGCACCCCGGCCTCGGCCGCCGTCAGGTCGCACGGCGCGGACCACAGCCGGTCCCGTGCCGACTGGTACAGCGCGGTCAGCGCCGGGGCCTCGGCGACGCCGTGCCGGGCGGCGCGCGCCCGGTAGGCCTCCAGCAGCCCGCGCAGCTCGTCCCGCCGGTCCAGAGGTTCCCGGATCTGCGCGATCCGCTTCTGCGCGTTCTCCAGGATCAGGCGGCTGTTCTTCTCCAGCGCCGACAAGTTCCGGCCGAGGAACGTCCAGGACTGGCCCGATCGTTCCCGTTCGAGCTCGGCGACCTTGCCGCGCAGATGCGCGGCCGCGGCCGAGGCCGGCGGCAGCTTCGGTGCGGCTATCTTCTCCCGGACGGTGACCCGGACCTGTTCGGCCTCGGCCTCGGCCCGCGCGATCCGCACGATGACGTCCTGCAGCCCGGCCATCCGCTGATCGAACTCGGTCCGGGCGGCCAGCGCCTGGTCCAGTTCGGTCCGCACGTCGGCCAGTTGTCCGAGCAGTCCGGCCACCCGGGCCGGCGTGGCGGCCATGGCGCCGCTGACCATGCCCAGCGGGTCGGTCAGCGCCTGCCGCCGCAGGTCGGAGACCTGCTTCTCGATCCCGGCCAGCCGGTCGAAGACCGGATCGCCGCCCGCCCCGACCTGGTCGGCCGTGGCACGGGCGGCCCGTGCCCTGGCCTGTAGGTCGTCCAGCGGTTCCAGCAGCCGGTTCCACGCGTTCTCGGCGTCGACCGCGACCTTCTTGACCATGTCGTAGGTCCGGGCCATGGACTCCACGGCCTCGTCCAGGGTCAGCAGGTCCTGGGTGCTGGCCGGATCCAGCAGCCCGCGCCGCTCGAACGGCACGGCCTGCCGGGGCAGCTCGACGGAGCGGCCGGTCAGCAGGGCGGCCATGGCCGCCAGTTCCCGGTCGCCCAGCTTGGTCTTCGGGCCGCCGCGCATCGTCGAGACCCGGTCCAGCACCTGCTGGTACGCCTCGAAAACGGTCCACAGCCCGGCCAGTTCGGCCGACGCCTTCGCCCAGGCCTCGGCGGTGGCGCCGGTCAGCTTGGCGCCGTCCAGCAGCCGCCGGCCCGGGTGGTCGTCCAGTTCCAGCAGGCCGGCCGACACCCCCGAGCGTTCCAGGGCGCGGCGGTCGATCGCGGCGTCGATCGCCTGCCGGGTCCACATCGTCGTCACGGTCGTGCTCTTGCTCCCCCCATGCCTGTCTGCCTGGACTCTATTGCCCGTCCCATCAGGTCGGCTAACTCCCCAGAGGGTACGCCGGTGGGATCACCGGCAGGGATCCGGGTTGTGAACCCAAATCCTTTGCAAACAGTGAGCGCCAGCCGTTCGGACCCGGGTCCTGGATCATGTTCGCCAACACGGTGTTCACGAAGGGTGTGAGGTCGTTCGGCGTCTTCGGGTCGAAGTTCGTGGCGATGCCGTATGGCTGGTCCTGCCCGCCGGGCGCGGTGGTCATCGCTACATGCGGGTCCTGCGATGCCATGCCGCGCAGCAGGGCGTCATCGGTGTAGATCGCGCCGACCTGGTCTTGTTGCAAGTCTGCGAGGCAGTCCAGGGCGTTGGGCACCTGGACGGCCGCGGAGTCGCCGAGGGTCTTCTTGATGATGTCGACCGGGGTGGAGTTCAGCGTCGCGCAGACCTTCGTGCCGGTGCCCTTCAGTTGGGCCAGGGACGTTTTCTGCGGGTTGCCGTCGTCGCCGAGCGGCATCAGCAGCCGGAGTTGGGCGGTGTAGTAGGGGTTGGAGAAGTTCATCCGGTTCGCCCCCTCCATCCGCGCGCAGGTGATGGTGGTGGTCTCCACGGCCAGGTCGATGTTCCCGGCGTGCAGCTGCGCGAACTCGCCGGTCGTCGGGTCGGCCAGGGTGACCACGCGGAACTGGATGTGGCCGTCGGCGCCGAAGATGGCGCGGGCCACCGCCTTGGCCATGTCGACGTCGAAGCCCTGCGGGTTGTTGTTGTGCTGCGGGTCGTAGCCGAACAGCTCGGTGTTCACGTCGATGCCGGCGATCAGGAATCCGCGCTTGCGGATCTTGTCCAGGGTGCCGCCGGGGGCTACCGGATCGTTCGGGCCCGGTAGCGCGTTCAACGCGGCCGCGGTCGCCGACGGTCCGCAGGGCGTCGGCGGTGCCTTCGGAGCGTTGGGCAAACCGCCTGGTGCCACGTCCTGACCCGGTCGGGGCATCACGGCCTTCGAAGCGCCCCCTGGGGAGCTGCACGCCGCGCTGAGCGCGACAGCCGCCACGACCACCGCCACCCCGCCGGTCCGCAACCCGCGGTGTCGCCTGCCGTTCATCGTGGTCATCCCCCGCCCCCTCATTGGTATTCCGCGATCCGCCGGCCCAGGCCCCGGACCACCGCCGCCGCCATCAGCAGCGCCAGCACCCCGAGCCCGATCTCCAACCCGGCCACGGCCCCGGCGCCGTCCTTGGCCTCAGCCCCGAAGGAGGTCTCCGCATGCGTGATGGCCTGGGCCAGATCGTTCTGCAAGGCGTTGAAGGACTTGGCCGCGCTGGCCGCGGTCGCGAAGTCGTGCTGGCCCAGCGCCGAGTCCACGGCCTTCTCGTACTGGTTCTGCGCGTCGAAGCCGCGCAGCGCCTGGTGCTGGGTGTGCCAGGCCTCCTCGTCCGTCGCCGCGGCGGCGGCCAGCTTGGACCCGGTGGCGTCGGTCGCGAGCTCGTACGCCTGGCGCAAGGCGGTGGCCAGATCCGCCTCGGTGCCCGGGGTGTACGTGCCGTTCGCCGCGGTCACGCCGGCGTAGTCGGTCTCCTGGTCGTCCGCGGTGCCCCGGCCGACCAACGTCAGCATCTCCTCGGTCCGCCCCTGCAACGACAGGATGCGGGCCGTGGCCAGAACGCTCACCTGGTCCGAACCGCGTGTCTTGGCCTTGTCCTCGTGGCCGTTCTGGACCCCGATGTCCAGGCCGGTCCAGGCGAACGCGACCACGAGTGCGGCCGTGGCGGCGAGCAGACCCGGGCTGAAGACCCGGTTGGTCCGCCGGGACTCCTGGACCTGGACCACTACCAGCGCGGCCAGGAACAGCAGGCCGACCACCAGCATCGGCACCGGGAACTGCTTGGCCGTGCCCTCCGCGGCGGAGAGGTTCTTCGCCTCGGTGTCGGTGAGGTTCTGGGCCCACGGCAGGATCCCGGTCGGCCCGGCGGTGGCCGTGGCGCTGGTCCCCTGCATCAGGTTCGAGGCCTGAAGCAGGTACCGGAAGCCGACCGGATAGCCGATCAGGTTGTCGGCCGCCGCGGTGGCGTTCAGCTTGACGTACTGCGGCAGCTGAGTGGCGATCTGGTCCAGCGCCTTCACGGCCACGGCGTCGCCGCCGGCCTCCTTGGTGGCGGCCAGCAGCGCGGCCTGCGCGTTCTGCAGGTCCGTGTTGTACTGCTGCAACAGGTTCGCCGGCGCCTCACCGACGTGCAGGTACATGGTCGTCGAGGTGGCGTCCGCGTCCGAGAGGCTGTGGTAGATCTGCTCGGCCTGCTCGATCAGGACCCCGCTGTGCGTCTTGGCGTCGTTCGCACCGTCGGTCCGGACCTGCACCCCGTAGATGCCCACCGCGCCGAACAGGAGCGCGCCGACAACCAGGACCACACGGATCCGCGCCAAACGCCGGTCCGTACGCGGTCTGGCGGATCTGGCCGGTTCCCCCGGCGTCGCTGGCGCCGCACCCGCGGCCGCAACGGCCTGGGTCGGCGGATGTCCGGTGGCGGCGAGCGTCATCCAGGAGCCCCCTCTAGATCGGTCCCGATAGGCAGTCGGCTTTCGCTTCTCCTCTGCCTCCCCGTGGTTAAGGAAAACCTAACGGTTCACCCGCAGGCTACGTCGCCATTGGTATCAGGCAGTTATAGGATCGAGCACAGGAGGCGATTATGCGTAGACTGCACAAGCTCGCCGTCGCGGTGGCCGTGGTAGGCCTGACCACCGCTGCTTGTGGCGGGGGCGGGAATTCCCAGAAGACGGCGACGGCGGCCCCGGTGGCCAACGGGTCTTCGGCCTCTCCTTCAGCGGCGGGCAGCGGCGGCGCTTCGCAGAGCTCTGCGAGCTCACCGTCGAGCTCGGCGTCCACCAGCACGGCCCCGGCCCTGGTGGTGATCAAGCCCGCGGGCAACTCCTCCGGCGTGGACCCGTCCTCGCAGATCCAGGTCAGCGTGGCGAACGGGAAGCTGACGTCGGTCACCGCGCAGCTGTCCGGCGGCAGCGCGGTGGACGGGACGCTGGACCCCTCGGGCGCGTCCTGGACGTCCGCGAACCCGGTCGGCATCGACCACACCTACAAGGTGACGGCGATCGCCATGGGCGACAACGGGAAGGCGCAGACGGTCACGTCGCAGTTCTCGACCGCCTCACCGGACAACACATATGCGGGCACTTACACACCGGACCCCGGCACGACCTACGGCATCGCCCAGCCGGTGTCGATAACGTTCGACAAGCCGATCCCGGACCAGGCCGCGGTGGAGAAGCAGCTGACAGTCACCGCCAACCCGCCGGTCGCCGGCTCCTGGCACTGGTTCGGCTCCGAGCGGGTGGACTGGCGTCCGCAGCAGTACTGGGCCCCGGGTACCAAGGTGACGCTGCACATGCGCCTGGACGGCGTGAAGAGCGGCAGCCTGTACGGCAAGCAGAACCGGGACGTCACCTTCACCATCGGCCGCTCGCTGATCGCGACCATGGACGCCGACACCAAGAAGATGACCGTGGTCACCGGCGGCAAGACCACCACGTTGCTGACCAGTTCCGGCAAGCCCGGATTCGAGACCTGGAACGGCACCATGGTGGTGCTGGAGAAGGACCAGGACATCAGCATGAATTCCAACACGGTCGGGATATTCGGCGTGAACGCCTATGACATCCCGAACGTGTATTGGGACGTCCGGCTGACCCCGTCGGGGACCTTCGTGCACGCCGCGCCGTGGAACGCCGGCAAGTTCGGCAACGTCAACGGCAGCCACGGCTGCATCGGCATGTCGACCGACGACGCGCAGTGGTTCTTCAACCAGGTGATCCCGGGCGACCCGGTGACCGTGGTGAACTCCAAGGACACGGTGCGCGCCGACAACGGGTTCGGCGACTGGAACCTGAGCTGGAGCGCCTGGATCGCGGGCAGCGCGCTGCCGCACTGAGGGCCGGCTGGGCGATATCGAACCGGGCCCGGACCCACGCCATTTCGATATCTCCCAGCATCCCCGATCCTGTCCGGAGAATGGCCCGCCGGAATATAAGGTCTACGCATGACCAACCTCCCGGCCGCCTACCCCGCCATCGACGACCACGGCCTCATCGGTGACCTGCGCACTTGTGCGCTGGTGGCCGGTGACGGCACCGTGGACTGGTTCTGCCCGGGACGGTTCGACGAACCGAGCGTTTTCGGTGCCGTGCTGGACAGCGAGCGGGGCGGGGCGTTCCGGATCTGGGTCGAAGGCGCCACGTCGAGCCAGTCCTACGTGCCGCGCAGCGCGGTGCTGGTGACCCGGTTCGAGACACCCGACGGGGCGGTCGGCGAGGTCGTGGACTTCATGGTCCCGGAGGAGGCGCGCGCCTCCCGCACCGCGGCCCCGGCGCAGGGGCGCGCGACGGGCGCGACCATGCTCTACCGGATCGTGCGCGCGGTCAGCGGCGACGTCCAGTTCTCCGTCGACTGCCGCCCCCGCTTCGACTACGGCCTCTCCTCTGGAACGATCAAATCGGTACGGCTCGGCGGCTCTCCGGTCGCGGTCTTCTCCGGTCCGGACCGGACGCTGAGCCTGCTCTCGACGGCGCCGCTGACGGTCTCCGGCGGCACCGACGGTTCCGGCGTCGACCCCGCCCACGCCGGCGCGGCGACCGCCGAAGTGCTGCTCGGTCCCGGCGAGGCCGCCGCGTTCATCCTGGTCGCCGACCTCGACGAGCCGGACGGCTGGCAGCCCGACGTGGCCGCCGAGGTGGAGCGCTCGCTGGAGGAAGTGCTCATCTTCTGGCACGGCTGGCTGGCCGAGTGCACGTACCGCGGCCGCTGGACGGACGCCGTGCACCGCTCGGCGATCACCCTCAAGCTCCTCACCCACGCCCCCACCGGCGCCATCGTCGCGGCCCCCACCACGGCGCTGCCCGAGGAGGTGGGCGGCCCGCGTAACTGGGACTACCGCTACACCTGGATCCGCGACGGTTCCTTCACCTCGCGCGCCCTGCTCGACCTCGGCTTCCACGACGAGGCCGAGGCGTTCGCGCGCTGGGTCACCGACCGGCTGGCCGAGGGGCCGACGCCGCTGGGCGAGGCGCTGCACATCATGTACCGGGTCGACGGGACGTCGGATCTGGTCGAGACGGAACTGCCGCACCTGGAGGGCTACCGCCAGTCGGCGCCGGTCCACATCGGCAACGGCGCGTCGGAGCAGCTGCAACTCGACGTCTACGGTGAATTCCTCTACTCGCTCTCGGCTACCGACCACCTCCAGAGCCCAGAGGGCCAGGCCGCGGTCAGCAGGCTGCTGGACTGGCTGGTCGAGAACTGGGCCCGCCCCGACGAGGGGATCTGGGAGACCCGGGGCGGGCGGCGCGATTTCACCTACAGCCGCGTGATGTGCTGGGTCGCGTTCGAATACGGGCTCCGCATCGCACCCACGCACGAGAACGCGGGGATGTGGGCGGTCATGGCGCACTCGATCGCCGCCGAGATCAACGCGCAGGGCTGGGACGAGAAGCAGCAGTCGTATGTGCAGAGCTACGGCGACGGCGCGATGGACGCGGCGATCCTGTTCATGCCGTTCGTCGGCTTCCTCTCGCCGGCCGACCCGCGCTGGGCGAGCACGTTGGCCGCGATCGAGCAGGGCCTGGTCCACGACGGGCTGTGCCACCGCTACCGGCTGAGCGAGTACAGCGACGGGTTGGCCGGCGACGAGTCGAGCTTCGACCTGTGCACGATGATGTATTACGTCGCGCTGGCTCAGGGCGGCGCTGTGGAGCGGGCGCAAGAGCTGTTCGAAAAGTTCCTCGGCCACGCGGGCCCGACCGGGTTGTTCTCCGAGGAGCTGACGCCGGACGGCGAACAGATCGGGAACTATCCGCAGGGTTTCACGCATCTGGGCGTGATCTGGGCGGCTTTGGCATTGGATGCCGCCCTGGACGCCGAGCTCGAAGCGGCCCGAGGTACGGCACATCTCGTGCCGGCGAACTGACAGCGACGTCCCCACCACATCCCGTTCACGCCACCCCCACGCCGTAACCCGTTGGCATGACTTTCCAATAGCGCGGCCCCTTTCCCCGATGCGCGGCTCTAGAATCGCGACCGTCGAACCACCATCCAAATGCCATCACCCGCCCCTCGGGCACTGCTTGGAATGGGGAGCTGTCTGACGCTTTCGCAGCGTCCCGTGGAAGGAACCCTGAGCATGCACATCCCGGGCAAGTCACGCACGATAGACGCGGTCGTCTTCGACGTCGGGGAGACGTTGGTGGACGAGAGCATCGAGTACCACAACTGGGCCGACTGGCTGGGGGTCCCCCGCCACACGTTCTCCGCGGTGTTCGGGGCGGTCATCGCCGCCGGCCGCCCGCACCTGGAAGCCTTCGAGTACTTCCGTCCGGGCTTCGACCTCGAAGCCGAACGCCGGGCCCGCACCATCGCGGGCCGGCCCGAAGGCTACGCCGAACGCGACCTGTACCCCGATGCCCGCCGCACCCTCGCCGCCCTCAAAGAAGCCGGCTACCTGGTCCTGATAGCCGCGAACCAGACCACCGCCTCACACCGCATCCTGGAATCGCTCGACCTGCCGGTACACCTGGTGACCACCTCCGGCATGTGGGGCGGCCTGGAGAAACCGGACCCCGCCTTCTTCGCCAAGGTCATCGAAGTCTGCGACGACGTGTCCCGGGCCCAGGGCCGGGGCCCGCTGCGCGGCGCCGGCGCCATCCTGTACGTGGGCGACCGCCTCGACAACGACCTCCGCCCCGCCTGGGGCGCGGGCCTGCGCACCGCCTTCATCCGCCGAGGCCCCTGGGGGATGATCCACGGCGACCACCCGGATCTGGTCGCCAAGACCGACTTCTCCCTCACCAGCCTCGACGAACTCCCCGGGATGCTCGCCGACGAGGTTTGACCGCGGGCCCCGGCGCTGTGCGGTGAAGTACGGCGCCGGGGCCCGCGTCGGGCTGGCGCACCGAGATTCGTTGAGCTCCCCGGGATCACCGGGATCACACCTGGATCACCTGAGATCGCGGAGATCGCCGAAGCCGCCGCACCAACACAGGCGGTACCTCGTACCGTCCCCCCGAGGCGGAGCCCCCCGGCTGCCAGAGTGTCGCCTGCTCACCGAGCGGCGTTGGGGTACAGGGGCAGCGTCATCTCCGCCTCCGATGGTACCCGGTAGTCATACCCCGAATTCAGCCTGGGCACTCCCCACGACCGGCGGCGCGGCGTGCACCTGATCCCGGGTCACGGGTCCCGGGCCCAGAGCACCACCGCGACCGCCGTCGCAAGCAACACCGCGCCGCGAAGGCTTCGCCCCGCAGCCGGCCTTGTTGCCTTGCCTGCCCTCTTCTTTCGACGGACGAAATCAGTCGCGTCTCATCACACCAGTGCCATGACTACTCCTTCCCCCCTAGGACCCGTCACTCGAACTCGGCCGCGCGCAGTCGCACCGACACCCGCTCCCGGCGCCGCAGCGCGGCCTCCAGCGCGGTCCCGCCGACGGTGCACAGCACCGCCGCGCCGACGACGGGTACCAGCCACCCGTCGCTCGGCGTGCCCGGGACCTGGGCACCCAGGAGCGGCGCGAGCGCCGTCCCCATCGCCAGGCCGCCGGCTGCCGCCAGGACCAACAGCGGCAGCGTAACGGCGGGACCCAGCAGCCGACCCCCCGTTTCAGAAAGACCATAGATTCGCAGCAGCAGAGCACTGTCACGCGCCGCGCTCCGTGTCCCGGCCATCGTCTGCACGAGGCACAGCAGCGCGAAGCCGACCGACAGCAGCTCGGCCATGCGCAGCACGGCGTGGGCGGCGGCGGTGCGGCCGTCGGCGTAACCGGCGGCGCGGACCTGGGGGTAGGACGCGAGCAGGAAGTAGGGCTGGACGCCGGGCAACGCGCGCAGGGCACTGATATCCGGATGGCCGGTCACCCAGAGCGCGTTGGGCCGCACCGCCTTGGCCCCCATCTGATCCGACGGGAGCACCACGTATCCGGGCCCGTATTCGCCCCCGATCACCGACCCGGTGGGCAGATCGGCAGCGGCGACGAAGTCCACCTCGACATCCTCGGTCGGCAACGCCACCGTGGCATGCGTCCCGACCAGTCCCGCCAGCCCCGGCGACACCAGCGCGGTCACCGTCCCGGGCCGGCTCGGCGTCATCGGCCAGTACGCCGGCACCCGCCCGGACCGTCCCCCGGACTCGCGGGCGGCCCGGTCCGTCAGCGCACGCAGCGCACCGGAATCGGCCACCAGTACCCCGACGTTCGCCGGAGCCGCGGACGCGCCGGAAATCCCTGCCGCCCCTACGAAAGCGCTCATCACCTGCCCCGCCCCCGGCAGGGCGGCGGCCCGAGCGGCGAATCCGTCGGGCAGCGACACCCGGGCGCCGCTGTTCAGCACGATCGTCGACGGATCCGGGACCGCCTCGACCCGGGCCCCGGCGCCGACCGCGTACAACGCGTCGTCGCGGACCCCCTGCGTCACCGACGAATCCAGCCGGGCGGCGAACGTCGCGGCGGCCGTGGCCACCACCAGCCCGGCCAACGGCGCGGCCAGGACCCGCACCCGCCGGCCGGCCAACGCGGTCGCCACGAACGTCAGCGTCCCCCGCCCGCGCCGCGCGAGTGAGACCGGCACCGACCACAGCACCGGCACCGCCCGCACCACCACCAGGGCCGCGGCGAACGCCAGCAACGCCGGGGCCGCGACCGCCAGCCAGTCGAAGGACCCTGATCCGTTCCGTGCGCCACGCGTCCGCATGATGCCGACGGCCGCCGCGGCCCCCAGCGGCACCGCGATGTCGCGCACCAGCCGGGGGATCCGCGCGGTGGCATCGGCCTCGGAAGGATCACGGCGCGCCGGACCGGGCCGGTCGTCGTGAGCCAGAACCCTGAGGGAGACGGCGCCGGACCCGGCCAGCGTCAACAACACCGCACCGGTCCAGGCTCGAAACGTTCCGCCCGCGGCCACGCCGGCGACCGTGGCGATCAGCACGCCGGCGACCGAAGACCCGGCCACCACGGCCCCTGATTGCGCGGCGAACCGCGACGCCAACCGCGCCGGCCCCGCACCCCGCGCCTTGCACAGCACGATCTCGGCCGACCGCCGCGTGACCACCGTGCGCACCATCAGGAAGAACGCGGCCAGCGCCCCGGCCAACGCCGCCCCGAGCACGACATAGTCCAGCACCCGCGCCTGCCGCTCGACGGTCAGCGCGTGACCGGCGAGCACGTCGAGCCGGGTCTTGGCGGCCAGCGGGAACGCGTGACCGCCGGGGTCCCGCAGACTCAGCCCCGATCCCCCGACCACCAGCCTGTGCACCGCGTCCTGCAGCACCGCGAGGCCCGACACCTGGACCCGCGACGGATCGATCACGTACTCGATCGCCGTGTTGTTCTGTCCGGTGCCCGGGATCACCCCCATCGCATCGACATCGGCGACCGAGGGCACCAGCAGGTCGAAACGCCAAACGGCCGGCGGCTGGCCGCACGTGGGATCGGCCACATAGCCGACGTCGGGAAGGTCCGAGCCGCAGATGGAGCCCAGGCCCAAGCCCTGCGCGTGGTTGGCGTAGCGCCAGAAGACATCGTCGGAGGAGTTCTCGGCGACGTAGATACCGGTGATCGTGTACCGGATCACCTCATGACCGCCCCCGAAGCTGCCCACCGTGGTCACCACCGACCCGGCATGCAGGCCGAGAGCGTCGGCGGCGGCCTTGCTGATCGCCGCCGATCCGGTCACCGTGGCGGTCGGCGGATCGCCCCTGGTGAAGTTGACGTGGCTGGGGGCGCTCGGCGCGGTGCCCGCGACGAAGCGGACGTGGCTCTCGTAGCCGAGCACCGCGGCCGCGCGCAGGTGCACGAACATGTTGTCCGGCCCCTTGAACGGCCCGTCGGCCTCCATGATCGGGAACTCGCCGGAACTCACGACGCTGATATCGGTCGCGCTGAACAGCCCCGACAGCTGACGCGGCATAGCGGCCCGCGACTGGGACGCGACAGACTTCATGAAGTCGTTGCTGTACTGGTCGGTACTGGGAGCGACCAGCGTGATATCGCGGTCCAGGCTGCTCGCGCCGCCGACGGAGTCGTTGACGATCGCCCGGTCGGAGCGGCTGATCTGGTACGGCACCGCAGCCGCCGTAGCAGCCGTGGCCGCGCCGAAGACGGCCAACAGGACCAACGCACCGCGCACCCGCGTGGTCTCGGCCCACCACCGCAGCCGCCGCATCAGTTCACCTCCGCACGGAACGAGGCCCGCTCGCTGAGCGCATAGGTGAGCAGCACGGCCAGCGCCCCGAACACCGCCGCGGCCGCCCCGGCCAGGCCCAGCGTCGGCCAGTCGTAGACGCGGACCGGCGGCGGCGTCGGCGGAGCGCCGGACGGCGTGAACACCATGAGCTTGAACTCCGATCGCAGGGCAAGGGCGCCCAGACCGAGCCCGGCCAGGGCACCGAGCAGTGCGACGCCGGCTTGTTCGGCCAACAGCAGCAGGGCCGCACGGCGCCGGGTCAGGCCGAGGGCGTCCAGCACCGCCAGTTCTCGGGCCCGTTCACGCACCGTGGAGACGGTGTGCAAGGCCAGGCCGAGCAGGACGAATGCGAGTGCTGCGAGGGAACCGAGTTTGAGCGTCAGGCTGAACCCGGCGGCGAAGGGATACTCCCGTAGCGCGCTCTCCTCCGTAGCCCGGTCGTCCACGGTCGCGGGCTGCGAGAGGTGCGCGTCGGTCAGAGTGCTGCGATATCGGTCGGCGAGGCTGGACGCGGAGACGCCACCGGCTGTGTCGGCCCACCATTCGCCGCTCAGTGGCGCACGCTGTTGCCCGGCCTGGCCCGGACCGGCCGCAGCCCGCTCCGCCTCGCGGTCCAGCAGGCCGATCGGCACGAGCACCGCGTCCTGGCCGCCGCCCGCGGTCGCTGGAGCCGCCGCGATCGAGGCGACGAAGCGCAGGATCACCGGCTGGGAGAAGGCCCCGGTGGCGAAGGTGTCGCCGACGCGCTTGTCCAGCTCGGCCAGCAGGTGCTCAGTGGCGATCGCGGGAACGATCAGCGGGCCGGGCTTGCCGGTCTGGGTGAGTTCCAGGAGCTCGACCGGCTGCACGGCGGCGCCTGCCTGGACGCCGGCGTCGGTGGCGGCGAGGTTGGCGTCGGTGGACAAGGCGGGAGCCACGAAACCCAGGCCGGCGGGGAGGCTCACCGGCTGGCCGTCAGCGTGCAGGACGCCGACGCTCACGCGCCCGATCGGGCACACCGTCGCGGACGTGACCGACAGGGCACTGATGCTGATCGGGTAGGCGACGTTCTTGCCGCTGCCGATCAACGGCCCGGACAGCGTGTGAACGAGGCCGTCGGGCGCGGCGATCGTGCCGAGGACCGCCGAGCCCGGGAAGCCGTAGGCGTCGGTGAAGTGCGCGGTCACCTGAAGCGGACCGTCCGTACAGGTGGCGTCGGTACCGGGGGTGTACGTGAGGTCCGCGGACAAGCGGGTCGGTGTGCCGGGCAGTGACACCCCGACCAAGCCGTGTGCGTCCCAGCCGTCGCCGGTCAACAGAGAACTGATACGCGGCCAGCTCTTGCCGCCCGCCAAGTCGCTCCGGAAAACGAGGACGCCGTCAGAGCGGGCCGGGTCCAGACCCAGCACGTCGGCGGTCGGCGTGGTCTCGTCCAGGCCGTCGGTCGTGGCGGCCTGATCGGCGCGGACCATGCGGTAGGGCGCGCGGAGGGCGGCGAATCCCTTGCCCGTGCCAGCCTCGGCCGCCAGCGCGTGCAGCGTCTCCGGTCCGGTGGATACGAGCCCGGCGACCCGCACGTCGGCGCCGACCGCGAATCCGGCCTGGTCCGCGGCCGAGCGATCGGCAGAGGACAGCAGAACACTGGCTTGCACACCGATCGCCACCGCGACGACCAGGAGTGCCATCGGCAGGGCCTGGGTCCGGGCCGCGCGGCCGAGGCGCCAGCCGACCAGCGCGGCCAGCGCGCCCCTGCCGTGCGCGGCGAACCGGCCGGCCGGGGCGGCGATGAACGGCAGGAGCCGGAGAACGATCAGCGCCCCGGCGAACAGCAGGACGGCGGGTGCCAAGACCTGCGGCCAGGGCAGCGCGCCGGTGCGGGAGGCGTCGTCACCGGCCTGGAACAGCTCCCACAGCGCGGCGAGCGCGAACGCCAGCACCGCGAGATCGATCGTGGCCCGCTGCAAGGTGCCGCGCAGCGTGGAGCGGCGACGGACGCGGGCGACCGTGCTGTAGGTGAGGGCCGAGCGCGTGCCGACCGAGCCGAGCAGGACAGCGGCCAGCACCGCACCGATAAAGGCGACCACCCACTGCGTGGTCTGGATACGGTCCGCGCTGTCCAGCACGCTGGCGACGCCGGAATCCCCGTGCGCCCAGGTCGCTCCCATCCGCCGCTCCAGCCAGCGGGCCGCCCATGGCGCCAGCAGCGCGCAGGGCAGCGCGAGGGCCAAGCCTTCCACTATCTGCACCCTGCCAAGCGCGTGGATGGAGGAGCCGCGAGCGCGGAGCAGGCCGTCCATGGCGTGCCGACGGTCGGCGAGGGCCCGCGCGATCTGGGCCAGAGCGGCCACCGACAGCACCCCGAGCTCCGCGGCCACCAGCCACTCCAGGCGCACGCTGACCACCGTCACCCCGACCAGCGCGCTCATCCGCGGCGCCAGCTGGTCATCGAGCGACGCGGCGAAGTCGCCGTCCGGGGAGGACGTGGTCGGGACCCAGGCGTCGAAGGTCGCCAGCTGGCTGGCAAACTGCGGGAGCCGGTCGGCCGGGAACCCGGTGGAGTCCGGGGTCGCGGCGACGGCGGCCTGCGCCAGCACGGTGTCGGGGCGGGCGGTGACCGAGGGGTCGACCAAGACAGCGGCCTGATCCCCGTCGTGCAGCCAGAACACGTCGGCGGGGTTGACGGGCTGGTAGACGCCGACGATGCGGTACGTCAGGTTGCTGGCGGCCTCCCAGCCGGAGCGGGTACGGACCGTGTCGCCGAGGTTCCAGTGGTGGCCGGCGAGGGTCTGCTGGGAGACGACGGCCGGGAAGGGGTCGGCGGACGACGCGGCCGCGCTCGGCCACTGCCCCCGCAGCAGCCGTGCCTTGTCCTTCAGCGCGTCGCCGGACCAGAACGCGACGGAATCGGTGCTGGAAAGGCCCGAATCGAGCAGCACATACGGCCCGGACACGACGGTGGTGTCCACCTGCGCCCCTACCCCGGCGAACGCGGCGGCGACCCGTGCGTGCAGCTGCGCGAAGAACGCGGTGCGCTGATCGGGCGTCGCCTGCCACTCGGTTCCGGATCCGTAGACCGCACGCACCGTCCGGGTGTCCGGCGACATAGCCTGGAGCGCACTGCGCACCGAAGCCGTCCGCACCGCCGAAGCGTGCAAACCGATGAGGGTGACCAGGATGAGTGCCGGCATCAGCACCGCCACGGCGGCGGCGAGCATGGCACGCTGGTGCACCGCCCGGCGGAGCAGGAGACGGGGTGCGGTCATGCTGGATAACGACGAGCCGCGGTGCGCGGGGCGTTGCGGGCGTTATCCAACGGTGATCAAGACAGGGAGCTTAGATGCTGTTGCGCGATGTCCGACTCACCGATGTCGGCGCCTACGTGCGGATGCGCTGCGACCCGGCGATGATGGCCGAGCTCGGCGGAGCTCGGCCCCGGGAGGAGATCGACGCCAAGGTCGCCAAGGACGTCCACGAGGCCGAGGCGGACATCTCCTGGATCAAGATGATCGTCGTCGACGGAGCCGTGGCCGGCACGGTCACGCTCTGGCAGCACGAAGGCGACGCCGGCACGTTCTCCGAGATCGGCTGGATGGTCCTGCCCGAGCACCAGGGCCGGGGCCTGGCCAAACAGGCGGTCCGCGAGGTGCTGGACGCGGCCCACGCCGACGGCCGCTGGGGCCCGGTCCACGCCTTCCCCGGCGTGGCCAACGGCCCCTCGAACGGCATCTGCCGCTCACTGGGCTTCCAGCTGCTCGGCCCCGAGGAGATCACCTTCGCCGGACAGCCGTTCTCCGCCAACCACTGGGTCTTCGGCTGAGGCCCCCGAGCCCTCAGTCCGGCAACCGCACGCCGTTCCCCGCGTCGAACAAGTGCAGTGCCGCCCCGGCCCGCACCCCCAGCACCACGCTCTCCCCCTTGGCCGGCACCGGCCCGCTCGCGTGCCGCACCACCAGGTCGCTCTCCTCGCCGTCGACCATCATGCGGGCGGTCACCAGGTAGTCGCGGCCGGTGTCACGGACCAGGACGGTCGTGGCGCGGATGCCGTCGGCCTCGGCGCCGATCGCCAAGTCCTCGGCGCGGATGCCGATCACCACCCGGCGGCCGGTCAGCGTTGAGGCTTGCGTTGAGGTGAGGGCGACCGCGAGGCCGCCGACGCGCGCCACGCCGTCGGACACGGCGGCGGTCACCAGGTTCATGCCGGGTTGGCCGAGGAACTGCGCCACCGCGATGGTGGCCGGCTTGTCGAACACCTCGGCCGGGGTGCCGAGCTGCTGGACGCGGCCGCTGTCCAGGACCGCGATCCGGTCGGCGATCGTCCAGGCGTCGATCGAACTGCAGGTCGCGTACAGCGTCGTGATGCGCAGTTCGCGCTGCAACGCCGCGATCGGCGAGCGGCCGCGCATCATCAGCGGCACGCCCGAGCCGGCCAGCGGTTCGTCCAGGCACACCACCTCCGGCCGGCGCACGATCGCCCGGGCCATCGTGGCGCGCTGCCGGACGTCGTAGCCGACCGAGTCCGGCTTGCTGTTCAGGTGGTCCGCGATGCCGCAGAGTTCTGCGACCTGCTGCACCCGGGCCGCCGCCGACTTCGCCGAGTTCTTGCGCATGGTCAGCGGCAGCGCGATGTTCTCGCGGATGCTCTGGTGCGGGAACAGCGCGAAGCCCTGGAAGATCATCGAGACCCCGCGCTTGTCCGGGGCGGTGCGCCCGACGTCCTTGCCGCCGATCAGCACACTGCCCCGGTCCATCGGCTCCAGCCCGGCCAGCATCCGCAGCAGCGTGGTCTTGCCGCTGCCGGAGGGCCCGGTCAGGACCAGCAGCTCGCCGTCGCGGACGTCGAGGCTGACCCCGTCGACGGCGGGCCGCCAGGCCCCGTGGAACACCCTTGTGGCGTCGAGGAAACGGACGTCCGCCACGGTTGCGCCTTCTCCTGCCTTCGTTTCGTCGCTGCGGGGG
>NZ_JAAFYZ010000180.1 GCF_018274385.1 Catenulispora pinistramenti | reverse complement strand
CGTCCCCGTCGTCCCCGCATCCGCACCCGCCGCCGCCTCCGCGATCCCAAACCGCGCATGCACCCCGCGCAGCACCCGCGGCGCCCACCAAGCCCCCTCGCCGAGCAGCGCAAGCACCGCAGGAACCAGCAGCATGCGCACCAACGTGGCATCGATCAGTACCGCGAGGGTCAAGCCGAAGCCGAACTCCAGGATCGGGGCGGCGCCGCCGGTCATGAAGCAGGCGAAGACGATCATCAGCAGGGCCGCCGCGCAGGTCACCACCCGGCCGGTGTGCCGCACGCCGGTGACCACCGCAGCGCGGGCGTCCTCGCCGGCCAGGCGGGCTTCGCGGATGCGGCCGAGGATGAAGATCTCGTAGTCCATCGACAGGCCGAAGGCGACCGCGATCATCAGTGGCGGCACCGTCACGTCCAGCGCGCCCAGGCCGCCCTTCGTCCCGGCGCCGAAGAGGCCCGCGAAGTGCCCCTGCTGGAAGACCCACACCATCGCGCCCAGTGCCGCGCCGATGCTCAGCAGGTTGGTCAGCACCGCCTTGAGCGGGATCAGTACTGAGCCGGTGAACAGGAACAGCAGCACGAACACCGACAGCAGTACCACTCCGATGGCGTAGGGCAGCCGGTCGACCAGCATCCGCCGGTAGTCCACCAGGTGTGCGCTGTCGCCGGTGACGTAAGCCCCCTGATGCTCGCTCCGGATCGTCCGCACCAGCCCCGTCGCAGCCTTCCCGTCGACCGTCCCGGTCGGCGTCAGGTGCAGCACCGCGCTGCCGTCCGGATACGTCTTCTGCGTCGCGTCGGCCACTCCCGGCAGCGACCGCAGGTGCGCCAGGTAGTCCGGCCGCGCGGCGCCGCCCTCGACCAGTACGTCCACCGGGCTCGTTGTGCTCTGCCCCGGGAAGTGCGCCACGCTCAGGTCGTACGCCTGCCGCGACTCCGAACCCGCCGGCAGTTCGCGGGCGTCGCCCGGGGACAGCGTCATGGCCATGACCGGCGTCGCCACGGTCACCAGTCCCGCCACGATCGCCAGCAGCACCGGAAGCGGCCGCCGCACCACCCCGGCCGCGACCCTCCCGAACCATTGCCCCTGAGCCCGCCGCGCGCTCGTCGGCTTGATCCGGTGTCCGAACTTTGCCAGCAGCGCCGGCAGCAGCGTCACGGCCGCCAGCATGTCGACCGCCACCACCGCGGTGGCCGCCAGCCCCATGCTCCGCAGGAACGGCGCCGGGTACACCACGAGCCCGACCAGGCTGACCGCGACCGTGAGACCGGAGAAGAAGACCGTCCGTCCGGCCGCGGCGACCGTCCGCCGCACGCACGAGGCGATATCCGCCGTCCCGCCCCGCTCCTGCTTGAACCGCGTCACCATCAGCAGCGCGTAGTCCACCCCCAGCCCCAACCCGAGCATCGTCGTGATCTGCACCGAGTACACCGACAGATCGGTCGCGAAGCTGAACCCGTACAACACCAGGAACGTCGAGGCGATCCCGCAGACGGCCAACACCAGCGGCAACGACGCCGCCAGCAGCCCGCCGAACACGACCACCAGCAGCACCAGCACCACCGGCAGCGAGATCATCTCGGCCTTGCTCGCATCGGACTGCGCGGTGTGGTTCAGCGCGTCGCCGGTCAGGGGTCCGCCGCCGACCCGCACCTCGAAGTCCGGACCGGCGATGGCGTGCAGCCGCGCCTGAGCCGCCTTCAGGGCGACGTCCTCATCCCGCGAGGAGATCCCGCTGACGAACGTCACCGGAATCGCGACCGCCTGGCCGTCCCCGGTCGCGCCGGGCGTCTGATACGGATCCGGCACCCGCGCGACCCCGGGGATCCGGCGCAGGTCCGCCACGGCGGCTGTGACGCGGTCCCGCAGGCCCGGGTCGGCGGCGATCGCCCGGCCGGGAGTCGTCGAGGCCACCACGCCGTCGACGGTGTCCGATCCGGGGTCCAGCTTGGTGATCCGGTCGGCGCTCACCTGGGACTCGCTGCCCGGCACGTTCGCGCCGAGCCCCCCGAGCTTGCCGAACACGGTCCCGCCCAGGCCGATGCCGACCACCAGGACCACGGCCCACACCGCGATCACGGCGCGAGGCCGGCGGATGGCGAGTTCTGCAGCGCGTCTCAACATGCCACCACTGTCCGGCGGACCGCAGGGTCCTGTGATCCCGCGTGGGAGGGGACCGGGCGTCTAGGTAGATCGGGGGAGTCATCCCTCCGAAGAGGGAGTCACCAGCCCGCTTTCGTAGGCGAAGATCACGGCGTGCACCCGGTCGCGCAGGCCCAGCTTCATCAGGATGTTGCTGACGTGGGTCTTCACCGTGTGCTCGGTGACGAACAGCCGGGCCGCGATCTCGGCGTTCGAGGCGCCGCGGGCGATCAGCTGCAGCGTCTCGTGCTCGCGCGGGGTGAGCGTGCCGAGCCGGGCCGAGGGCGCCGCCGCCGGGTCGCCGGCCTTGGCCGGGCGCCGGGAGGTGACGTCGGCGATCAGCCGCCGGGTCACCGACGGGGCCAGCAGCGAGTCCCCGGCGGCGACCACGCGGACCGCGTGCACCAGGTCGTCGCGGCGCACGTCCTTGAGCAGGAACCCGGAGGCGCCGGCGTAGAGCGCGTCGTAGACGTACTCGTCCACGTCGAAGGTGGTGAGCATGAGGATCCGGGTGCCGCCCTCGGCGGTCACGGCCCGGGCCGCCTCGATCCCGTCCATCACCGGCATCCGCACGTCGAGCAGCACGACCTCCGGACGCAGCGAACGCACCAGCGCCACCGCCTGCGCGCCGTCGCCGGCCTCGCCGACCACCTCGATGTCCGGCTGCGCGTCCAGGATCATCGCGAACCCGCTGCGCACCAGTTCCTGGTCGTCGGCCACTACCACCCGAATCGCCACGTCCGCTTTCTACCAGGCGCGGGGGACGGGTGTCTCTCCCCGGCCTGCCCAAGGCGGCTCACTGCCCCGAAGGGATGACCGCCGTCAGTGCGAACCCGCCGGTGTCCGGCGGCGACGTCCAGCTCAGCGCACCGCCCACCGGCGCCAGCCGCTCCCGCAGCCCGGACAGCCCGTGCCCGCCGTCGGCCGAGGCGTCGGCCAGCCCCCGGCCGTTGTCCGCCACGCTGATCTCCAGCATGCTCGGCGACCAGGTCAGCCGGACCTCGGCGCGCGAGGCCCGGGCGTGTTTCAGGGTGTTGGTGAGCGCTTCCTGCACCACCCGGTAGGCGGCGGTCTCGGCCCCCGACGACAGCGCCGAGGCGCTGCCGGTCTGCTCGACGCGCACCTGCAGCCCGGTGCGCCGGACCTGGTGCACCAGCTCGTCGAGGTCGGCCAGGGTGGGCAGCGGCCCGCGTCCGGCCTCCTCCCGGTCCGACTGCAACGTGCCGACCAGTCCGCGCAGCTGCGCCATCGCGTCCCGGCCGGCGGCCGAGATGGCCTCGAACGCCGCCTCGGCCCGCTCCGGCTTGTCCCGGATGAACAGCGGCCCGGCCTCGGCCTGCACCACCATCAGCGCCACGGCGTGCCCGACCACGTCGTGCATGTCCCGGGCGATCCGGGCCCGCTCGGTCCGCAGCGACCGGTCGGCGCGCACCGACAGCGAGTCGCGCTCGGACTGCATCAGCACCCCGAGGAACAGCGAGGTCATGCTGAGCGTGAAGGTGATGAAGAAGTCCCCCGGATTGCCCATCTGTTTGTGCAGGTACTCGGCGGTGACGTTGCCGACCATGTAGATGCCGACCATGACCGCCCGGGTCCGGCCGCGCAGCACCGAGCCGATCGTGTACTCCACGACCAGCACCGCGAACGGGAACGGCTGGGCCGGGTGCACGAACGCGGTGACGACCAGCGTCAGCGTGCCGGTGACCACGGCCACCGGGACCACATGGGTCTCGCGCCACAGCAGCGGGACGATGGTCGCGGTCTCGAGCAGATACCGCCACGGTCCCCAGGTCACGACGCCGGGGATGAGGTACGTGCCGCTGTTCAGGAGCAGCACGATCACGGCGACCAGGACGTCCTCACGCCGTGGCCGCCGCGGCCGGAATGCGCGGATCAGGTGCGCGCCGGTGCTCAGCACATGTCCGATCATGCTCCACCGGGAGTAGCGATACCTCCCTCCTCAGGGGGATCCTGGTGCGGGGAAGCTGCGGTACAGTCGAGATATGTCGCGAGTCAGTTGGGGAGTCACGCAGATGACGACGCAGGGTGGGGCCTCGTTCGATCCGGAGATGCGGGCCGGTGATGCCGACCGCGAACGACTCGTCGAGCAGCTGCGCGAGCATCACGCCGCCGGCCGGCTGACGCTCGAGGAGTTCGACGAACGGATGACGAAGGCCTACGACGCCAAAACCTACGGTGAGCTGCGCGCGCTCACCCGGGACCTGCCGGTGGACCTGGCGGATCCGAGCCTGGGGCAGGGTGCGCGGCCCACCACGCCGCCCGGGGGCATGCCGCACCCTGGTGGCATGCGGCACCCCGCCGGTATGCCGCCGCGCGGCCCGGGTCAGCGGCCGTTCGAGCTGCGGCGCGACGAGTCCGGCCGGATGCAGATCAACATCGACAACCAGGTCATCTCCGACCGCATCAACGAGCACTTCGACCGGCACAACCAGCGGTGGCAGCGCGGCCTGGAGCGCCGCGAGCAGCGCTGGTCGCAGCAGCAGGAGCGCTGGCAGCAGAAGGCGGCCGCGCGGCGCGGGCACCACCACCACGGCATCGCCTCGTTCAGCACCTGGCTGTCCATGGCGGTGCTGCTCACCGGGATCTGGCTGGTCGGCAACCTGGCCGGCGGCGACAACTGGGGCGAGTTCTGGCCGGCCTGGCCGCTCGGGATCTTCGGCGCGCTGATGATCGCCCGCAACATCAACCGCCGCGACTGACTCGGCTGACCGCCCGGGCCTGAAGGTGCTGGGCAGGTGCTGGGCAGGTGTTGAGCTGGTGCTGAGCAGGCTTTGAGCAGCGACTGGGCAGCGACTGAGCCGTCGGATCGCGACTGACCGCCGGCTGGCCGCCGGCCGGCCGCGACCGGACCATCCGGTCGCGGCCTTCTGCTGTCCCGTGGTGTCGCCGAGACGAACGGGGCGGGAATTTTCGCCACCCGCTGCCGGTTTCACGTCAGGTGCGGGCGGGGTACAAAGCCCCGGTTTCGCGTTCTGCGAGTGTTCGGCGTACACTGGCGTGTCGGCTCCGTGTGGAGTGGTCCTGGTGTGCCCCCGCGGCTGGGTCAATGAGCACACTATTCCGGACTACCACTTGCTCCTGTCGCCGGATCCGACGCGGCAGTAGACACCCTTCTGAAGGAGATTGAAGGAACTTGGCCAAAAAAGAAGGCGCCATCGAGATCGAGGGCACCATCATCGAGTCCCTGCCCAACGCGATGTTTCGCGTTGAGCTGGCGAACGGCCACAAGGTCCTCGCGCACATCTCCGGCAAGATGCGGATGCACTACATCCGGATCCTTCCGGACGACCGGGTCGTCGTCGAGCTGAGCCCGTACGACCTGACCCGTGGGCGCATCGTCTACCGCTACAAGTGATCCGTACTAGCGGCGAACGCTAGTAGGTCACGTTTTATCGAGGCTCACCACGCTCAAGGTGGTGGGCTGCCTTTCGGTGTTCACGCACCGGACGACCGATACCCATTAAGGAACCATCATGAAGGTCAAGCCCAGCGTCAAGAAGATCTGTGACAAGTGCAAGGTGATCCGTCGCCACGGCCGCGTCATGGTGATCTGCGAGAACCTGCGCCACAAGCAGCGTCAGGGCTGAGCTGAAGTAACCCGCAGCGTCCCGACCCCGCGGGCTCCCGCCATAGAGCTCACGGATGAGACCCCCGGCCCGGAGGCTGGGGACCTGGTCAGGCACCAGGAACGGCGCTGCATCGACACCTCCGGATGAAACAGAAACAGGAGCCTGCCTGATGGCACGTCTCTCTGGTGTGGACATCCCCCGCGAGAAGCGGCTGGAGATCGCCCTCACCTACATCTACGGCATCGGCCGGACCCGCTCGCAGAAGACGTGCGCGGAGACCGGTATCAACCCCAACACGCGCGTGAAGGACCTGACGGAGGACGACCTCGTCAAGCTCCGCCAGTGGATCGACACGAACTACCGCGTCGAGGGCGACCTGCGCCGTGAGGTCCAGGCGGACATCCGCCGCAAGATCGAGATCGGCTGCTACCAGGGCATCCGGCACCGCAAGGGCCTGCCGGTCCATGGTCAGCGCACCCACACCAACGCGCGTACGCGCAAGGGCCCGCGCAAGGCCATCGCCGGCAAGAAGAAGGCCGGCCGGAAGTAGTCCAGCCACGGACCGGAACCTAACTGGTTTGTCAGTGGCCCGGACCGATCACCTCAATCAGGAGAACCCAGCACAATGCCTCCCCAGAGCCGTAAGGCCGGCGCCAAGGCTCCCAAGCTGCGCCGCAAGGAAAAGAAGAACGTCGCCCACGGGCACGCTCACATCAAGAGCACGTTCAACAACACCATCGTCTCGATCACCGACCCGCAGGGGAACGTGATCGCCTGGGCGAGCTCGGGTCAGGTGGGCTTCAAGGGCTCGCGCAAGTCGACCCCGTTCGCCGCTCAGATGACCGCCGAGGCCGCCGCCCGCCGCGCCATGGAGCACGGCATGAAGAAGGTCGACGTGTTCGTCAAGGGTCCCGGCTCCGGCCGTGAGACCGCCATCCGGTCGCTGCAGCAGACCGGCCTGGAGGTCGGATCCATCAACGACGTCACCCCTTCGCCGCACAACGGTTGCCGTCCGCCGAAGCGCCGGCGCGTCTGAGCTAGGAGAGAAGAACAAACATGGCCCGTTACACCGGCCCCGACTGCAAGCGCTGCCGCCGCGAGAAGACCAAGCTCTTCCTCAAGGGCAGCAAGTGCGATGGCCCCAAGTGCCCGATCGAGATCCGCCCGTACCCCCCGGGCGAGCACGGTCGCGGCCGCACCAAGGAGAACGAGTACCTGCTCCAGCTTCGCGAGAAGCAGAAGACCGCCCGCATCTACGGCGTTCTGGAGAAGCAGTTCCACGGTTACTACGTGGAAGCCAACCGCAAGAGCGGCAAGACGGGTGAGAACCTGCTCCGGATCCTGGAGTCCCGTCTGGACAACGTGGTCTACCGGGCCGGCTTCGCCAAGTCCCGCGACCACGCCCGCCAGCTGGTCCGGCACGGCCACATCCTGATCAACGGCCACAAGGGGAACATCCCCTCTCTGCGCGTGTCGCCCAGCGACATCGTCGAGGTGCGCAAGGAGAGCCTGGAGCTCACCCCGTTCGTGGTGGCCCGCGCCGAGGCCGGCGAGCGTCCGGTCCCGGCCTGGATCGAGGTCATCCCGTCGAAGATGCGGATCCTGGTCCACTCCCTCCCGGAGCGCGCTGTCATCGACACGCAGGTCCAGGAGCAGCTGATCGTCGAGCTCTACTCCAAGTAGTAGCTCGTCTCCGGTGGGACACTACTTGTGTGGTGTCCCACCGGTGCACCATCCCGTGGTCGGTATATAGCGGCCGACCCAGGCAACGGAGGTTACAAGCGTGCTTATCGCACAGCGCCCCACCCTCACCGAGGAAATCATCGATGAGTACCGCTCGCGGTTCCTCATCGAGCCGCTGGAGCCGGGCTTCGGCTACACCCTCGGCAACTCGCTGCGCCGGACGCTCCTGTCGTCCATCCCCGGCGCGGCGGTGACGTCCATCCGGATCGACGGCGTGCTCCACGAGTTCACCACGATCCCGGGTGTGAAGGAGGACGTCACCGACCTCATCCTGAACATCAAGCAGCTGGTCGTCTCCTCGGAGATCGACGAGCCGGTGACCATGTACCTGCGCAAGCAGGGCCCGGGCACCGTCACCGCCGCCGACATCGCCCCGCCGGCCGGCGTCGAGGTCCACAACCCCGAGCTGATCATCGCCACGCTCAACGGCAAGGGCAAGCTCGAGATGGAGCTCACCGTCGAGCGCGGCCGCGGCTACGTCAGCGCGGTGCAGAACAAGCAGGCGGGCCAGGAGATCGGCCGCATCCCGATCGACTCGATCTACTCCCCGGTCCTGAAGGTCAAGTACGACGTCGAGGCCACCCGCGTCGAGCAGCGGACCGACTTCGACCGCCTGGTGCTGGACGTGGAGACCAAGCAGTCGATGCGCCCGCGCGACGCCGTGGCGTCGGCCGGTAAGACCCTGGTCGAGCTGTTCGGTCTGGCCCGCGAGCTGAACATCGAGGCCGAGGGCATCGACATGGGCCCGTCCCCGACGGACGCCGCCCTGGCCGCCGACCTGGCGCTGCCGATCGAGGACCTGGAGCTGACCGTCCGGTCCTACAACTGCCTCAAGCGCGAGGGCATCCACACCGTGGGTGAGCTCGTCGCCCGCAGCGAGGCCGACCTGCTGGACATCCGCAACTTCGGCGCGAAGTCCATCGACGAGGTCAAGGTCAAGCTGATGAGCATGGGTCTGGCCCTGAAGGACAGCCCGCCCGGATTCGACCCCTCGCTCGTGGTGGACAACCAGTACGACGAGGAAGAGGACCTGGACTCCGGCTACGCGGAGACCGAAGAGCTGTAAGGCTTCACAGCCGGGCCGCCCGACACGGGCGGCCCGGTTTGCGGCGCCGGGCGTCCCGTCCGCCGCCATCAAGATCCCGGGTACCTGACACGGCCCGAGACACCAAGGAGAAGAAGCAATGCCCCAGCCGAAGAAGGGCGCCCGCCTCGGCGGCTCCCCGGCCCACCAGAAGCTGATCCTGGCGAACCTCGCCAAGGCGCTCTTCGAGCACGACAAGATCACCACCACCGAGGCCAAGGCGCGCCTGCTGCGTCCCTACGCCGAGCGGCTGATCACCAAGGCCAAGAAGGGCGACCTGCACAACCGTCGCCAGGTCCTGGCCGTGCTCCGCGACAAGGACATCGTCTTCCGCCTGTTCGACGAGATCGCGCCGAACTACGAGAACCGTCCCGGCGGCTACACCCGCATCATCAAGGCCGGCAACCGCAAGGGCGACAACGCCCCGATGGCCGTGATCGAGCTGGTCGAGGCGCTGACCGTGCAGCAGACCGCGGTCCGCGAGGCCGAGGCCGCCACCCGCCGCGCGACCAAGGAGAAGGCCGAGAAGGCCGCCGCCCCGGCCGCCGAGGTCGTGGAGGAGACTCCCGCCGTCGAGGCTGAGGCCGAGGCTGCTGAGGCCACCGAGGCTGAGGCCGCTGAGAAGGAGTAAGTCCTTCTGGTTTGGGAAGCCCGCCGTCTCTTCGGAGGCGGCGGGCTTTCGCTATTTGCCGTAGTGGTAGCGGGCTTGGAAGATCACGTTGTCGTCGCACCGCATCGCCTACCCGGCTCAGTGGCTGTTCGCCGATCCGCCGCGACCATGCATTGCGCCGACCCGCCACAATGGGTTGATGAGCACCGAGCCGCCCCCCGGCCACACCCGCATCCGCCTCGACCTCGCCTACGACGGCACCCGCTTCTCCGGGTGGGCGATGCAGCCGGGGCGGCGGACGGTGTGCGGGGAGCTGACCTCGGCGCTGTCGACCGTGCTGCGCCAGCCCGTGACGCTGGTCGTCGCCGGCCGCACCGATGCCGGGGTCCACGCCAGCGGCCAGGTCGCGCAGTTCGACGTTCCCGTCGAGCTGTGGGCCGAGCACGAGGAGCGGCTGCTGCGGCGGCTGGCCGCGGTGCTGCCGGCGGATGTGCGCGTCTGGTCCGCGGTGGTGGCGCCGGCCGGGTTCGACGCGCGGTTCGCGGCGATGGGCCGCCGCTACGCCTACCGCGTCACCGACGCTGCCTACGGTCCGCACCCGCTGCGCCGCAACGACGTCACGTGGCACCCGCGCGCCGTGGACCCCGTCCTGATGAACGAGGCGGCGGCCGGGCTGCTCGGCGAACACGACTTCGCCTCGTTCTGCAAGAAGCGCGAGGGCGCGACGACCATCCGCTGCCTCAAGCGCCTGGTGTGGACTCGCGAGGCGCCGACCTCGCTGACGCCGACCGGGCTGCTGGTCGCCGACGTGCGCGCCGACGCCTTCTGCCACTCCATGGTCCGCTCCCTGGTCGGCGCGCTGCTGGCGGTGGGGGAGGGACGGCGGCCGGTCGGGGATCCGGGGCGGATCCTGGCCGAGCGGGTGCGCTCGCCCGAGGTGAAGGTGGCGCCGCCGGAGGGGCTGACGCTGGAGGAGGTCGTCTACCCGCCGGATGCGGAGTTGGCGGCGCAGCAGCAGAAGACGCGCCGGATCAGGGTGCTGGAGTCGGACTGAGCGTGGCTCTTCGACTGCCGACGTGCTCGACCGGCAGTCCGGCCTTTCCCTGATCCGTGGCGCCGGTCCACTCAAAAGATGCATTCTGCTTTGTTATGGCGTGGCGTGCCGTCTTCATAACGTTATCAAAGGGATCATTCTGTTCATCACCGATGAAACAGGAGAATCCCCTTGGTACGAAGCGGCCCGGGCATTGCGCCGACCGCGCGGCAGACACGTGTCAGAACCACGATGTCAGTGCTGTGCGTCCTCACGCTCGCCCTCCTGGAACTGGCCGCCGTCCCGCAGGTCCGGGCCGCGAGCGCCCCGGCTGCCGCCGCTCAGGCCGTCGCCGTCCCGCCCGGCACGTACCTCTACGTCGGGAACAGCGGCGACAACACACTCTCGGTCGCCAACACCGCGAACCCGACCGCGACGGTCCCCGGCAGCCCGATCGCCATCGGCGCCCCCGAGGCCGTGGCGGTCACCCCCGACGGGGCCAAGGCCTACGTGGCGGGCAACAACGGCGGCATCTCCGACGTCGACACCGCCACCGACACGGTGACCTCCACCCTGTTCTCAGGCCCGAGCCACCTCGGTATCGCGATGGCCGTCGACGGCCGGCACGCCTACTTCACCAACTCCCGGGCCGGCACGGTCTCGGTGCTCGACACGTCGTCCGACACCGTCACCGGGACCATCCCCGTGGGGCGCAACCCGTACGGCATCGCGGCGGCTCCCAACGGCCGGCACCTCTACGTCGCCGACAACGTCTCGAACGCGGTGTCCGTCGTCGACACCGAGACGAACGCCGTCGCCGACACGATCCCCGTGGGCGTCGCGCCGATCGCCGTCGCGGTCACCCCCGACGGGAGCAAGGTCTACGTCCCCAACGCCACGAGCGGCACGGTGTCCGTGATCAGCACGGTCGGCGCGGCGAAGGACAAGGTCATCGCCACCGTCCCGGTCGGTACTCAGCCGTTCGGCGTCGCGATCACCCCGGACGGGTCGCACGCCTACGTCGAGAACTTCGGCGGGAACACGGTCTCGGTGATCGCCACCGCCACCGACACCGTCAGTTCCACGGTCACCGTCGGGACGCACCCGTACGCGGCCGTCGCCTCCCCGGACGGATCGCGGGTCTACGTCGGCAACAGCGACTCGAAGTCGGTCTCGGCGATCGACACCGCGACCGGCGCCGTGAGCTCCTTCCCGGTCGGCGCCCACCCCGGCGGCCTGGCGATCGGCAGGGTGGTCACGAAGGCTGTGACGCCCTACCTGGACGCGGTCGAGGCCAAGCTCAGGCAGTCCTCGCCGGGCCTGGAGCACACCGTGTGGGAGCGTACCGACGGCAACGCGTTGGACCCCGCGGATCCGGCCGACCCGACCTCCTGGATCCTGGACGTCCCGGGCTGTTTCGGCAAGAACCCGTGCAAGGACAGGCCGGGCATGAACCGGTTCCTCGGGAAGATCGTCGCGAACCTGTCGGCGGCCAAGCACACCATCGACATCTCCGCCCTGGGCCTGCCGGAGTTCCCGGGCTCACTGCGCTTCGGCATCATTCCCGGTATCGCGTTCCCCGACGGGGGCTACTACGAGTCCATCGTCCAGGGCACTCGCAACGCGCTGGCCGGCCAGCCCGCCGGAAGCCACCTCCAGGTGCGCTTCCTCATGGGCGCGGGCTACCTGCCCTTCTCGGGGGACGCTCCGGGCTACGCCACCAAGTTCGTCAAGGACGTCACCCAGGGCCTGTCCGCCGGCTACGCCCAGCGGCTGTGGGTCAACGTCGCCGAGATGACCACTTCAGCGGCGGTGACGGCCAAGATCTACACCGGGCCGCACACGGTCGTGCTCCCCACCCTCGACGGGGCGACACCGTCGTGGAACCATTCCAAGCTCTACGTGGTCGATGGGGACACCGCCCTCACCGGCGGCATCAACCCCTTCTCCCAGCAGTACATCGACACCCCCAAGCCGGTCACCGACATGATGATCGCGGTGAAGGGGCCGGCGGCCTCGTCGGCGGGCAAGTTCCTGAACCGTATGTGGCGCTGGGTATGCGGCCGGCGCAAGGCGCGTTCGGGGGACATGGAGGGTGTTTGGCTCGGAGCGAACACCGGCTCTCCCTGTCTTCAGAACTTCCCAGCGACGGACACTGCGATCCCGGGAAGCGAACCGGTCCTGTCCGTCGCCAGCCTCGGGGTCGGCGTGCAGGTTAAGGACCCGGCCTCGACCTTCCAGTTCCCCGCGATCACCGATGTGCAACAGGCGAACTGCCTGGCCCTCAGCGGCTCTTTCAAAGATCTGATCAACAACGGCCAGTGGGCCACCGGCACCGATGCCCGCGACTTCTACACCGTCAACCCCGACCTGGTCGCCCAGCACGCCCTAGTAGAGGCGGCGAAGAGCTCGATCATCCTGTCCCAGCAGGACGTGTTCGGCGGATGCTACGGCAAGCTGCCCTTCTACCGCCTGCCGTACATGGACTTGCAGCTGTTCGATGACCTGGCCCGCAAGATGGCCCAGGGCGTCAAGGTCCGCATCGTGGTCTCCACTCCCCGGCAGCCCGACGACTACTCGGTCCTGGACAGCTTGGAGCAGGAAGAGGAAGGCCTCCGGCAGCGCGTCATGGTCGTCACCGGCATGGACGAGTCGCAGGCCACGCAGCTGATGCACCGTACCTTGCAGCTCGCCTCGCTCAGGACCAGCGAGGGCGGCACCTGGGAGGGGAAGCAGAACGGGATCACCTGCAAGCAGGGCAGCGACAGTTGCACCTACGCCTTGCACACCAAGCTCGTCATGGTCGACGACAAGGCGTTCTACATCGGCTCCCGCAACCTCTACTCGGCGATGGAGCAGGATCACGGCTACATCATCGAGGACGCGGCCGCGGCCCAGCAGCTGCGTCAGAAGTTCCTGGACCCGGAATGGAAGTTCTCCAAGGACACGGCGATTGTCGACTGGACGACGGCCTCCGGTACCTGGCCCCGCGTCGACAGCGTCATCCAATTGTGGGCGCCGGACGCCGACCAGCCGACGGTGGAAGTGGGGGCGACTACCCAGAAGGGCGGCTCCTACACGGTCGAGTGGGGCGACGGCACCTCCAGCGACGGCGAATCCGGACAGGTGGCCTCCCACCTCTACTCGGAGGGATTCGGCAGCTACGTCATCACCCTGCACGACAAGACGACCGGGGACTTCTCCACGCAGACGGTCATCCTGGCCAAGCAGGGATGCACCTTCTGCACGGGTAACGATCCGCACTGAGAACCGGGCCGGGAATCCCCAGCCTTCAGCGCATCGTCGGTCGGCGCCGCCTCACTCAGGCGGTGCCGGCCGGGCGTTCCGCAGCCGGATCCCGCTGAACTCCAGCGTCGAGGTGACCACCCGCGCCCAGAAGGGGAGCAGCGTCGGCAGCACCTTGAGCTGGATACCCGCCTGCTCATGCAGTGCGAACAAGTCGCCCACGGGCTCCGCCGGCCCGAGCGGACGCACCTCGTGCTCGGCCACATGGGCGTGGACTGGTTCGCCGAACGAGCGGAAGTCCCGTGCGTCGAACCGGTACGCGTACAGCTCCGTCGTCCGCATCCGCTCCAGCCACCCGTACTCCACTGCGTGTACCCGCAGTCCGCCTCCGGGCCCGATGATGCGTTCCCGATCCGCGTCCGTCGTCTCCGGCGTGACCCACGCCAGAGCCCGCGGGCACTGGCGTGGGAACCAGTAATCCGGCGCGCGGTCGTAGTCGACGGCCCAGACATACGCCTCCGGCTGCTGAGCCGTGGCGGCGACATGCGGTACGAAGCGGGCGATGGTCGGGTCTTCCGAGAAGTGCAGGACTTGTCCAGGCTCCGGTCGCATCCGACTCTTCTACTACACGCCTGCTGTATCAGCACCCGCATTACGTAGCGCCGTCAGCGCCGCGCTAATACGTTCCCGCGCGTCGGGATCCGCTATTGCGATCCGCACGCAGGCGTCCTCCACAATCGCCGCGCCGGTGTACTGCAACACCATCCGCAGCGTCTCCACCGCACCCTCGCCACGCCCCGGGTTCGCAGCGTTGATCCACCCGGTCGGCTTGTCGCAGATCTCAGTACCGCCGACTGTCCAGTCCAACAGGTTCTTGAACGAACCCGGCAGCGTCCCGGCGTACTCCGGTGTGCAGACCAGCACCGCATCCGCCTCCGCTATAGCGCGGCGCAGTCCGGCGACCGGCTCAGGGAGCGGATCCGCATCCAGGTCCGGGTTGAAGTGCGGCAGATCCCCGAGTCCTTCATAGAACACAGTGCTAAAGGGTTCCTCCGCCACCTCCTGTACCAACCGCAGCATGGCCTCGTTAGAGGAACCCTTGCGTACCGACCCGCAAAGCAGCAGCACCTGAATCATGCGGACGACGCTATGCCACTCGCGCGCTCGACCCGCAGCGGCGCGGTGTCAGCGCGGTTCGGCCTCGAGGATCAGGTAGGGGCTGGGGGTGGGCACGATGCGGTCGAGGGTGAACCCGGCGCTGTCCAGCAGGTCGCGGAACTCCTGCTCGGTGCGCTCCTTGCCGCCGAGAATGCCGAGCATGGACAGGTCCAGTGCCTTGACGGGGTGCGGCTGGTCGCCCGGCGGGACCAGCCCTTCGAGGATCAGCAGCCGCGCGCCCGGCGCGGCGGCCGCGGCGATGGTGCCGAGGATGCGTCGGCAGTCCTGGTCGCTCCAGTTGTGGAGGACCCAGCCGAGGAGATAGATGTCCGCTGTGGGCACAGCGGCGAAGAAGTCGCCGGCGACGAACTCCACGCGGTCGGCGAGCTCGGCGGCGGCCGGGGACGATTGGGCGGCCTCGATCGTGGCGGGCAGGTCCAGGACGATACCGCGCCGCGTCGGATCGTCGTCGTGGTCGAGCAGTTCGGCCAGCATCCTGCCTTCGGCCCCGCCGATGTCGGCGATCACGCCTCCGGGCGGGAGGCGGTAGCCGTCGAACATGCCGGCGCGCAGCGTCGTGGCAAAGGTCCCCATGGCCTGGTTGAACAGCTGCACCCGTGCGGGGTCGGCGGCGAGCCAGTCGAAATAGGGCATGCCGTAATACTTCTCGGCGGCGGGCTGACCGGTGCGCAGCGTGTGCCGCAATTCGCCGAACGCCGGATAGTGAAACTCCCCGCTGGCCCGCGCGACGCTGTGCAGGGAGTGAGGGTGCTTTTCCGAGAGGGTGGCTCCGAGCGGAGTGACGCTCACTCGTTCACCGTCCGTGGTGAACACGCCGACCGGCGCGAGGCAACGGATGAGCCGGCGCAGCGCATCGGGGTCGGCGTTCGTACGCTCGGCCAACGCGGTCACCGTGCTCGGGCCTTCCTGATCGAGGATCGTGGGCACACCCAGATCGGTGATCACGAACAGCGCCTGGGACACCTGGAAACCGCCCAGAAGCTGCATCATGGCCCCGATCGGCGGAAGACTCGCGGCAGCGTCCTGCTCAGACATCTCGTCCTACTTCCATTCTCGATCAGAAGGTCCCTTGCGCACCGCCCCCCAAAGCAGCACCATCTGAACCGTGCGTACGACGCTATAACCACTCGCGCGCGGACGCGTTCTTCATTGAGACTGCTCAACATGGGCCATATCGACGTCAACAGCCTCCAGTACCACCTCCCGGACGGCCGCGTCCTGCTGGAGGACGTCTCCTTCCGCATCGGCGACGGTGACAAGGCGGCCCTGATCGGCGCCAACGGAGCCGGTAAGACCACGCTCTTGCGCCTCATCGCCGGCGATATCGAGCCGACCGGCGGTGCCGTGGTCCGCTCCGGAGGTCTCGGCGTGATGCGGCAGTTCGTGGACCGGAAGGCCGGGGAGGGAGAACAGCCGCCGACCGTCCGTGCGCTCCTGCTCTCGGTCGCACAGCCCGCTCTGCAGAAGGCCGCTGTAGAGCTGGAAGCGGCCGAGCTGGCGATGATGGAGGACGACTCCGAGCCCACCCAGATGCGTTACGCGCAGGCGCTCGTCGACTGGGGCGACGCGGGCGGCTATGAGGCGGAAACCCTGTGGGACACCTGTTGCACCATCGCTATCGGCATCCCCTACATCCAGGCCCAGTTCCGCGCCGCCTCCACTCTCTCTGGAGGAGAACAGAAGCGGCTGGTACTGGAGTCCCTATTGCGCGGGCCGGACCAAGTGCTCCTGCTGGACGAGCCGGATAACTTCCTGGATGTCCCGGGTAAGCGGTGGCTGGAAGAGGCCATCAACGAGACTCCCAAGACGGTGCTGTACGTCACCCACGACCGTGAACTCCTCGCGGCCACCGCCAAGAAGATCGTGACCGTGGAGGCCGGTTCCGGGGGCGGTGTCGGGGGATCGGTATGGATCCACGGCGCCGGCTTCGCCAACTATCACGAGGTCCGCAAGGCCCGCTTCGACCGCTTCGAAGAACTCCTGCGTCGTTGGGAAGAGGAGCACCGCCGCCTCAAGAACCTCGTCAATGAGCTCCGCCAACAGGCGAAGGTCAGCGAAGTCATGGCCGCCAAGTACCGGGTCATGTGCGGACGCCTTGAGAGGTTCGAGCAGGCGGGTCCGCCTCCGGCGCCTCCGCGCGAGCAGACAGTGAAGATGCGCCTAAAGGGCGGCCGTACTGGAGTCCGGGCCTTTGAGTGCGTGGATCTGGAGCTCACCGGACTCATGAAGCCCTTCTCTACAGAGGTCTTCTACGGGGAACGGGTAGCGGTTCTCGGAGGGAACGGCTCAGGGAAGTCCCACTTCCTCCGCCTCCTCGCGGGAGAGGACGTTGCCCACACCGGCACCTTCAAGCTCGGCGCGCGCGTCGTCCCCGGACACTTCCGCCAGACGCACCGTCAGCCGGCCCTGGAACAGAAGACTCTCCTGGAGATCTTGTGGGAGGAGTTCTCCTTCCAGCGCGACAACGCGTCTCCTACGCTCGCCCGCTATGCGTTGAACAACCAGGCGGAACAGCGCTTCGGCAACCTCTCCGGCGGCCAGCAGGCCCGGTTCCAGATCCTGCGCCTGGAGCTGACCGGCTCCACGATGCTGTTGCTGGACGAGCCCACCGACAACCTGGACCTGATGTCCGCCGACGCGCTGGAGGCCGGGCTGGAGGCGTACCAGGGCACCGTGATCGCCGTCACCCACGACCGGTGGTTCGCCCGGGGCTTCGACCGGTATCTGGTGTTCGGGACCGACGGCCGGGTCTACGAGGCGCCCGAGCCGGTGTGGGACGAGCGGCGGCCGGACCGCAGGCCGGTCAAGTCCGGTGTGAAAGCCTAAGGGGCACCCCTGAAGTGCTCAGGCCGTCATGAGCACCTTCGGTCATCGGGTAAGCTGGTGCTTCGGTGCGTTCATCAACCCGTCCGTACAGGCCCGACTCCTTGGCGTTGCATCTGAGGAGATGGGAAGTCGGGCGAGGCGACTCGCGCCTTTAGGCATGCCTTGTACTCACGACACCGGCGTGCTTCTTCACCGCGTAAACGTCTACGACACACGCCAGGAGCATTTCCGTGCGTACGTACAGCCCCAAGCCCGGTGACGTGCAGCGTCAGTGGCACGTCATCGACGCCCGTGATGTCGTCCTCGGCCGACTCGCCTCGCAGACCGCGCACTTGCTGCGCGGGAAGCACAAGGCGATCTTCGCGCCGCACGTCGACACCGGCGACTTCGTGATCATCATCAACGCCGAGAAGGTGCACCTTTCCGGCAACAAGCGCGAGGACAAGCTCGCCTACCGGCACTCCGGTTACCCGGGCGGTCTGCGTTCGGTCAAGTACGGCGACCTGATCGACAAGGACCCGCGCAAGGCCATCGAGAAGGCCGTCCGCGGCATGCTGCCGAAGAACTCGCTGGGCCGCCAGCAGCTGACCAAGCTGAAGGTGTACCGCGGCGAGGAGCACCCGCACTCCGCGCAGAAGCCCGAGCCGTTCGTCATCTCCCAGGTCGCGCAGTAGTCCGGCCACTACCACTCTTCTTAAAACCAGAAAGGAACTGTGGCTGTGACCGAGGTCGACACCACCACCGAGACCGTTGACGAGTTCGCCGGTGACGGCGCCCCCGCCGCCGCCGAGGAGGAGCTCACCGAGTACACCTCGGAGACCCCCGCGGCCGCCGCCGCGCCGGTCGTGCGCCGCACGGCCAGCACCTCCGGGCAGGGCCTGGGCCGCCGCAAGGAGGCCATCGCCCGCGTCCGCATCGTGCCGGGCACCGGTCTGTGGAAGATCAACGGCCGGACCCTCGACGCCTACTTCCCGAACAAGGTCCACCAGCAGCTGGTGAACGACCCGTTCAAGGTCCTGGAGCTGGACGGCGCGTACGACGTCGTCGCCCGCATCGACGGCGGCGGCATCTCCGGCCAGGCCGGCGCGCTGCGTCTGGGCGTGTCCCGCGCGCTGAACGCGGCGGACGAGGAGAACAACCGGGCGACGCTGAAGAAGGCCGGCTTCCTGACCCGCGACCCGCGCGCCACCGAGCGCAAGAAGGCCGGTCTGAAGAAGGCCCGCAAGGCGCCGCAGTACAGCAAGCGCTAAATCGACGGAGCGTCCGCGCGCCGTCGCGGACCGCTTGGTGTCCGAACGCCCCGGGAGCATCCGCTTTCCGGGGCGTTCGTACGATGTTTCCGGCGGGCATACCGTCCCCTAGGGTTCCACCCTCCTGCCCCCTCTAGGAGAACGCGCATATGACCAGGCTTTTCGGCACCGATGGCGTACGCGGCATGGCCAACCGGGATCTGACAGCGGAGATGGCGCTGGACCTTTCGGTGGCGGCCGCGCACGTCCTGGGCGAAGTGGGGGCGTTCGAGGGGCACCGGCCCAAGGCGGTCGTCGGCCGCGACCCGCGCGCCTCGGGGGAGTTCCTGGAGGGCGCCGTCGTCGCCGGCCTGGCCTCGGCCGGGGTGGACGTGCTCCGGCTGGGCGTCCTGCCCACGCCCGCGGTGGCCTACCTCACCGAGTTCCTGGGTGCCGACCTCGGCGTGGTCCTGTCCGCCTCGCACAACCCGGCCCCGGACAACGGCGTCAAGTTCCTCGCCCGCGGCGGCCTCAAGCTGGACGACGCCCTTGAGGACGCCATCGAGGCCCGGATGAACGAGCAGTGGTCCCGCCCCGTCGGCGCGGCCGTCGGCCGGGTCAACGACTACCCCGAGGGCGGCGAGCGCTACATCGAGCACCTGCTCGACACCCTCCCCAACCGCCTGGACGGCCTGAAAGTGGTCGTCGACGAGGCCAACGGCGCCGCCTTCCACGTCTCCCCGGAAGTCCTGCGCCGCGCCGGCGCCGAGGTGATCGCCACCCACGTCGAACCCGACGGCCTGAACATCAACGACAACTGCGGCTCGACCCACCTGGACCAGCTCAAGGCCGCGGTCCTGGCACACGGCGCCCACGCCGGCATCGCCCACGACGGCGACGCCGACCGCTGCCTGGCCGTGGACGCGGCGGGCGAAGAGGTCGACGGCGACCAGATCCTCGCGGTCCTCGCCCTGTCCCTGCGCGACCAGGACAAGCTGGCCGGCGACACGGTGGTCGGCACCGTGATGGCCAACTTCGGCTTCAAGCAGGCGATGCAGCGCGAAGGCCTGAACTTCGTGGAGACCGCCGTCGGCGACCGCTACGTCCTGGAGGCGATGCGCGCCGGCGGCTACGTCCTGGGCGGCGAACAGTCCGGCCACGTCATCCTGACCGAACACGCCACCACCGGCGACGGCACCCTCACCGCCCTGCACCTCCTGGCCCGCATGGCGGCCACCGGCCGCTCCCTGGCCGACCTCGCCGCGGTGATGCACAAGCTCCCGCAGGTGATGATCAACGTCAAGGACGTCGACAAATCCCGCGCGGCCACCAGCGGCGAACTGGCCCAGGCGGTCAAGGAAGCCGAAGCCGAACTCGGCGAAACCGGCCGCGTCCTCCTGCGCCCCAGCGGCACCGAACCCCTGGTCCGCGTCATGGTCGAGGCCGAGGACGCGGAGCAGGCCCGCAGGCTCGCCCAGCACCTCGCCGACGTGGTGAAGACGGCACTGGGGTAAGGCGGTGCTGGGGTAAGACGGTGCTGGGGTAACCGGCACGTCTTCCGGACGGCGCGGGTGCGATGGCATCCGCGCTGGTGGTGGCTTCGCATGAATGTGTCAGCGGCGCGCGCTATACACGTATATGGGGGCGAATCGCCCTAACAGAATGCCGCGCTGCCCCGCCTTGCCGAAGTGGTCTGCCTCGCCGCGCTGATCGGCCCCTGATCAGCCCCTGATCAGCCCTCAAACCATCCGCTTAGGCTGCCCCGTAGTCTCCAGCACATTCATCCAAAGCTGCCCATGCGGATCCACCACATTCCGGCTGGCCGTAGTCAGCGCGATCGGCAGATGCACCATCCGCCCGCTCCACTGCCCGACCACCATCGACGTGAACCCGGCCATCCCCGCGTGCGTCGCCGCCTGCGCCAGCCGCGTGCAGTACACCGCGTCGAAGGCGTTCGCCGGCACCGAGCGGATCTCGTACCCGGGGTCCACGTAGCGCACCGACAGGGGCTCGTCCCCGAACGAATCGATGATCCGCTTCTTCAGCAGCCCGCCTATGTCGTTCAGCTTCGCGTTGCCCGAGGCGTCGGTCTGGTCGGAGGCCGGGAAGTGTTCCTGCCCCGCGCCCTCGGCGACCACGACCACCGCGTGGCCCTGCTGCTCGACCTTCTTCTTCAGCCGCGACAGGAACACGTCCACGTCGAACGGCACCTCGGGGATCAGCGTGAAGTCCACGTCGTGGCTGGCCAGGGTCGAGTAGCAGGCGATGAAGCCGCTGTGCCGGCCCATCAGCTTCACCAGGCCGACGCCGTTCTCCGTCGAGGACGCCTCTATGTGCGCCGCGCGGATGGACTGCGAGGCCTGGCCGAACGCCGTCTGGAAGCCGAAGGAGCGGTCGATCCAGGGGATGTCGTTGTCGATGGTCTTCGGGATGCCGACCACCGCGATGCGCTCCCCGCGCCCGCGCGCCTCGTCGGCCAGCTTCTGCGCGCCGCGCAGCGAGCCGTCGCCGCCGATGACGAACAGGATGTTCACGCCGAGGCGGACCATCGTGTCCACCCCGACCACCGGGTCCTGGTTGCCACGCGAGGTGCCCAGGATGGTGCCGCCGCGGTTCTGGATGTCGGCGACCGACTGCTCGGTGAGGACCACCGGCTCCGAGCCGTCGGTCAGCCCCTTGAAGCCGTTGCGGATGCCCAGGACGCGCTTGACGCCGTAGGCGCGGCCCAGGTGCAGGACCAGGCCGCGGATCACGTTGTTCAGCCCGGGGCACAGGCCGCCGCAGGTGACGATGCCCGCGGTCACCTCGGACGGTTCGAAGAACAGCTTCCGGCGCGGGCCGCCGGGGTTGAAGGCCGGCAGCGCGGCCACGTCCACCACGCGCTTCCTCGCTATGCCCTGCACGACGTCCAGCAGCACCCGGTCGGTCTCGGTGACGTAGTGCCACGTCTCCTCGCGCTCGCCGAGCAGGTCCGCGAGCGGGGTGTCGACGGTGCGCTCGCCCAGACGCGTGATGGCCAGATCATCGGAGGTGATGGTGAGAAGATCGGCCGTGTTCATGGCTTCACGCTAACAAGATTCACCGGATCCGCCGTCGCCGGTCCAGCATCCGACCGGGAGACCGGCGTGGGGACGGCCCGGTATCGCCCGCCGGGAGTAGGCCCGCAGGCCGATGGCTACTCCCGGCGGGTTATGCCGTCATCCTTGCGGGCTACGGGTACCGGCGACTTCAAGCTGAAGCGCGGGGCCCCGCCTTCTCTCTACGGTGGGACTATGACCACAGCCACGACATCGGCGGCCGCCGCGGCCGTCCCGGCGGCCACCACCGCCGTGATCGAGGCGTCCGGCCTCACCAAGCGCTACAACGGCGCCACCCGGGGGGCGGTGACGGCGCTGGACGGGCTGACGCTGTCCGTCCCGGCCGGCGTCATCGGGCTGGTCGGGGCGAACGGCGCGGGCAAGTCGACGATGATCAAGATCCTGCTCGGCCTGCTGGCGCCGTCCTCCGGTTCGGCCTCGGTGCTCGGCTACGACGTGGTCGACCAGGCCGAGCGCATCAGGACCCTGGTCGGCTACATGCCCGAGCACGACTGCCTGCCGCCGGACGTGACCGCCACCGAGTTCGTCACGCACATGGGCCGCATGGGCGGCCTGCCGGCCACCGCCGCCAAGGAACGCGCCGCCGAGTCGCTGCGCCACGTCGGCCTGCACGAGGAGCGCTACCGCCAGATCGGCACCTACTCCACCGGCATGAAGCAGCGGGTGAAGCTGGCCCAGGCCCTGGTCGGCGACCCGCGCCTGCTGCTGCTGGACGAGCCCACCAACGGCCTGGACCCGGCCGGCCGGGAGTCGATGCTGGAGCTGATCGAGCGGATCGGCGCCGAGTTCGGCATCTCCATCCTGGTCGCCTCGCACCTGCTCGGCGAGATCGAGCAGATCTGCGACTCGCTGGTCGCCATCGAGTCCGGCAAGCTGCTGCGGGCCGCCTCGATGTCCGCCTTCACCAAGGCCAGCGCGGTGCTGGCGGTCGAGGTCGACGAGGGCGCGGCCCGGCTGGCCGCCGCGTTGAAGACCGCCGGGCTCAGCCCGCGCCGCGACGGCCGGGCCCTGCTGGTCCGCCTCGGCGGCACCGAGGAGGAGGCCGACCTGGTCTACGACGCCATCCGGGACGCGGTCGCCGACCTCGGGCTGCCGCTGAACCGGCTGGAGCGGCGCCGGCACCGGGTCGAGGAGCTGTTCGCCGACGAGGACTTCGACGACCTCGAAGATCTCGCCGGCCTGGACACCGCTGCGCTCGCTGCTTCCGGCCCGGGTACGGGCACCGGCCCCGGCGATGGCTCTGGCACGGGACCCGGCTCCGCGACCTCCGAAGGCGCCGCCTCCGCAGCCGCTGCTGGGCCTTCGGTAGCCGCACCCGCCGAAGCCGCCGCCGAACCTTCGGCACCCGCCGCCGAATCCACCAGCCCCGCAGCCGACCCCAAAGCACCACCA
>NZ_JAAFYZ010000018.1 GCF_018274385.1 Catenulispora pinistramenti | reverse complement strand
GTAACCACCCCCACAACCACCCCCACCCACACCACATCACCACCAGCCGAAACGCCACCTAAATCAGCACTGGAGGATCAAACCTCAACGTTCCCCTCAACACCTCTAGACAGAGCCTTGCGGTGATCCTTAAGCCAGGATGAGATGACACCGCAACCCGGCCGCCGCAACGGCGTGCCGGTCCGGACCTGTGCACGGTGAGGTGGTGTCCCAGTGGTTCAGACGACCGGTGACCCGGTAGAGATGGCGAAGGGCGCCTCGCGGATCGACCAGACGGTCAACTCCGCCGAGGGGCTGTTGAAGGCGGTCAACGGGTACGTCGACGCGATGCCCTGGAGCGGCCCGTCCGCGCAGAAGTACCTGCAGGTGGTCGTGGCCTGGGAGAAGCAGTTCGCTGATGTGATCGTGCAGCTGTCGAACATGCGGGACACCCTCAAGGGCACCGGCATCCACTACGACGCCAACGAGCAGGCCAACGACACCGAGATCAGCAAGCTCCAGGCCATCCTGGACGGCGCCTGACCACTGCCCGCCCCGGGCGGCAAGGAGGAGTGAACGCATGGCATTCGCGATCCAGTTCAACGGCGTCGACGACACGATCAGCGCCCTTCAGAAGGTCAGTACCGAGCTCCAGTCCGAGCTGCAGAGCCTGGACAGCGATCTCAAGGGCATGCTGGCGTCCTGGTCCGGCGCCGCGCAGGACGAGTACCACATCTGCCAGACGGCGTGGGACAACGACGCCAAGCGGATGCAGGAGTTGCTGACCCGGGCGTCGATGACGCTGGGCAACGTCAACGAGAACTTCAAGTCGACCGAGTCCCGGGTCAAGAACAGCTGGACGCTCGGCAAATGAGCGGATCCGGCGACGACACCCACGACAGCAACAGCGGATCCGGCGTCTCGGCGGACCACGAGGCGATCAACGCGCTGGGGCAGATGCTTCTCAGTTCCCTGACCGGGACCGACACGACCGCCGGGAGCGGGGCGGCGGGCAAGCAACTGTTCGTCACCCTGCCCGCGAACATCGCCCTATCGAACACTTCGGGCGGACTCGGCCTGACCGCGCAGAAGTACAGCCAGTACGGCGACGGGACCGTGGCGCAGAACGGTGCCGGTCTGCTGCCGGGCTACTGCCAGGACGGCAGCTATTACAAGAACGCGTACCAAGCCAAGCTGAAGTACAACACGCAGATAGCCGTGGCTCTGTCGCTGTTGCAGACCGGGAAGCTCAACAACGTGACGCTGTCCATCTACGACATGGTCAAGGACCTGGCCAACGGTCTGATCAACGCCGCCACCGAATACGCGAACGGGGAGCAGGTCGCCTACACGGACCTGACCAGCCTGGAGTCCGAGCTCGGGGTGACCGCTCCGACGCCGCCGCCGCCCACGCTCTGAGGACCGTTCCCCCCGACCAGCGCAGGACTCCGAGGAGACATCTGGTGGACCACTACACGGCGCCGGTAACCAATCCGGTGAACCCCGACGCGAAGAATCTCGGCGATCTGTACCAGCTCAGCGGGGTCGGGCCCTACAGCGACACCGGAAGCGCGCCGATCGCGAACCTGGTGGACACGTTCACGTTCGTCGGCGATCCGACTTCGAACCAGGGATACTTCTACAACCAGGCCTACGTCGCGTTGTTCGGCGGTTGGGACGCCGGCGGATCCATCCCGAACACGTGGTCCGAGTGCCAGCCCCAGACCTGGCAGATCGCCTGGGAATCGCTGGCCGGCATCCAGTTGGCGCTCTACCAGTACGCGACCTGGATGAACGACGCCATCGAAGCCGCGGTGGGTGAGAAGGGCTCGGCGTGGACCGGCCAGGCGGCCGACGTCTTCTACCAGCTGGCGGACAAGGTCTACACCTACATCAACGGGGTGGCCGACGAGATCGGCAAGCTCACCGGCTTGACCGCGGCCAGCGTCGGCACGACTCCGACCGTCCCGGCCGTGTACACCAACATCCCGGCCATGCTCGGCAAGATGCACGACATCTGCGATGTGATCTGGACCAACGCGAGCGCCGCCGGCGGCGGTCACGACCGGATGGCCCTCATGATGTTCTACGACCCGCACAGCACTCCGTGGTCGACGACCGACGCCACCTTGACCGAGCCGGGTCTGGTCCCGGTCACGATGTGGAACTGCAGTCAGCTCATGGCCCTGTGGGCATCGAACGTCTACGCCGGGCTGATTCCGACCATCGACATCCTCAACAACGTCGCGTTCGACACCACCGCGCCGGATCTGGGCAAGGATCCGAGTACGGACACCAACAAGAACAACAATCAGAACACGAACAACAACGATCCGAACCTCGACAAGACCCTGGACAACATCAACAAGGGCCTGAACGGTCTGGGGAACGACTTCAGCAAGGGCATGGGCGGCCTGGGCAACGACTTCAGCAAGGGCCTCGGCGGAATCGGCAGCGACTTCAGCAAAGGCCTCGGCGGTCTGGGCAACGACTTCGGTAAAGGCCTCGGCGGAATCGGCGACGACTTCAGCAAGGGCCTGGGCGGCATCGGCGACGGCCTGAACGGGCTCGGCAAGTCCGACGCCAACCTGGGCAACGGCCTGGACAACCTCCTCAAGGGGCTAGGCGGACCGGGTCCGAACGTCAACCTCGCCGGCCTGGGATCGGTCAAAGACGGGATCGGCACCCTGGGCGGACTCACCGGCATCGGTGGTCTGAACGGCACCGGTGGCCTGGACGGGATCGGCGGTCTGGGCGGAGCCAACGGCCTGGGCGGTCTGGGCGGCCTCGGAGGTCTGGGCGGCGCCGACGCTGTGGGCGGTATGGGCGGCATGGGCCCCCTGGGAGCGTTGGGCGCCGGCCAGGCCGGAGCGCTCGGATCCGAGGCCGCGGCCCAGGAAGGCGCCGCCGCGGGGGGCGAGTCGGGCATGCCGTTCTACCCGCCGATGGGCGGGATGATGGGCGGCCAGCAAGGTCAGAGCCAGGGTGGCCGCGAACGCGATGTCTTCCTGGAGGAGGACGAGGACGTCTGGGGTGCCGGGGTCGAGCTGGCGCCGCCGGTGCTCGGGCTGTCGGAGCCGAATTCCGAACGCCGGGCGGGCCGGGACCGGCTCGGGCTGTCCGACCTCGACCCCGGCATGATGCGATGACCGGGCCGGACCAGGCGGCGCAGGGCCTGATCCGGTCCGCGGACGGCAAGGAACTGCTGACCCGGGCCGAGGCCGTGGCCCTCGGCCCGACCTACTTCGACCAGCGGATCGCCGACGCGATGCAGCGGTATCAGCGCGCTGTCGCCGACACCGCCGAGGCGCAGCGCCGGCTGACCGCGGTCCGGGTGAGCAAGACCTCGAAGAAGCGCGAGCTGACGGTCACCGTGGACGCCCGGGGCCGTCTGATCGAGGCCAAGTTCTCCGGCCGGGCCCATCGGGAACTGTCGGCCGTCGAGCTGTCGAAGCTGGTGACCGAGACCATGGGGGCGGCCCAGGCCGAGGCGCAGCGCCAGGCCGTGGAGATCACCTCCGTGTTCCGGCCGGCCCGGCCGCGGGTGGACATCGAAGAGATCTTCAAGGGCGGATTCCCCTCCTACCCGCCGGCCGCCGGCGACCAGACGAGCGATGTGAGGAGCTGACCATGCCGACGACGCTGGCCGCCGATCCCGACGGCGTGTACGAACACGGGACGAAGTTCGTCGAGCACGGACAGCGCCTCGTGAGCATGGTGGGCGGTCTGCAGGCCGATCTTGACAGCTACGGCGAGGTGTGGGGCCAGGACATCTACGGCGTGCAGTTCTCCGCGAACTACACCCCCGGCACCCAGTCCGTCCTGGACTCCAGCGGCGGCCTGTCCGGCGTCGTGGGCTCGGCGGGGCAGAACCTCCAGGAGACCGCGCTGGCCTATCGGCACGCCGAGATCAACGCGGAGACCTGAGTGGGCCTGGATCTGCCGGAGCCACTGCGCTGGGTGGCCCGGATCATCAACATGGACTCGGTGTACCCGCAGGCCGACGAGGACCAGCTCGGCGGCCTCGCCGACCTGTGGACCGGGCACCAGGGGCAGTTCCTGGAGTTCAACAGCGAGGTGCACGGCGACACCGTCGACGTCACGAGCGCGGTCAACGGGCCCGGGATCGACATGTTCCAGGACACGATGAACGGTCTGACCGGCGATTCGATCCCGCAGATCGTGGCGATGATGACGGCGCAGAGCGAGGCCTCCTACGGCATGGCCGCGAGCGTCTACGAGAGCAAGATCTCGATGATCCTCAACACCGCCGAGCTCGGCGTGATGCTGCTCTACGACCGGGTGATCGACGCCTTCTTCCCGGGCTCGGGCGAGGCCCTGGAGGAGGAGCAGATCCCCGAGGCCGAGATCACGATGCTCGACATCGGCAAGCAGCTGCTCGGCAAGGTCGCCATGTTCGGCGGCCAGTCGGCGGTCAACGACGCGCTGGCCCAGGAACTGACGAACATCAAGTTCAACACCGGGTTCAACTGGAGCGAGGTCGGGATCTCGGCCGGGATCGGCGCGCTCGGCGGCTTCTTCGACGGGGCCATCACCGGCGGGTTCATGAAGTTCGCCCCGAACCTGCTCAAGGGCACCGGGTGGGGCAACAAGCTGCTGGTCGGCGGGATCGGCGGCGTCTCCAACTTCGCCAGTACCCTGATCGGCGACGTCGCGCAGAACCAGCAGATCAACTGGGAGCAGGCGGTCGGCGCGCTGGCCGGCGGCACCGCGATGGGGCTGTTCGGCGCGAACCACGGCGGCAAGGGGGGCGAAGGCTTCCACGAAGAGGACTTCGACGAGATGAACCTCGCCGAGGACGACTTCAAGCCGCCCGTCGACGAGCACTTCTCCCCTGACTTCGCGCTCCAGAAGGTCGGGTCCGACACCAACCTGCTGACGTTCAAGGAACCGCCGCCGACCGGCGGGCCCCACGACGACGAGCTCGACTACCTCGACGTCGGCTCGGACGACGGCTCGGACTTCGACGCCGACCCGCACCTGGACCTGGACCTGCACCTGGACACCCCGGAGATCCCGCCGGTGTCGCTGCCCCGGATCGCCGATTTCACGGGCGACTCCGGATCCAGTCCGCTGCCCACGGATCTGGGCGACCTGCGGAACCTGGTCAAGAACGCGCCCTCGGACCCCGGCGTCAAGACCCTGTATCTGGGAAACAGCGGCGGCCGGACCCCGGACGCCATCGTCGCCAAGCTCAACGACCTGGTCTCGGACGAGAAGAACTTCGACGCCGGCCAGCTGTTCAACCCCGCCGGCGACAACCGGATCGTGCTCACCGACCCGGTCGGACGCGACGGCCTGGACGCGGTCCAGGACGCCGTGAACGACTTCGCCGCCAAGCTGCCCGACCTGGGTCCGGGCGCGACGCCGCCGAAGCTGGAGGTCGTGGCACCGGTCCGGGGCAGCGACGGCGGGCCGGGCGACTGGGTCGTGGTCCGGCCCTCCGCCGACCAGAAGTCCCTGGGCCCGGTGTACGACCCGCGGGTCGTCTTCTTCGTCGGCGGCGGCCGGGTCGTGCTGGGCCGGGATCAGGGGTTCGACGTCCACCCCGGCGGCCTGGCCAAGCCCGAGATCGACGCGGCCGAGCAGCAGGCCCTCCCCAAGCCGGTCGCCGACCTCATCACCGCCTTCAAAGCCGAGAAGCTGGCCGATCCGGACCTGGACAGGCTGTCCGAACTCGCCCGCGCCAACGATGTGAACGTCGTCGTGCTCCAGGACGGCGAGCACCCCCTGCACCTGAACCCCGACAGCGACCATCAGCTGTACCTGCTCAAGGACGGCAAGCAGACCTCGCTGCTCAAGCGTGGGCCGTCGGCGCAGGACGTCACGAAGACCGCGCGGGCCTCGGCGGCGGTGCGGCAGGACCTGGTCGGGAAGGTCCGCGATCGGCTGCCGGATCTGAAGGACTACAAGGAGGCGGTCAAGCAGGTCCAGGACGCGGCACTGGCTTCCGGGGTCGGTGCCCGGTCGCTAGTGGACGTCGCCGACGTCACCCGTCTGTACGACCTGCTCTCGGGGAAGAAGGAATCCGGTCTCGATCTGCTCCTCAAAGCCGGCGAGGACGCGAAGCCCGACCCCGACCTGGCCCTGCTGGGCCGGATGGTGAAGGCGGCGCGAGGCGGGAATCCCAAGGCGCTCGACACGCTGCTGGCGAAGGTCCCCGATATGCGGGTCAAGCCGAGCGCGAGGCGGATCGCCGGGTTCAAGGAGGGTCTGGACCAGCTGGCCGATCTCCATCAGATCAATGCCCTGCGACAACGGCGGCGCGCCGCCTTCGACCGGCTGCGCGAAGACCTGGGCACGGTGTCGGACCTGTCGGCCAGGAGCCTGCGCACCGTCAGCAGGCGGGAGATCGAACAGCTGTCCGGCAAGCCCGAGGTCGCCGACGGCACGGGCCGGGGCGGCCGGGCGGACTACGACCACGCCACCGAACTCCTCGGTCTGCAGCGCGAGACCTTCGGGGCGGCCGACCCGAACCGGATCAGCCAGCTGGCGGCCCTGCACCAGCTCGTCGCGCTGTCCCGCCGCGACCTGCCCGGCCTGCTGCCGGAGGACCGACCGCTCACCCTGAACGACTTCCGGCGCCTCATCCACGAGGTCCGGGGCGGCAGGCTGGATGCGAAATGGCGGCAGGACGTCGCCAAGGTGGCGAACCTCGCCCTGCGGGCCCACCGCCAGGACGAGCCCCTCACGCTCGCCGCGCTTCCCGTCAAGCTGCGCTACGAGGATCTGGCGCACGATCTGCGGCTGAAGCCCGAAGACCTGGCGAGCCTGGCCGAACGCACCGGCGTGAAGCCGGAGGGCGGCTGGCGCGAACGCGTCCTCGACGTCCAGAACCTGGTGCGGGACCTGGGATTGAAGGATCCCGGCGACCAGGACCTCACGCATCTGGCCGCCGTCGTCGACCTCGTCCGGCACGATCTGCCCAAGACCGCGGCCGCGGCCCGCGGTCCCCTGCACGCTCAGCACGTCGAAATGGTGCTGGACAAGGTCTTCGGCCCGAAGCGGACCCCGGATGAGGACCTGCCCGCTCTGGGCAAGCTGATCGACGGCCTCACCGGGCACCGTGACGTCACCCTCGCCAATGTGCGGGCCCGCGCCGCGTTCGCCGCGGTCGAGAAGGATCTGGGGATCACCCACGAGGACGCCGCGCGCGCCTTCCGCGACGCCGGGGCACCCACCGGCCGGCTCGATGAGTTCGCCGTCCGAGAGCGCGGCGTCGAACTGCTGGCGCTGACCCACCGCTTGCTAGGCGAAGAGGAGTTCGCCCGACTCGGGCCGGACGGCCTGGCACCGACGCTGGCCACCGTGCGTCGCCTGTCCGACCTGCTCAGGTCGGACCACAAGGAGTCGACGGCGAGTGTCGTCGGCCCGCTGCGCGCCGCCGACTTCGAGCCCTTACTCGACCGGGTGCTGGGACCTGGGCCGGGACCAGGACCGGGACCGAAGGACCACGACGAGGGCCTGCGACGACTGGCGAGTCTGGCCGACGCGGTCGGCGCGCGCGAGGCCGGGCAGAACCCGTCGTCCGCCCTGGACACCGCCGCCCTGCGCTTCGAGCATCAGTGGCAGCAACTGCCCGAATCCGTTCGCGGCCACGCGGACACCTTGACCGACGGCGACACCTATACCGATGTGAAGGCCGCGGACCGGATCATCAGTAGGCTGGCAGACGCGGGATCCGACGACGGTCTGAACCGTGCGCTGGACACCCTCGCCTTGCACAAACACCTCTATGAAACGGCCGGTCCCGGCTCCCGGGAGCAGATCGGCGATCTCGCGCGGATCCTCGCCGTCGCGGATCTGGGTCCGCGGGACGGCGCACTCGGCCTGGACGACCTGGACGGCTTCGTCCAGAGACTCAGCGGTGAGGAGGACCTGACCGCGACGCCGCAGACCTTGAAGCTCCTGGCCAACGCGGCGAGGGCGATCCCGCGCGGCCGGGCCGGGACGGACACCCTGGCCCGCTCGTTCCGCTATGAACGGCTCACCACGAAGTTCGACGCCGACCCGGTCGCCGCGAGCGACACCATCAGTGCCCTGGTCAAGACCACCGGCCTGTCCCGAGGGCGGGTCATCGAGGCGGCCGACGTCGTCCACGCCGCCGGCCACTCCGTCGAGGCGCCCTCGAACGGTGTCGCCGACCGGTTGGAGGCCGCTGACAAACTGATCACCCTGGCCCGCTCGACGTCACCGCGTACCGGCGACGGACCGCTCGGCACCGACGCCCTGAAGCCCCTGCTGGACCAGCTCGTCCCGCATCACGAAACCGATGCCACCGCACAGCGCCGACTGTTCCAGGCCGCATTGGAGAATCGCGGCAGGCTCACGGTCAACAAGCTGCGCGACAGCCTGGCGGGCCCTCACGCCGCGGGCCGCCAGCGTCCCGGGCCCGCCCGGGACGGACAGGCCCTGCACGATGAGTTCGCCTCGGCGATCAGCAAGAACGACCGGGGCGACCTGGTCCTGACGGACCGGGCCGAGGACCGGGAGGCGTTCGAGGCGCTGCCGACATACAAGAACACCCGGACCGTGGCGGCTCACGTGGACGCGGTGGCGAAGACCGTGAGCATCGACGGCAAAACCCTGACATACGACGAAGCCGCGCGCCTGCTGAAGCACACGCTCGCCGACGATGCCGACGCCGCCCCGGTCGTCCTCGTGGCCTGCGACGGCGCCGAATTCGCCAAGGTCCTCAGCAAGGAGCTGGGCCGCGACGTCATCGCGGCGAACGGCACCGTGTGGCAGCTGCCGGGACACCACGTCGTCGCCGGACGCGGCGACTCCGTCCCGAAGCAGGACAAGTGGTGGGACAAGTCGGAGAAGCCGAGTGCGACCTGGAGCCGTTACCGAGACGGCCGTGAGGAATCAGAACTCGGCGAATCACACCTGTCCAGCGCGCTGGCCGAAGCGGACAAGGGCTTCAGCCCGTTGCCGGCCGGGGACAAGGACATCTCCGGACCGGCTTACAAATGGACCGGCAGCCGTGAAAACCAGGCCGGGACACAGTCTGACGACGACGGCCCCCCGTCATCCGCGTTCCAGCTGGACGACACCTCGTACGTGCCCTTCGAACCAGACCTTCCGCCGTCGGCACTCGCCCTGGGCAACTGCTTCCACCACGCGTTGGCCGCCTCGCTCAGCGAACTGGACATCCACGGCATCGGCCCGGACCCGGACAAGGTCCCGGCCTGGCGGCACAGCGTCGCCGACCGGCTCAGCCAGTCCGCCGTCACGGGCTCGGACCACCCCGGCGAGACGCCCCTGACGCTCGGCGGTGAGGAGTCGCCGACAAACCGGCGAAGCGCTCAGGTCCTGCTCTCCGAACTCAGCGACGACCGCTTGCAAGAACTCTCGCAGCTCCATCTGGATCCGACGAGAGTGACCAAGCCTTCCGACGCGCCGCTGGACTCCGCGTCCGCACCGCGCACCGCCAAGAACATCCATCTGGAACGCCTGACAGACCTCCTCGACAACGGCACGCTCCAAGAGCGCACCAGCTTGCTCCGCAGCATCTCGGACCGCTACGCCGACGACGGCAAGGACGGGATGGCGGCGCTCGCCGAGTACGCCCGCGCCGACACCGAGAACGGAAAGGGACTCCCCTCCTACTCCTCGATGCTGGAGTTCGCCCAGCGACTGCCGAGCCTGTGGGACTCCCCGCTCGGCGACGACCTGCCGGAGAGCGTGGCGGTGCTGCTGGACCTGCACATCACCGTGGTCCGCTCCGACCACACGGCCACCTCACTGAACCCCGACGGCGCCACAGAGGTCACGCTCTTCCTCGACACGAGCGGTCCGCGACCCCATTACCAGGCCGTGCGGCCGGTCGATCAGCACGACGGGGCACCGACGGTGACCAGATCGCCCGGCGGCTCGGACGAGCAGCTGCGGGGGGCGGGATTCAGCTCCAAGCTCCGAGGTCTGCTGCCGTCCGCGTTGAAGGGCGGCTACCGGGACCTTATAAAGGACACTCGGAAGGATCTGACCGACGTCCTGCCCGAGGACGAGTGGTGGCGCCTGTACATCGACCCCAAGGACCATGAGAAGGCGCTGGCGTCGCTCAACCTGGCCGATGCCAAGGCGCGGGGCGTCACCGGACCCGGTGACTACTACGACCGCGTCGATCCGGAGAACAAGACTAAGCAGCTCCCGGACGGGGCGTACCCGTTCCGAGACGGGATGACGGAAGCCCTGCGCGAGCTGCCCAAGCTTCCCGGGGTCGACTTCGACTCCTACAAAAAGCTGCACAGCCTCGCGATTTCCAAGCTGGCGGACAGGCAGTTCCAGGAGAAGTCCTCGGTCCTGGGACGTCATGAGGCGGACAACGCCAACAAGACGTCCTTCTCGGCCTGGGTCAGCGATCCAGCGGCGGACGCCGAGTCCGAGCGCTACTTGAACCGGCCGCTCCTGGCGCCCAGGACGTCGGCCAACGACGTCATGGCGATCTTCGCCACCAAGCTGCCCCCGTCGCTGAAGGTGACCCAGAAGCTCATCCGCGAGCTCGGCAGGGACGAATCGGACCTGCCGATCTGCACGTACACCGAGGAGAAGGCCGGCGAAGGCACCTCCCTCAAGATCGACGTGAACTACACGCTCGCCGCCCGCCGCCCGCTCTACGAGGCGATCATGCGCGAGTACCTGCGCGGGATCCGCGACTCGGCGGGCGCGGACGATCAACTGCGCGCGATCGGCAAAGCGGTCCGAGCACTGCATGTGGCGCACTTCTTTCCGGACGGCAACGGACGTACACACCTGAGCCTGCTGCTCCAGAAACTGCTGCTGGACAACGGTTTCGGCGTAGCGGTCTTGCCGGCCGCGGCCCCGGAGGGCGCCGTGGGCCAGGACGCGGAACGCACCTTCTTCAAGCTCTTCAACGGCGGCGCTTCGCTGGACACGATCGTCGATGAGCTGCGCTCCTCGATCGCCCGGACCGCCGAGTTCCACGGGCCGCAGACCGAGGCTTCGCATTCCAACGCCCACGTCCAGACCTTCGACGCGACCGGCTCGCACCATCCGGTCGCGGGTCCCAGCAATTCCCACGCGGGGAATCCACACGTCGCCCCCGGCACCGGCCACCTCCCCGATCCCGCGCATTCGGTCCTGGAACAGTCCGGGCACCTGCTGTTCCCCAGCCACGCCGACGACCAGGTCGCGTTCGCCGCGCTGCCGCGGTTCGACGGACACCGCACCGTCGCGGCGCACATCGACAAGGCCGCCGGCACTGTCCAGCTGCGCCCGGGGTCCGGGCCCCTGGACTACGAACAGGCCGCGGGGATCCTGATCGACCAGCTGGGCCCCGGGGAAGAGCCGATCGTCCTCGTGAGCTGCGACGGCGCCGACTTCGCCGCGGTCCTGAGCCGAATGACCAGACGCGATGTGATCGCCGCCGACGGCATCGTCTGGCAGATGCCCGGCCACACCGTTGTCACCAGTCGCACGGAGGCTCCCCCGCCGCCTCGCTTCTGGAGCAATGAGATCAAGCCGGCCGACGAGCCGACCTGGAGCCGCTACCGGAACGGCGAGCGGGTCTTCGACTCCGACACCGAGGACCTCGCCGCGGCGATGACCAAACTCGCACCGTCGGCGCAACGGTCGGTCGGCGAGACCGACATCGCCGCTCCGCACCGCTGGCTGCCGCCGTCCGGCACGGAACACCCCGGTGTCCCCGGCAAGGTCTCGGACCTGGCGGCCGGCAGCCGCGACCGGGTGGCGACCAACGCCGAGCTCAAGGGCCTGGCCGACCAGATCGGAGTCGGCCACCAGGACCGGCTCGGTGGCCTCGTCCTCACCACTGAGGATCGCAACACCCGGCTGACGCACATCAGCAGCCTCGCCGACGCACTCCGTCCGGGCGCCGAGCTCGACGTCGACCGGGCGACCGAAGTCCGACGGCTCTACGACCTGATCCGTAAGAACGGACTCGGACCGGACGGCTCAGAGTCCTTCGATCCGCACCAGGCCCTGGCCGGACTGGCCGGGCTCCTCGACCCGGACCGCCCCGAGGGACCCTTCACGACCGGCGAAGGGCAACGGCTCCTGCACGCCGTCCGCCAAGCGAAGTACAAGGGCGACCCGGTAGACACCACCGCCTTGCGGACCGCCTATCGGGACGCGCCGAAAGTCACCTCCGACGTGGCGAACGACCTGTTCACGCGGTTGGCGTCGGAGAAGCACACCGACCTCGACGGCACTGAGCAGCCCATCCCCTTCGGGTTTCCCGACGACGGCTGCTACGACCGCGCCTATGCCATGGCCCAGAAGCTCACCGGCCTGGGATTGTCCGCACGCAAGGTCTTCGCGGTCCGATCCGGCGGTCAGAAGCTGGCCGTCAGCGCGGAGACCGCCGAGCGCGGCTTCTGGGGCCAGCCGAAGGAAGTGACCTGGGGCTATCACGTCGCCACCCTGCTGGAAGGCTTGGACGAGAACGGCTTCCGGACCGAGTACGTCTTCGACCCGTCGCTGCACAAGGGCCTGCTCGGGGTGGACGGATGGCTGTCGGCCATGGGCGTGGAGCCCGGCGGGGCCAGACGGCTCGATCTGCCGGACACCGACGACGGGGCCGACGGCGGCAAGGCCGGGGCGGCCCACATGCTCGGCGTGGCCAACCGGATCAGCTCTCTGATCGACACGGTGTCGACGAGCCGCCGGAGCACGGTGGGCGACCCGGTCTACAACTGGACGGTGGAGAAGCCCCTCGTCCTGACCACCCGGGGGGACCGCTACTGGCTCAGCACCGACCAGGCCACGCCCATGGAGGACCTGAGCGAACACGCCACGAACGCCGCGAGCCGGGATCTGGGCAATCGCATCAAGGCTCTGCGTCGCTTCTTCACCGGCCCCGACGCCGATCAGCGGATCAAGGACGTGATCAAGCACGCCATCGACACCGACCCGGCGTTCGCGGCCCAGCGGGACACCTTGCGCTCCGGGACCGACTTCGCCGCTCCGTCGAAGGCGTTCGGGTCGACCAAAGACTTCATGCTCTTCAACAAGATCAAGCGGGAGTACCGGACCGCGCCGGTCGGCACCGACTACCCCGAGGTCAACGACTGGCGTCCGGGTCCTGTCCCGGGCGGGCTGTTCCCGGCGGCGTACGACCACGGCGCACCGTTCGTCGAGCTGCGTTCCGACGGACGCGTCCTGTGGCTCGGCGGCGGCGAGGAACAGTTCGACCCCATGCTGCGCGCGGCGTTCGAGAGCCTGGACCCGCCCGCGGGCCGAGTAGCAGTGATCCTGCCCGGCCGGGGTACCTCCGCCCACGCCGGTGGCAGAGCACTGAACGTGGATGACGTGACCGGTCTGCTCGGCAAGGCCGGTATCGCGCCGGACCGGCCACTGGTCCTGCTGATGTCCGAAGCCGCCGAGGGCGCCGACTCCTTCGCCAGCCGGCTGGCGCAGGCTTGGCAGGGACCGGTCACCGCGCCCAACTCGCCGGTGTCCGTCAACCTCCGGACCGGGCAGGCGTTCGCCGCCACCAGCAGGTTCGACGTCCACGGAACGCTCCAACCGATGGTGAACGGCCGGTTCCTCACCTTCGATCCGATCTCTGGAGCGCTCCGTCAAGACCTTCCCAGCCCGACCCACCTCGGCGGCCACGAGTCCGATCCCGCGGAACCGGGCAGCTGGCTGCGCCTGCCGACCGAGCCCCCGCCGGCGGCGTCGGCTCACGCCTCGGCTCCGCTGCCGCATCCGGCCGCACCGGTCGGTCCCGAGGTGCAGCGACGTGCCATGCTCGTCGAGCAGCACGGCGGAAACCTGCTCTTCCCCCATCTGGCCGAGGACACCTTGGCCGCCACCGCACTGCCGCGGTTCGACGGACACCGCACCGTCGCGGTGCACATCGACAAGGCCACCCGCACCGTCCGGCTGGGTTCGGAGTCCCTGGCCTACGACGACGCCGCGGCGGTTCTGGCCTACCGCCTCGGCACCGGGAACGACCCGATCGTCCTCGTGAGCTGCGACGGCGCCGACTTCGCCGCGACCCTGAGCCGGCTGACCGGACGCGAGGTGATCGCCGCCGACGGCACCGTCTGGCAACTGCCCGGCCGCACCGTCGTCACCAGCAACACCGCGACCGGACCGGTGACGAACCATCTGTGGTGGCAGAAGAAGCCGGCCGACGGGCCGACCTGGCGCCGCTACACCAGCGATGGCCGTGTCGAGGCATCCGATGAGAACAACCTGTCCACGGCCATGACCCAGTTCGCGCCGTCCGCGGCGCGAACGGTCGGCGGGCCCGACTTCGCCACCGCGCATCGGTGGTCGCCGCAGGATGGCACGAAGCACCCCGGTGTCCCGGACAAGGTCTCGGATCTGGCGTCCGGGGACCGCGAAAGACCGGCGACCGACGCGGAGATCCAAGCCCTGGCCGACAAGATCGGTATCAGCGACCAGGGTTCGCCGCGGACCACCGAGGACCTGCACACCCTGCTGACCCACATCGGCGGGCTCGCCGACGCCCTGCGTCCGGGCGCCGAGCTCGACATCGACCGGGCGACCACAGTTCGACGGCTCTACGACCTGATCGGTAAGAACGGGCTCGGGCCGGACGGCTCAGGGGCCTTCGATCCGCACCAGGCCCTGGCCGGACTCGTCCACCCGGGCCGTCATGACGGCCCGATCACGACCGGCGAAGGGCAACGGCTCCTGCACGCCGTCCACCAGGCGACGAGCGCGGGCGAGGACGTCGACCCTGCGGCTGTCCGGGACTTCTATGGGAGCGCGCCGAAGGTCACCTCCGATGTGGCCCAGGATCTGTTCTCGCGGCTGTCCGGCGAGACATACAAGGACAGCGACGACGCGAACCGGCCCATCCCCTTCGACTATCCGGAAGACGGCTGCTACGACCGCGCGCACGTTCTGGCGGAGAAACTGACCGAATGGGGATTCGCCCCGCGCAAGGTCTTCGCGGTCCGATCCGGCGGTCAGAAGCTGACCGTCAGCGCGGAGACCGCCCTCGGCGGCTTCTGGGGCGAGCCGAAGGAAGTGACGTGGGGCTATCACGTCGCCACCATCCTGGAAGGCTTGGACGAGAACGGCTTGCCGACCGAGTACGTCTTCGACCCGTCGCTGCACAAGGGCCTGCTCACGGTGGATGAGTGGGGGGCCGTCATGCAGGTGGAGCCCGGCGGGTCCCGACGAGTCGACTTCCCGGACGGTCCGGACTCACGGGCCAAGCTCCCGGACAGCGCCGGTGAGAACGCGGGCCACGAGGTCACTCTGACCGCCATGCGCACCGTCGCCAACGAGATCGGCTCGCTGCCCGACATCAATCCCTCGCTGCGCCGGTCGGACGGCGGCGCCAACAGAGAGTCCTTCAACTGGGCGGTGGAGAAGCCCTTCATCCTCACCGCGCCGAAGGACACTTACTGGCTCAGCCTGGACAAGCCCGAGCCCCCGGCGGAGAGCCTGGACGAGTACAGCGTCCTGACCGAGACCCAGCACATGGCCAACTACATCAAGGCCCTGCGCCGCTTCTACCTCAAGGACGCGCCGATCGAGAAGGCCGTCCTCAGAGAGCTCGGCGCCAACCCGGCGTTCAAGGTGCTGCGGGACAGCGCGGGCCAGGAAGACTTCACCCCGAAGGCGGAGGCGTTCCGCCACCGCAAAGACGGCATGCTCTTCAACCGGGCCGTCAAGAAACTCCAAAACGGGCTCTCGGACGGCTCCAAGGCCGACGACACTTGGAAGCCCGAATTCACCCCGGGCAGCCTGAAGTCGACGCAGGCCGATCACAGCACCCTGTTCCTCGCCGTCCGTTCCTCGGACAGCCGGGTGGTGTGGCTGGGCGGCGGCCAAGAGTCCGATTCCGCGCTGCGCGCGGCCTTCGAGCAGGTGAAGGTGCCGGCCGGGCAGGTGGCGGTGATCCTGCCCGGCCACGGCGAGTTCGGTCCGGCCGAGGACCGCGAGCAGGCCGTCCAGAACGTCATCGACCTGCTCACCAAGGCCGGCGTCGGGCCGGACACCCCGTTGACGCTGCTGATGTCCGGAGCCGCCGAGAACGCGCAAGCGGTCAAGGCCGGCCGGCTCGTCACCGTCAAGGACGGCGAGATCAAGGCCGTCATGAAGGACGGCGTCCCCGATCGTCAGGACTCCTTCGCCGCACGGCTGGCCAAGGCCTGGGACGGATCGGTCACCGCGCCCAACTCCTCGGTGTTCATCAACGTCCGGACCGGGCAGGTACGCGCCGTCACCGTCGCCCACGACGTCGGCGACGCCCTCCAGCCGAAGGTCAACGGCGCGTTCATCACCTTCGACAAGGCGAACCCCAACGGCCGGATCTCGGACGAGTCCTGGCACGGGTTCGAGCCGTCGGACCGGGATGACGTCTGGGTGCGCCCGCCGACGGACTCGATCGCCTCCACCGACCCGCTGTCCTCGGTGGCCCCGTACGCGTGGGGGTCCTCGAAGCAGGACGCCGCGCACGAGGCCCGGATCGGCGGGTACCTACTCGCCAAGCAGTCGAGCCTGACGGCGGCCCGGGACATGGTCGTCAAGCTCCGCACGACACTGGCGAACCTGAACCCGGGTGTGGACCACGCGGTGCTGGACAAGGCGTTCTTCCAGGACGATGTCACCGGCTCCGGCCAGGTCGGACCCAGCGTCAGGCTGGACGACCTGCTCAGGGACGGAAACACCCGGGAGCTGATGACCGCCTTCTACAACGGCGCCTATTTCAGCCGGGGCGAGCACACCTTCCTGACGACGATGCTGCGCCGCGACAACCTCGGCCACCAGTGGCTGCTCAAGACCGCGGGCCGGGTCGACGTCGACAAGCTCGGCGCCTACCGCGAGCACATCCGCAAGGCGACGCCGGACGCGCCGGCCGGATCGGCTTCTCTGACGGCCCAAGCGATCCAGTTCACTGAGTCCCCCCACCTGGCGAACCATTTCGGCGGGCTCGCGGCCGGCACGGCGCTCACCCCGAAGACCGAGGCGGCCGCGGACCTGCTGCGCTCCGCCGCCTTCCGGGACAAGCGTCCGGACCCGGCCAAGGCGCTGTTCCGGATGACCCAAGTCGATCTCAAGGGCTACGGCGTCGGCCTCGGCAAGTACGAACTGGCCCATCTGCTCCGTACGCATCCCGAACTCGGGGATGACGAGAGGGAGCCGCTGCCGTGGGTCACCGGTCAGTTGTGGTCGGAGGTGAAGACCGGCACCGACTGGTACCAGAAGGTGGTGACCGACGGCAGGATGCCGGTGCTGTCCGGTCCGTCCGGAACCGCCGCGCGGCTCTACCTCCTGGCGAAGCTGTTCGACCCGGCAGGGGATCACGAGGACTTCCTCGGTGCGCTCACCGGCTGGATGCTGGCCGGACACGACCACTCAGCCTACGAGATCGTCCAAGCCCTGCGCGCCGTCGGCTACGCCAAGCCCGGAGCCGACTCCTTCATCAAGACCAGTGAAGACCTCTACCAGGCGATACCCGGGCTGCACGCCGACGAGTTGCATCCCAACGGCTACCTCCGGGTCCCGTCGGGCACCGACGTCTCGGTGACGTTCAAGGACTCGGTGCACACCACGGCCACCGGATGGTCGGTCATAGACCGGGGCGACGAATTCGACGTGGCCTCCGCCCTGACTATGCCGGCCGGCTGGAAGTCCCTCGCGGTCCACCTCGACGCCGCGACCGGACACGTGCTCGTCAACGGTCGCATGCTCACCGACGACCAGACCCTGAAGCTGTTCGGGCCGCTGGTCGAGAAGGCCCTCGCCGACGGCCAGGGCCTGGCCCTGGTGGCCTGCGGCGGCGACAAGCTCGCCGAACTGCTGACCGCGCGCTACCCGGACTTGGACATCGCCTCGGTGAACGACCTGGCGGTCCAGTACCCCGACGGCCGCGTCGTGGCCGGGAAAATGAACGGCACCGCGGTCGTGCCGACCCCGAAGTCCTGGTGGAACGCGCAGAACGGGGCCGCGCACGTCCCGGCGGTGAGCCATTGGAGCGACGGCAAGAAGCAGCAGAGCTACGACCGGATCCTGGGCGACGCGCTGAAGAAGATCAAGGCGAACACGGGTCCTGAGTCCGAGGCCGCGCCCACTTCGTCCGCTGCGAAACCCACGACGGAACCGCTGACGGTGACCGTCGAGGACGAGACCTATACCTGGACCGGATTCACCGGCGGCTCGGACCGCCTCGTCCCCTCCCGGTTCGACCTGGTGGACGCCGCCGGGATCCGCAGACCCCTGACCCTCGCCTCCGCCGCCGAGTTCCTTCGGAACCGCGGCTACACGCTGACCGAAGAGCACGAAGCCGCTCTGAACCTCTATCTGCACGGGACGACGAAGCCGGGCAAGGACTACAAGGACAGCTGGTTCGGCGCCGCACTCCTGAACCGCCGGGTCGGCAAGGTCCTGACAGCGATCCGGAATCTGGGCACCCGGTACTTCGATCCGACTCGGGACAGCATCTTCGATCAGCAGGTGTACCGGGATGCGCGGGGACGGCTGCTGCGCATCCCCGACACCGAGTTCTCGGCCCCCGCGCAGGTACTCAACGACGGCGCCTCCGACCGGTTCGACATCACCGAGGCCCAGTTCGACGCCCACTGGCGGGCGTTCCCGCCGAAGGTCACCCAGATCCCGACGACGTCGGTCGGGTTCGGTCGCGGCCCCAGAGACTTCAAGCCGGAGCTGCTGCCCAGCGCGCGCCGCTACGGCCCACTGCTCAAGGCGTCGCCGCTGTGGTACCGCGATGACAACTCCCCGTTGTACCGCTGGGATCTGCGAGAGCCCGGTGCCGTCTTCGGCACGGGCTTCCGGCCCGGCAACCGCGACCTGGCCCGGAGCCTGCGCTACTACGTGGCGCAGAAGCACGCCACCGGTCTGATCAGCACCACCCGGACGCCGAACTGGATCAGCACCCTCGGTTTCGCCATCCGCCAGGACCACTATGTCTACCGCTACACGATCGACGCCCCCGGCGGTATCGACGTGCTGTCCACCCTCGGCACGAAGTCGCCGTTCCCCAACGAGTACGAAGTCGCGTTCTGGGACGGGATCCGGCCCGAATTCGTCACCGCCGTGCAGGAGGGACGCATTCCGTTCCCCGGTGCGGCCCCGGTCTGGGGACCGTGGACGGATCGCCAGACCTGGATCACCCGGCACACCTCGACACTCGCGCCGGGCACCGACGTGTCCACCGCGGTGCACGAATCGCTCCAGTGGCACGACCATGAGGCCTACCCCGGCGACGCCCATGTCGCAGGCTTCACCTTGGTGAACAAGCCGGAGGACCTCGGCATGGCCGCGGCCCTGCCCCGCCTGCCCGGTATCGTGAACATCGCCGTCCACGGCGATCCGGCGATCCCCGGCAACTACCTGCTCCGAGGCCGCAGCTACACCGCGACGGAGCTGGCACCGGTCCTTGCCGCATACCTTGACCAGCCCGCGATCGTGCCGTACCTCCACGGTGTCGCCATCATCGGCTGCAACGGCGCGCCCCTCGGCGAAGCCCTGAGCACCGCGATGATCCACGGTCACGGCAACTGGGACGTGCCGATCATCAGCACGACCGGCAAGGTCTGGCAGATCGCCGGCGGCGAAGTCCGGGCCAGCGTGCCGGACAACGTCCCGGGTACTGTCAGCCTGCCGGGGGCCACCACTTGGTGGGCCCCGGGGGCCGGGCCGACGCACGCCCCGCAGAACGTCTGGACGGTTCACGGCCGCGGATTGCTGACGCCCGATCTGGGCAGCGAGCTGACCGGCACCTACCAGCACGTCCTGGCCACGTACTATCCCCTCGCCACCGGAACGGCTCGCATGTCGCCGTTCGCCGGCAAGGCGCTGTCGCTCGGGCCGTACTCGTGGTCGGGTCCCCATTCCAGCAGGGCCCACGAAAACGCGCTCGCCATAGAGCGGCAGAACGGCCCCGAGAAGCTGTCCGTGGTGCAGCCTGGTGCGGATCTTCAGAAGGTATTGGGCATCGATCCGCAAGCCGGCAACGGCTTCTCCCCGTCGCCGGGCCTGCTGGCAGCCGCCAAGAAGATCCTGGACGGTCCGCCGCTCCACCTCGATGCCGATTCCTTCGACAGTTTCCGCGATGATCTGGTCAAGGACCTCCCGGGTCTTGACCGGATTCCCTTCCATGACGCAGCGACCGGTCTGCCGAAGAACTTCACGTTCAGCGGCCGCAAAGTGTCGGCCATCGCCGCCGATCTCACCGAGGAGACCTACCAGGGGCGTCGCCTGCTCGCGTCCTACGACGGGGCCGACAGTATCCTCCACGAGGATCTGCCGACTTTCGAAGTCACGGCGGCCAAGCTCGGCGAGCGGCAGAGCGACCTGCCAGTCGCCCTGGTCAAGGACGGCGTTGTACGGCCGAACTATTCGCCCGCCAGTGGCAGGGTTCTGCTGAGGACGATCCTGGACAACTATCGGCTGGACGTCTCCCGCCTGTCGGATCACCCCTACGACCAGCTGCGGACGATCGCCAGGACGGTGAGAGCCCTGCAAGTGGGCGGCTTCTTCGGCGGCCGTGAAGGGTCCGTGGTCCGGAACGTCCTGCTGCAGAAGCTGCTGTTGGACCGCGGCTTCGGCACCGCGAAGCTCGATTTCGCGCGGCCCGAGGAGGTTTCCAGCTCCGCTCAGGTTCTCCAGGCCAACCCGTGGGCCGACAATCCGTGGGCCGACAACGCCGAGACGGCCGCCCCGGCCGCCGATCCGCACCTTGACCCCGACGAGCTCTTCTCGGGGTCCAGACCGCTGCCGGAGATCGTCGACGAGCTTGTCGCCGGCATCACCCGCGCGGGCAACACTCACCAGGCCTCCCCCGAAGCTCAGCTTTTGGTGGCCCGACCCGACACGACGCTGACGGTCCGGCAGGACAAGGAACTGCCCAACAACCCTGTGCTGGTGTACAAAGACAGCGGCCCGTCGCGGACGTGGACAATCTCGGCTTATGCCGGAGGCCTGTTCTCCTTCTCCGGTGCGAAGTCGGCCGGAGCCTTCCAGAGCCACATGGCGTTGCACTGGTTGACCGGCGGTCGGGACAGCAGTCTTCCCTTTTCCAAGCTGCCCTCGGCGGTTCGGGCGAAGATGGTCTCGGCGTTGATGGACCTGCACGAATGGAAGCCGGGCTACGATCTCGCCGCACAGGCCAAGGAGGCCGAGCGCGCTCTGGCGTGGTCCGACCCGCGAACCCTCGATTCCCTTGACGGGTACGTACCGGAACACGGCGGCTTGATCTGGCTGGCGAACGACAAGTTCGTCGGCGCCGCCAGAGTCGTCCAGACATCCGGACCGCTGGGCCCGATGATCGAGGTCGAGACCTTCGTCCCGGCGCACAACCGCGTGGCCACGATTACGTGGGAGCATTTCAAGGCCCTCACCGCCGAGAACTTCCCCGCCGCCAAGTATGTCGTCGGGTCGGATGTGGACACGGCGCTGGGCTCCGGCTACTCGGAGCTGATCCGGAACAGCCGACGAAACCTCTCAGACGTGCTGCCGGAAGGCGAGTGGTGGAAGCTCTACATCAACCCGAAGGATCATAAATCGGCTGAGCAGGTGCTCGACAATCCCGCCTGGTCAGGTGCGGGGATGGAACGCCCGGGCGATCTCTACGACATCGAGAAGCGGGTATCGAAGCAGGAGCAGGGGCGTCCGCCCGAGGCCAATTCCGGCGACGTCGTCCCCGGCCACGGCCAGTACCCCTTCCGGGACAGCATGGAGAGCGCCTATAAGAAGTTCCTGGACTCTGCGGACGGCTCACAGTTGGGCTTCGCCGAGTACCACCTGTTCCATGCCGAAACCGTCAAACTGATGCCGAGGAACAAGTTCACCAACTTCCACAAGCCCAGTACCGTGCTTCACGAGCCCGACGAGGCCAAGACGCAGTTCCCGATATCCGGCAAGCCCGCGGACGACCTTGAGAACGAGACCTACCTCGGCCGGCACCTACTCCAGAGGGAGTCTGCCGACAACAACCTCTCCCAACTCGTCAGCGAACGGGATGTAACCCTGCATCCGGACGATCCTCCGCTCGATGACCCTTATTACCGGCGCTCCAATCTGGTGCCGTGGGGCGAGTACAAGCAGTCGGAACTGCCCATCACCGTGCACACCGACTCCAACATCTACGCCAACTACTCGTTGAGCGCCCGGCAGCCGATCTATCGCGCGATCATGCACGAATACGTCAAGGGCATCAGGGCCGCGACGGACGACGGCGCCAAACTGACCGCCATCGCCAAGGCCGTGCGCGCCCTGCACATCAGCCACCTCTACGGCGACGGTAACGGTCGTACTCATCTGAGCCTTCTGTTGCAGAAGCTGCTTCTGGACAACGGATTCGGCGTGACGGTCCTACCGGGCACGGACATCAGGGGCGCCGGGACCTTCGACTCCCTGTTCAGCGGCGGCTACCCCCTCACCGCGATCGTCGAGGCGATCAACCATGGAATGGTGCCCCCGCCGCCCGTTCCGGACGTTGATGTCGACCTCGGCCTCGACCAGACCGGTCCGCCGGTCCAGACCGGGCACCCGGCCGAAAATCCGGCCGAGAATCCAGCCGAGAACCAGGTGTTGGTGACCACCGGCTGACCTGGCCCCGACACCGAACCTCAATGTCACGACACCCGGCTGAGCAGGGCCCCGTCCTGCCCGGTAGGCTCCGCCCGACGTCGACGAAATTCCCTGAGAGGCCCAGCACAGTGATAGACGAGCTCTCCGAGAACTGCCACGAGATGCTGCTGCGTCTGGCAGGCCGCGTAGCCGACAAGGCGCTGGCCGACGCCCGGTCTCTCCTGGCCGCGGAGGGACCGACCGCCCCGGCTCCGCTGATCGCGCGGGCCGTCACGGACGCGCGGGCCGCCCTCACGCCTGAGGACCACGCACTGATCCTCAGGGCACTGGCCGAGACGGGGGCGGACCCGGCCGTGCTGGACGGCGTCGCCACCGAGCCGGGCGTCCCGGCACCGGCGTTCCTGTTCGCTCCGGCGCCGATGAGCGTCCTGCGGGAGATCGGCGAGCGCGTCTCGGCGTCGCTGGACCTGACCTTCGGGTCGGACGCGATGCTCTCCGGCGACCTCACCGACGCCCTGGACGAGGCGGCGCAGACGGCCGCCGACGAGATCAAGGGACTGGTCGGGCTCTGGCGCACGTGGCGGTTCGCCGCGGACGGCGGGGACGACCCGGCGCCCCGGCGCGTCTACCTGGCCGAGGTGCGGCCGGACACGGCGCCGTGGACCGCCGCGGCCGAGCTCCAGCAGGTGCTGGCCGCGCACGGGGAGACGGACCCGCAGGTGGAGGCCTTCGCCTCGTGGCGCCCGGTGTTGCCGTACCAGGCCCATGCCCGGTCCTACTCCGCCCTGCTGTGGGCGGCCGCTCCCGGGCGTCCGTTCAATTCCGCCAAGGTCTTCGACACGATCGACGCGGCCACCGGCGTCGGCACCTTCGACGAGGCGCACCCGGTTCTGGAGGACGACGAGCGAGCAGTCGTCCTGGAGTACCTGGACTCGGGAATCGCGCTGGCGGTGACCGACGGCCGCATCGATGACGTCCTGGATCCCGGCCGCCGGGGCAGCGTCCCGCTGAGCCTGCGCACCGACGGCGAATGGATCTGGACCGACACCGTGCGGTACTACCTGGAAGAGCACGGACTGGCCCCCGACCCGGACCTGCTGACGCACATCTCGGACCGGGACGAGGCGCAGCCGGACGCCCTCGACGGCGTCGTGGTCTTCAGGGCCCTGACCCACCTGCAGCGAGTCCCGGCCGCCGGCTAGCCACCACCCGCCGCCCCGAACGGCGCATCGGCCGCCCTCCCCAAAGATGTGAAGGACCTCACGATGACACCTAGCGCGCAGCAGGCCGTTGCGTCGGCGAACAGCAGCGTCGGACTGGCCGCCGTCGGGCTCATGCTGGTCGTACTCACCGTCGGCTGGGCGGGCTTCGTCTACTTTCTGCGGCGTTCGCGCAATGAGACGCGCCGCACGACTGCGAGCCCGCGCCCGGCGGCCCCGACGGAAGCATCCTCGGCGAGCGCGAAGCCCGCGGACACTGCGGACACCATCGCCCTCCATCGCCCGACCGCGGACGAGGAGCAGGTGGTCGCGCCGCGCGTGGTTCCCTTGGGGCAGGCTTCGCCGACCCGAGGGGTGACCGCCTCGCTGAGCCAGACGCCGACACCAATGCCGGTGCCAGTGCCAGATCTGGAGCAAACGCCGAACGAGGCACCGGTGCCGGACGAAGCGCCGATCCTCGCGGAAGCCGGGGCCGAGCCCGGGTCCGAAGCCGAAGCCGAGCCCGAAGCCGAGCCCGAGCCCGAGCCCGAAGCCGAGCCCAGGTCCGAAGCGGAAGCCGAGCCCGAAGCCGAAGCCGAGTTCGAGCCCGCAGCCGCAGCCGAGCCCGGGTCCGAAGCCGAAATCGAGCCCGAAGCCACAGTCGAGCCCGAGTCCGAGTCCGAGTCCGAGTCCGAGTCCGCAACCGAGCCCGAAGCCGCGGCCGAGTCCGAGGGCCAGACCGATACCGTCCCGCAGCCCGTCGCCGCCGCGAACCTCATCGAAATCCTGCTCCCCGAATCCGAAGACACCGCTGCCCGGCCCGCACCAGAACCCGAACCCGAACCGACACCGTCCGGCGCATCGGCCTCCGCATCACCGGCCCCAGCGCCGACGGCCGGCGGTCCGGCCTCGGCCCCCCATCCCCCAGCAGCGCGCCGCAAGCGCCGCTCGGTGGCGGTGGCCGGCGTCGTCGCGGTTCCCGTCCTCGTCGCGATACCGGTGATAGCCGGCCTGAGCACCAGCGGGAACAAGTCGGCGCAGACGGCCCTGGACCATCCGGCCGCGAACGTCTCTTCCTCGGCACCGGGTGTCGGCGCCCCCTCCTACGGAGCGTTCGGGCCGGCGACCGACGGGCCCACTGACATCGTCCTCCCGTCCTCCTCGTCGCAGGGGTCCCGGCCCAAGCCGACGACCGGCACGGGCAGCGCGACATCAGGAATCCCTTCGCCCACCTCCGGGTCAGCATCGGGTGGCAATCTCAATCTCGGCCCCACGTCGGCTCCGACCTCCGGCCGCCAGCAGCCGTCGAGCCGTCAGCCCACGAGCGTCCCGGGCCACTCGGTGCCGCCGACCCAACCCTCCAGCGTCGGCATGCCGCCGCCGCCCCCGGTCACCACCTCGACCACTCAGGGGCCCACCTACTACGGCATGTCAGGGATCGGATGCCCGGCGGACAGCAGCCACGGTGTCTCGACGATCGGCTCCGGATCGGCCTCGGGCTGGAGCACCGAGGCCTCCGGCGGCTGGAACCAGGCCGGGTGCAACGGCCGCTTCTCCACCATGCCGATGAACGGCAGCGGCACCAAGTACGATTCGGTCAACTCGGTGACCTGGTGGTTCCACACCGGCCCGGTCGTCAGCGGCAGCTGCACCGTCTCCGTCTACGTCCCCAACGACGGCACCCCGAAGCACTCGGCGGGCTCTCCGGCGCTGTACCAAGTCTTCAGCGGGGCGAACAACCAGACCAACGTCGGGTCCTTCACGGTCCAGCAGCCCTCCTACCGCGGCCAGTGGACCTCCTACAGCCAACAGTGGTTCCCCACCAGCGACGGCACCATAGGGGTGCGGCTCACCGACGAGGGAATCGACTGGGGCTCCGGGGCCGGCGACCAGCTCGGCGCGGCGTCAGTGCAGGTCACCTGCCGCGGCTGATCCTGCGGGAAAGTATGGGGATGGTGGAGCGGACCGAAGCGGATCCGATCGAGCATGAGGATCGATGGATCCTGAACCTTCGAGGTCTGAGCGTCACCAGGATCGGCGTCGATTCTCAGCTGACGCTGGCCCTGGGGCTGGATGTGACCTGGCAAGTAGTCCTTGAGGCACCGTTCCAGCTCTCGCCGGGGTCGGTCCATCTGCCCGACCATGCGATGATCATGGACATGACCGATCCCCGTGAAGCCGTCGAGCAGCAACTCGCCGCCTACAACAGCCACGACCTCGACGCATTCGCCGCCACCTACGCCGAGGACGTCGTGGTCAATCGGCGTGATGGCAGCCGGCTCCAGGGCCGTCCGGCGCTGCGCGACCAGTACGCCGGACAGTTCGCCGAAGGCCGCTGCCGAGCCGAGATCCTGGCGCGGATCAGCGAGGGAGACTGGGTCGTCGACCACGAACTCGCCCACGGCCTGGCCGACGACCCGATCCGGGTGCTGGTGGCCTACCGGGTGCGTGACGGCCTGATCGACCGCGTCGACTTCCTCGGCTGAGGACCACGCTGAGCACCACGCTGAGCCGCACGGCGAGCACCACGCTGGGCACCACCGTCCGGACCGGCGAGGAGTCCGTGTCCGGCCGGTCCGGCGTCTCAGGACCTCAGGACCTCAGGACCTCACGACGCCCAAGGCGCGGTCCGGTTGACCGAGTCCCAGAACTGGCAGTTGTGCTGCGTCGCGATCGAGCCGGCCGGGACGAGCGTGCTGTCCCCGCCCGCTCGCAGCGACATGACCGGGTTGCCGGGTACTGAGAACAGCGCCCAGGGCGGCGTGCCGGGTGTGGTCGGCACGCCGGTGCGCGCGAAGCCGGTCCATTCGGACAACACCTGTTCCTGGAGCGCGAGTTGGTTCGGGTCCAGGGTTCCGGGCACGTCGTGGGCGAGCCGGTTGATGGCGCTGTGGTTGGCGCCGAGCGGCTGCGTCTGTCCCGGCGAGTCCGCGTCGTCGTCCTCGTAGGCGTAGACCGGGACGGCTCTGGCCAGCTTTGCGTAGCTTTCCAGGGACGGGCACACGCTGAAGGCGTCGGCCATCACTGTTCGGTAGGCGATGAACGGAGACGGCGACGGGTAGTGCTGCACCGGATAGAGCCTCAGCACCGTGGATGCCAGCGGGCCGAACTGCTGCCGCACCAGTTGCTCGTACTGCGCGGTCGTGTCGGCGACGACCGGGTGGCCGGGGGTGTTCGTGTAGACGCCGCCGTTGAATTCGTCGCGGCCGACCCCGATGACCACCTTGACCCGGTTGACCCGGCCGAGGGCGAACGCCTGGCTCGCCGACATGGTCAGCGTCGTGCCGTTGACGATCGGCCCGATCGCCCCGCCGCCGAACGGATCCAGGCCCTGACCGCCCTTCTCGACCAGGGTGTCGGCCGGCAACGCCCGCAGGCACGCGGCGACGTCGGCGGCGTTCCCGCAGCCGGCCTTGGCCGCGAACCGCGCGCCGAGGCCCTGCGCCTGGGCCTCGTCCGGCAGCGTCGACTTGCAGTCCGCGGGCCACCAGATGGTGTTGACGTCGAAGTTGTAGTACCCGCTGATGCTGATGCCCCGCTGGAACAGGCCGTTCGCGGTCGGCGAGGCGATCTGGTCGCAGACGCTGGCCCCGCCCGCCGACTCGCCGAAGATCGTCACGTTGCCCGGGTCTCCGCCGAACCCCGCGATGTTGTCCTTGACCCAGCTCAGCGCCGCCTGCTGATCCTGGAGCCCGAAGTCGCCGCTGTGCGGGCCGAGCGCCTGGTCGGCCAGGAACCCCATGACCCCCAGCCGATACCCGGCATACACGTAGATAGCCGGCCCGGCACCGACGAAATTCGTCCCGTCGTCATCGCGGGCCTCGCCGAGGAACCCGCCGCCGTGGATCTCGAACATCACCGGCAGCCGCTGCCCCGGCCGCGTCCCCGCCGGCTCCTGGACTTCCAGGAACAGGCAGTTCTCAGTGGTGCCGGGCTGCACCTGGCCCGGCGCCGTGTAGCTCGGCGCGAGACATCCCGGCCCGCGCTGGGTGGCCTGGTAGGTCGCCGTCCACGGCTGCACCGGCTGCGGCGGCGTCCAGCGCAGCTTCCCCAGCGGCGGGGCCGCGTACGGGATATCAAGGTACGAAGTCTGCCGGCCGGCGGTGATGCCGCACACCGGACCGCTGCCGGTCGGCACGAGGGTCCCCGCGGAGCAAGCAGGCGGCGCGGTCGAGGACTGGACCGGACGCGCGGCCGAATAACTGAGACCGGGCATCACGGCCACGGCGACCATCGCGACGGCGGTGACGATGCCGGCGATATAGGGCCGACGCCAAACGGTCCAAGCGTGCACGATGTGCTCCTCAGGACGCGAGGTCGATCGTCACTGAAGACACAGCGACTATTGACAGTATGTCATGGTTCGATGACTTTTGAAGGCTCGACCCTGGACCGCGCACACTCAGGCCTCTGACATCCGAACCATCACCGGGGACGCCGGTCCTTGATGCGCTCGGAACGGTAGCCGCCGGCGTACAGCCGACGCCCGAGTTCGGCCTGCTCGACCGCTCGTGCGCGGCGCCGAGCAGCCCATTCCCCGTATCTCCCGCGGTTGCCGACCAGGCCGGCACCTTGCTCCTGCCGTCCGGATTCGTGCCGGCCGGAACCGTCCCGCCCAGAATCTTGCCGTCCGGAATCGGTGGGAGCGTGGCGCACGATCACCGCGGCGCCGATGAGCGTCGCGACCGCCAACGGCAGCCAGAGCGCGGCCGGGGAGATGCTGAGGGCGAGGGTGATCGCCAGCGGGGCGATCGCCCTGCCGAGGCCGAGCGAGAGCTGCCAGCGGGCCAGTGCCGTGCCGCGCAGATGCGGTGGGGCGGCGTCGATCACGAGCGCCGTCCCCACGCCGGTGTAAAGCACCTCGCCCAGCGTGTAGAGCACTGACACCACGGCGATCGCCATCGCGCCGGCGGCCCCGTGTCCGGCCTCGGCGACCAGGAAGCCGAGGTAGGACGCGGCCAGGACCGCTCCGGCGATGCCGAACACGTGGCGACGCGGGCGGCGGGACATCCAGACCACGACGGGAAGCTGGATCAGGATCACCATCACCGTGTTGGCCACGAAGATGCCCGAGGACCAGGCCGGCGCGGCGGCGAGCTGGGTGACGATGACGACGGGGAGGGCGACTTCCAGGATGTCGAAGCACAACGCGAAGGGGAGGTTGCCCAGGTTCATGATCGTCAGGCGGTGCAGGACCGGCCGGTCCGCCGGGCCGATGGGTTGGCCGCGGCGATCCGCCCGCTGCCCGACCCGCAGCTGCCCGACCCGCCGCTGCCCCGACGGGACCTGCTCGTCCGGGAGCCGGACCGTCGCGATCAGCACGCCCGACACCAGATACCCGACGGCGGTCGCCACCGCCAGCCAGCGCATGCCCACCGCGCCCGAGCCCAGGGCGACGGTCGCCAGCAGCGCGCCGGCGCCCAGACCGGCGTTGCCCAAAGACCGCAGCGCCGCCAGGACCGCGTCCCGCTCGTAGCCGACGGCCAGACTCGACACGACGGCGCCCTGCGCCACCGGTCCGGTCTGGTTGCCGATGCCCTGCAGCAGGCACGCGCAGATGAAGCCGGCCGGGCCGGGAATCGCCAGCAGCAGCACCAGACCCAGCACTCGCAGCGCGATCGTGGTCACCACCACCGTGCGGCGGCCTCCGGCATCGACCCAGCGGCCGGCCAGCGGCACCAGCGCGAGCCCGGCCACGAATCCCGCCGACAGCGCCAGACCGGCGCGGCTCGGGCTGAGGTGGCTGATGGTGACCGCGTACAGGAGCAGGAACGGCCGGATGAGCCCCGCCCCGAGCGCGGACACCGCGGCGGCGAAGGCGTAGCGCCCGCCGCCGAGTCCGCGCAGCAGCCGGACGGTGGAGAGCTTTGACGGCGGAGCCGGAACCGGCCCGGTCGCGGCCGGTGGTGCAGGCGGTGCGGGTGGTCCAGGCGGTCCAGCAGGTTCAGCAGATCCAGAAGGTTCGGCAGATCCAGAAGTTCCAGGTGGCGTGGGGTTCGCAGCGGTGAGCATGCAGCCACCATGGAAGCCCTAGCCGCCCGGACCGTATGCGGTTGACGGTAATCGTCAACCGTCGCGGCGAACCGGCGCGCGCCTGCGACGATTCCCCTATGAGCGTGAGCATCGATGTGACCAACGTGTCCGCGGACCAGTACCTGTTCGCGCCGTCCCCGTTGGCCGAGCTCGGTTCCGCCCTGCACCTGCTCGTGGAGCCCGCGCACCACCAGGCGCAGAACAGCTGGGTCACCGCCGCCACCGCCGGGATCGCGCCGGACCTCATGGACCGTATCGTCGTCGCGGACTACCTGTGGCGCACCTCGCGTTCGGACATGCTGCTGCCCGCCGAGCCACAGGCGACGCTCGCCGCCGAACTCGACATCCTGGACGCGCTCGAAGACGAGACCTGGGTCCGCAATGCCCTGATGACCAGCAGCTGCGGTGTCGTCCCGATCCGCGACGACCTCGACTCACCGCTGGTCGACGACACCGCCCGCAAGGTCGCCCGCGACCGTGCCGCCGCGCGGGGTCCACGCGCGCTGGACTTCGTCGACCACATCCTCACCCGCCCGGCCGCCGCCCGGAGCTGGGTACGCCGCCTGCTCGAAGACTGCGACACCGGATTCTTCGCGGACGCCTGGGCCCGGGTCGTCGCCCGGCTCGCGGCGGACGCCCGCCACAAGCGCGACCTGCTGGCCCGGCACGGGCTGGAGGCGATGCTCGCCGCGGTGTCGCCGGCGCTGACACTGACGGCCTCCGGCGATCGCATCGTCGTCGACAAGCTGCAGGACCGGACCGCCTCGGCCAGCGGACGCGGACTGACGTTCCTGCCCAGCGCGTTCTCCCACCCGCACCTGCTCGTGGTCCACACCGCCGGCTGCCGACCGGTCCTCAACTACCCGATCCTGGCAGGCCTGGACGAAGCAGCCGTGTCCGTCACCGGAATCCAGGACCGGCTCCACGCTCTGGACCATCCGCTGCGGCTCCGGCTGATCCGCAGCATCCTGCGTACCCCGCAGACCACGGCACAACTCGCCGAGACCTGGAAGGTGAGCGCCCCGGAGGTCTCGCGGCATCTGGCCGTGTTGAAGAACGCGGGCATCCTCACCACCAGACGGCAGGGACGATATGTCCTCTACGAAGTGGACATCGCCCGCAGCGCCCGGCTCGGCATCGACTTGATCGAGGCACTGCTGCGCTAGTACCGATCGACCGCCCGGACGGGGTCATCAAAGCGATCATCAAAGCGATCCAGGACATGATCGCCGAAGTCGGCCGGACCTGACCCGGAACCACCGCCGAGGACCCCCTGGCCGTGAGTACCGCCGCCGGATTCGACGTCGCCGCGGCCGTCAGGCGCCCGCGGTCACGACCTTGAGCTCGTCGAACGCGTCCCGGAGGAGTTGCGGGAGCTCCGGCTGTCCGGCGTCTTCGAGCCAGTATCCGAACGTGACCTTGAAGACGGCGATCCCCGTTTCGGCGGCCAGGCTCGCGGTCCGGTCACCCACGCCTCGGCCGCGCAGCGTCTCGGCGAGCGCGGCGGCGATCTCGGCGAGTTCGGCGAGCTCCCGCTCCCGCAGTTCCGGAGTCGCGGCGATGACGACGTGCCGATTCCGGGCGCGCTCTTGGAACTCCTGCAGGACGGCCGCGCCAGCCTGGATCCCGGCCGCGACAGCGGCCAGGGGGGCCAGGGATTCCGGCGTCTCGGCGGCCGCTTTCACGATCAGGTCCCGCATGGCGTCGGCATCGGCGAACAGCACGTCGCACTTGTCGGTGAAGTGACGGAAGAAGGTCCGCTTCGTCAGCCCCGCGCGCTCGGCGATCTCTGCCGCGGTGGTCTGCTCGAAGCCGCGCTCCGCGTAGAGCTCCTGAGCCGCCTGCTCCAGTCGGCCGCGAGCGTTCGGCTCCCATCGTCCCATCCCCGCAGTCTAGTCATGACACTCGGAGTCATCACCTGCTACGGTAATGACACCAGGTGACATCACTCCTGTCCGCCGCGCGCCGCGTGGCCCCGGCGGCCGTTCATCCCGGAGGTTCTCCCATGCGCGTTCTCGTTACCGGCGCGTCCGGCCACATCGCCGCCGCCGTCATCCCCGAACTGCTCGGCGCCGGCCACCAGGTCGTCGGGCTGGCCCGCTCCGAGGCCTCGGCCGAACTGGTCGCCGCGCGCGGGGCCGAGGTCCGCCGCGGCGACCTCGACGACCCCGACAGCCTGCGCGCGGCCGCCGCCGACGCCCAGGGCGTGATCCACCTGGCCGCCAGGTCCCTGCGCGACGGCGACTTCGCCGCGGTACTGGCCGCCCACCTACGCGCCATCGAAGTCATCGGCGACACGCTCGCCGGCACCGATCAGCCCTTCGTGGTCGTCGGCGGAACCCTGATGCTCCCGTTCGCCGGCATCACCGGACGCCCGGGCACGGAGCAGGACGTACTGGAAACCGGACCGGGAGCCGCCCCCGAGGCCGCGATCATGGCGCTGGCCGGCCGCGGCGTGCGCTCCTCGGTCCTGCGGCTCCCGCCCGTCGTGCACAGCACGCTCGACCGCACCGGCTTCGTCCCGACGCTCATCGCCACCGCCCGCGCAAAAGGCGTGTCAGGCTACGTCGGGGACGGCGCCAACCGCTGGGCCGCCGTACACACCCTGGACGCGGCGCGCGCCCTGCGCCTGGCGCTGGAGAAGGCAAAGCCCGGCTCGCGACTGCACCCGGTCGCCGACACCGGCATCGCGTTCCGCGAGCTCGCCGAAGCCATCGGCCGGCACCTGGACCTGCCGGTGAAGTCCATCCCCGCCGAGGACGCGGCCGAGCACTTCGGCGGCATCGGCGCGTTCGTCGGAGTCGACAACCCCGTCTCCAGCACGCACACCCGGCAACTGCTCGGCTGGGAGCCGACCCATCCGGGCCTCATAGCCGACCTGGACGAGGGACACTACTTCGCCGGGTCGGCCGCAGACCGGCAGGCGCGCTAGACGATGACTGCCTTCGCCGAGGGCCGGAAGCCGGATCAGACATGTCGGCCATCTCAGTGGCCTGCCACAGCAGGTTGTCCTAGGAGGTGATCCAGGAGGTGCCGAAGACCTCCGCGAACGACAGCGGGATGTTCTGGTGCCCGCCGACGCCATCGATGCCGTCATTTTGCCGCCCTACCGACCGGTCACTCCCGTCTACCGCTGCTGATGTACCGCTGAGAGCCGCGTGAAGTCTCGGTTCGCTACGTGGTTCCGGTCGGTAGCCGAGCCCAGCGTGTAGGCCGGATACAGACCCAGGTACTCACCGCTGGTGGTCTGGCTCCATTGCCGGGCCAGGGCGCTGGAGGACTTGTAGAAGTTGGCCATGTATCCGCCCTCGTACACCTTCAGCAGCGCGAACCCTCCCGGATACTCCTTGGTCGCGGCGACTTCCAGGAAGTCGACCCCGGCCGCCACCGGCGAGGTGGTACGCAGGTTGCGGTGGGTGTGACCGGCGTGGTGCAGGAACACGCCCGGCGTCCTGGCGTACAGCGCCTGCAGCCGGGACGCGTCGGGACGGGCCAGGTCGAAGGCCGGGCCGGCGATCGTGGACACCGCGGAGGCGTCGGTGACCGGATGGTGGCCGAACACCAGCGTCGGGCAGTGCCGGTCGTCGGCCAGGGTCTCGGTCAGTTCCGCGAACTGCGCGTCGTCGAGGGCACCGCCGGGGGTGTTCAAGGTCGTGGTGTCCAGGCCGATGATCCGCAGACCGGCCAGGTGCGTGCTGGTGAGCCGGCCCTGCGGCAGGTCGTAGACGGTCGGCAGGCAGTCGTTGTATCCGGTGTCGCCGACCACCGGGCACGTCTGATACCCGGCGCCGGTCTTCGGCTGGTCATGGTTGCCGCGGGCGACCACATACCGGCCCGCGTCCAGCCGGCCGGCCAGGGTCAGGCGCCCGAACCGGTCGAGCAGCTGCTTGGAGCCCGACAGCTCGGCCGGCAGCGCGGCCGAGCTGAGGTCGCCCGCGACGAGCAGCACATCGGCGCCGCGCCGGCCGGCGTCGGCGATCATCGACTCCGCCATCACCTCCGGATACGGCGGCAGACCCGGCACCTGGCTGAACCCGGGCGGGAAGTCCGCCGTGGCCAGCCCGCTCACGGTCTCCCCGATGTGCAGGTCGTTGGCCAGCGCCAGCGAGAACAAGTGCCGACCGCGCGGCGGAACCAGGGTCGTGACCTGACCCGGGGCGGCGGACTGCACGACACCGGAGGACAGCAGCTGCGCGAGAATCGCCAACAGCTGACCGTTGGTGGGGTTGGGCGGGATGACCAGTCCCCCGGCCGGAAACGTCAGCTGCGGCACCATACGCGGCGTCGCCGGCACCCCTGCGGACAGGGCCTGGTAGTAGTACGTCGCCCCGGGCCGCAGCCCGTCGACCTCCACCTGGTGGTAGGCGGTGTCGCCGTGCCGCTGCACCGCGAGCCGATCCAGGCGATCCGGGTGCGTGCCGTACCGCACGGCGCCGTCGCAGGCCACCGCGGCCGGCTCCTGGCCGGGCTGGTACGGGATCGCAGGCGGCGGCGCGGCGGCGGTGTACCAGGTCAGCACAAAACCGGTATCGGTGACGGTCACCATCTCCAGGTCCTGCGGAAACACCCCCTGAGCGGCCGCGGCGGCGGCTGGTGCGGGCAGCAGGCCCGGCAGGACCATTCCCGCTCCGGCTCCCGCGGCGGCGAGCCGGGCAAGGTCGCGACGGGTGAGACCACAGCAGTCCTGCGCAGCCGGATCAGTCATGGCAGCGAGCATGACAGAAGCCTGTTAATGGGTCGAGGATCCGCGGCGAACAGTCTCGGAAGACTTGCGCTTCCTGGTGGCGGCAGTCCAGCTTGACCAGGGCTGGGTCGGGGTGGACGGCGATCGCTGCTAGAGTTCCGGAAGCCGTGCGACATGATGAGGAGGTGGTACCCGTGAACGCGACATCGACATGGGTGCTCCCCTCTGGGGTCACGGCCGGGCGATAGGTCGTCCGGGAGCGCCATCTCCGCACTCCCGAAAGGCACGACCATGCAGTTCACCTCTGAACAGCGTCTTGACGGCGACATCACCGAACGCCGCTTCACCCTCGGCGAGATCCCCGGCATCCTGTGGACGCCCCCATCGGCGTCGCCGACACCGCTGATCCTGCTCGGACACCCCGGCGGGCTGGGACTGGACAGGATGTACCCGCGGCTGGCGGCGCGAGCCCGGTACGCCGCGGCGAACGGCTTCGCCGCAGCCACCATCGAGCTCCCCGGAAACGGCGACCGGCCCGTTCTGGACGTCGTCGCCCAGGCCCGCGCCGACTTGCGGCAAGCCCTGGCCGCCGGCGAACCGGTCAGCGACGACATCATCGACCGGCTCGTCCTACCGCTGGTGGAACAGGCCGTCCCGGAATGGCAGGCCACCCTGGACGCACTGCTCGCGCTGCCGGAGATCGGCGGCCCGGTCGGCTTCGCGGGAGGAGTGATCGCCATCGGCATCCGGCTGGCGACGATCGACCCGCGCATCGTGGCGGCCGATCTCTTCGCCGGAAGCTACGTACCCCGGGCCACGCTCGAGGAGGCCCGCCAGATCACCATCCCACTGCACGTCCTGTTGCAGTGGGACGACGAAGGAAACGACCGGCAGACGGCACTGGACCTGTTCGACGCCTTCGGATCCAAGGAGAAGACCCTGTGCGCCAACATGGGCGGCCACACCGGCGTTCCGCAGTCAGCGGCTGATTCCGCCGCCGCCTTCTTCGCCCGGCACCTCAAGTGAGGCCGGGCCGTAAGGCCGACAGACGGTAGGCGCTGTCAGCCGCTTTTCGAGGACACCTCCCAGCCCCGCACGACCGCGGAGGCTGGGAGGTACCGATGGGATCCACTGATCAGCATTCATCGGTCCAGCATGCTCACGCATCCTCGGCGAGCAGCTTGTACAGGGCCTTGCGAGCCTCAACGAGGATCGTGGTGGCCTTGGCCTTCTGCTCCTCGGTGCCGACCTGCGCGACCTGGCGGGCGGCGGTGCCGATCTGGTGGACGCCGTCCCTCAGCGCCATGTGGGCTTCCGGCACGCCGGTGCCGAAGTTCTCCCACGGCCGGTTGTCCGGAGCCTCGGCCACGGCGGCCCGGCCGGCCTCGGTCAGCTCCAGCAGCCGCTTGCCGCTGGTCGCGTCGGCGGTGACCTTTCCCTCGTCCTCCAGCAACTGCAAGGCGGGGTAGAGGGCACCCGGGCTCGGACGCCACAATCCGCCAGTGCGGGTCTCCAGTTCCTGGATCATCTCGTAGCCGTGCATGGGGCGCTCGGCCAGCAGGGCCAGGACCGCCGCGCGCACGTCGCCGCGCCGGGCCCGTCCGCCCCGCCCGCCGCGGAGCTCGCCGGCGTCGTCCCAGCGGCTGCGCGACTCCCCTCGGCGTCCCCAGCCGCCGGGCGGTCCCCCGAACCCACGGTCCGAACGCTCGAAGCGCTCGCGGCCCTCGCCGCGGCCTCGGCCACCGCGTCCGCCACGTCCTCGGTACTCGTCGCCATACATGATCGGGTTCCTCTCGCTTACTGTCTGGATGCGATAAAGATATATCTAGATCCATCTAGATACAACTCGATAGCCCCGCGAGAACCGGTGACCGCGCCGGCCACCCAGCGTTCATCCGGCGAACATTTCCTGACTACGCCGCGTGACTACCATCCAGCCATGACCCCCAAGATGACGCCTGAGCAGGCCGCGAGCCTGTCGATGGCCGAACAACACGAATGGTTCCAGCAGCTCACCGCCGGCCGCCGTTCGCTGCTGCGCGGCGGGCTGGTCGGCGCCGGCGTGCTGGCCGCCGGCTCCGGCGTGCTCTCCGGCCGGGCCGACGCCGCCGTCGCGAGCAGCGCGAGCGTCGCGGGCGCCGCGAGCACCCCGACCGTGCCGACCCGACCGACCGCCGCGCCCCTGCTCGCCACGGCCGCCCGCCCGGCGGGCCGCTCGGTCGTCCCGTTCGGCCGTCACATCTCCTACGGCGCCGACCCGACCACCCAGATCTCGGTGGTCTGGCAGGTCCCCGCCGCGGTCACCAATCCCTACGTCCGGATCGGCTACTCGCCGCTGGACTTCGGCGAGAAGATCAAGGCCCAGCTCTCGGTGCTCAGCACCCCGTTCACCGACATCAGCGCGGTGGACTCGGTTCCGCTGGTCCACCCGGCCGCCGTCGAGCAGTACTACATACAGGCCCGTATCAGCCATCTGCTGCCCGGCCAGACCTACTACTACGCCGTCGGGCACGACGGGTACGACCCGGCCGCGAGCCCCCACTTCGAGCCGGCCCGCCCCTTCACCACCGCGCCCTGCGGACAGCCGGACTACACCTTCACCGCCTTCGGCGACCAGGGCGTGAGCTACGACGCGGTCGCCCTGGCCACCACGGTCCGGTCCCAGAACCCGGCCTTCCACCTGCACGCCGGCGACCTGTCCTACGCCAACGACGGCGGCAGCGGCCAGATCACCAACAGCTACGACCCGCGGGTCTGGGACTCCTTCCTGGTCCAGAACGAGCTGTTCGCCGCCTCGATCCCGTGGCAGCCGGTGGTCGGCAACCACGAGATGGAGCCCTGGTACTCCCCCGACGGCTACGGCGGCATCTTCGACCGCTTCGCCCAGCCGACCGAGCACCAGGCCTACTACTCCTTCACCTATGGCAACGTCGCGTTCATCGCCCTGGACGCCAACGACGTGACCTACGAGTACAAGGCGAACTTCGGCTACAGCCAGGGCAAGCAGACCGCCTGGCTGAACAAGCAGCTCGCCGCCCACCGCGCGAACCGCGCCATCGACTTCATCGTCGTGTACTTCCACGAGTGCGCGTACTGCACCGCCGACGCCCACGCCTCCGACGGCGGTGTGCGCGCCGCGTGGACCCCGCTGTTCGACCAGTTCGGCGTCGACCTGGTCATCAACGGCCACAACCACGTCTACGAGCGGACCGACCCGCTGCGCGGCGGCACGGTGACCACGGCCGCCCCCACCGGCTCGACGGTCCGGTCCAAGACCTACGGCACCACCTACGTGGTGGCCGGCAGCTCCGGCAACAGCCTCTACCAGTTCCCGGTCGCCGACAGCTACGAGAACGACGTCGACGACGTCGCGCCGTTCAAGTCCTGGGTGCGCAACTCCACCGGCGGTCAGACCCCGGAGACGGTCGACTGGTCGCGGGTGCGTTACACGGGCTACGCGCTGCTGGCCGTGGACGTCAAGCCCGGCCGACACGGCCGTCCCGCGCAGCTGGTGCTGCGCGCGGTGAACGAGTACGGCGCCGAGGTCGACAAGCTCACGATCGAGCGCTGAGCCGACGGCCCGGCCCGGGCGGCGGCCCGGACTCCACGCCGCCGCCCGGGCCGAGTCCAGCGTCACCCGATCAAGAACGACGTCCGGCTGCTCAGCGCGGGCCCGAGCGCGAACACCCCGGACGTCGCGAGCAGCATCACCGTCAGACCCAGCCCGGTGAACGCCACCCCGCTGCGTGACAGCCCTTTGCGACTGGCCACGACCGCCAGGCAGGCGATCGCCCACGGCAGGAAGCTCAGCGCGTACCGCCCGCTGACGATCGCGAAGTACCGCCCGCTGGTCGCCAACACCTGGGTCTGCACGACCAGCGCGATCACCGAGATGCCGGCCGCGGTGCCGACCGCCAGCTGCCAGCTCCAGGACCGGGTACGACTGGTGGCCATCAACACGAACGGTGCGGCACCGAGCACGACGCACAGCAGGGTCGCCCAGATCACCACCGTCTCGCCGTTGACCGGATCGGCGAGCCAGTAGCTGGTCGTCAGATGCTGGAACGTGCCGAACAGGTTGCTGAGCAGATCGCCCGCGGCGGATCCGGTGAGCGGCTGGCCGTCGGCCAGGTTCGGGTTCACCCAGCCCTCCTGGCCGCGTCCGCTCTGGAACACGGTCCAGCCGCCGTAGACACCGCAGAACGCGACGACGACCGCGAGCGCGATCAGACCGGTCCGCACCGCGGCGCCCCGGTCGCCGCGCCGCCAGGCCGCCACCGCGAGGACCAGGACCACCGCGCCGACCACCAGCATCGGCACGCCGTTGAGGATCTTCGTTCCGGTGGCCAGCGCTGTGACGACGAACGGCAACACCCAGCCGGTCCGGCGTTCCACTGTCACCCGCGCCAGTAAGTACAGCGCCGCCGCCCCGCACAACGCGGACGGCACGTCGCTGCTGAGCGAGCTCGCGGCGGCCAGCACACCAGGGCACAACGGCAGCAGCACCGCGCCCAGACAGGCATAGCACCGCTCCACGCGGAACGCACGCAGCGCGCCGTAGAGCATGAGCATCCCGGCGAACAGCCACAGCGCGCCGACGACCCGGCCCGCGGTGATGAAGTCGTGCCCGCCCGGCACGAGGGGACCCAGCGCCCGGCCCAGATAGCCGGTGACCAAGTAATAGAGCGGAGGATCGCCGAACGTGTAGTCCTGCGCGTCGGCCTGGAAGCCGTCGGTGAACCCCGCGGCGCAGTCCGCCGACGCCACCGCGGCGCCGAGATCGTGGCAGTACCACTCGTAGCGGATCTCGGCGTCGACGATCGTGCCCTTGGCCGGGAGCCGGCCGTGCGAGACCTGGTAGGCGTAGTCGGCGTGCGCCGGCTCGTCGACGATCGAGAGCTGCGGTGCCCGGACGACCACGAGCGCCACCAGCGAACAGGCGAGCGCCAGCAGCCCGAGCACGACCGGCAGCACCCCCCGCAGCGGCTCGCCGAGGACGGTGAACCGACGGGTGTACCGACCGGCGAACGGACGGGTGACCGTCCGCGCCCGCGGCACCACCCCGGCGACTACCGGGGAGACTGTGGTGTCGAGCCGCCGCGGGCCCAGACCGCCGCCGACCGGAAGACCGTTTTCATGCACTCGCATCCGGTGCATCGTGGATCTCGGCCTTTAAGCCGCCGTGAAAGGTTCCTTAGGAAAATTCACGTTCCGCGGATTCACACTGATTCCAGCCCGAGAACCCGCCGCCCCCGCAGAGCCGGAGCGGTTCAGCCGACCAGCCTGTTCAGCTCGGCGATCAGCTCGATCTCCGACGGGTCGACCCCGGACAGGGCAGCGGTGTAGACGCTGACGAAGTCGGCCAGCAACACCAGGGAGAGCATTCTCTGGGTCCGCGTTTCGCCCTGGGCGGAGATCCAGTGCGTCGAGCCTCCGGCGCCGGCGATCAGTTCGGCTGTGAGCTCCATGCGGCGCACGGCCGCGGGGTGCTGGTCCGCTCGGTCCTCCAAGAACAGTGCCGACCATGACCCCGGTTCGTTCAGGTGTCCCCACACGCACAGTTCGTGGTGGTCGGCCTCCAGCAGTTCGGAGGAGAAGGCCAGTCGCTTGCCGGTCTCGTTGAGCTGGGTCTTCCATCGGTGTGCGGCCGCCGTCGTGGGGCCGCTCCCGTAGATCATCACGCCTTTGTCGTGGAAGGCGTGCGCGAGTGACTTGGCCAACGAGTCCGCGGGGGACTCCGGACCCCAGGCCTGGACCAGGCCGTCGAGGAAGTCCGCGGCTTCGGCGACTTCCCCTCGCAGGTCCGGCGCCACATCGGCCGCGGCGGCGCAACAGAGCGCTGTGACGATCGCGTACGACGTCAGCGCTCGTGGCTGAAAGCCGGCCGGGACCCGCACCAGCGGCAGGTCCCGCTCAGCGGCCATCTCGACCAGACGGCCGCCGCTGGTCAGCGGGACCACGGTGGCCCCGGCCGTGTGGGCGGCCGCGAAGTATTCCAGCGTGATATCCGTGTTCCCGGAGTAGCTCGGGCAGAAGACGAACGTCCCCGGGCCCACCCAGGGATCGGGAAGATAGCCGCGCACGGTCTGGATCGGCCGGCGGGCGCGGGGGCCCACGATGGCGGCGGTGATGTCCCCGGCGAGCCCGGAGCCGCCGACGCCGCAGATCACCAGCCCGCCCGGGAAGTCGCCGCGCGGAAGGTCCACTCCGTTCAGGAGTGTCAGAGCTTCGCGGATGTGTCTCGGCTGCGCGACGACATCGTTGATCATGAGCCGCGCGTCCGCACGCTCGACCGCGGGGCGGGCCAGCGGGTCAGCCGGGTGCGCTTCGCCGGGTGCCTTCTCGTTGGTCTCGGACTGACCGATCATGAGTTCTCCCCGCCCTGCGAGTCGATGTCGCGCACGAAGCGATGGGTCTGCGGATCGTGACGGAAGCCGGATCGCTCCCAGATCCGTTGTGCCTCGGCGGTTCCGGCGACCGGGGCGCCGACCCGCACCGTACCGAATCGGCTCAGCCAGTCCACGGCGGCCGCGATCAGTGCCGAACCGGTCTGCTCCTGCTGGTGCCACCGCGGATGCAGCACCACGCGGTGCACGGTGCCGCGCCACCCGTCCCAGGCAGGAAGCGCGGACCCCACCACCAGGTCCGCGTCGAGGGCGACGAGCACGGTCGCGTAAGGGTGGGCGAGTACGCCGGCCAGGCTCTCGAGGTTGTCGGTCACGCTCTTGCTGTGCCCGGCCGCCTCCCACAGGTCGAGTACGGCATCAAGATGTGCGGGCTCCGCGATGCGGACAGCGATGTCCTGCATAGTCCTAGGCAACCTGCTTGAGGATGTCCAGCAACTGATCGGCGATGGCCGGCCAGGCCTTGGCGGCGACGCGGGCCGGCCCTTCCGGTCCGCGGGAGGCCTTCCAGTCGTCCCGCAACGCCTCCTGGACCCGGTCGGCGATGGCCTGCGTGTCACCGCCTGGGTACACGGCACCCGCCACGTCGGCGACGATGTCCGTGACACCGCACTGATCGCTGGTCAGCACGGGCGTGCCACAGGCCAGGGTCTCGATCGCGGTCATGGGATAGGGGTCGAACTCGCTGGGCAGCACCAGCAGGTCGATGGCGTTGAAGACGTCCGCCAGCCGGTGCCGGTCGGCGATGTGCCCGGCGAAGACCGCCTCGGGCATGCCGATCCGCTTCGCCGCGTCCATCGCGTCCGACAGGGCCGGGCCGTCCCCGACCACCAGCGCTTGCGGGCGCCGCCCAGCGGGAATCGCGGCCAGCCCGGCCAACATGTCCGGCACGCGCTTGTACGCGACGATCCGTCCGACGTAAGCGACGCACGGCCTGGCCGCCGACAGGCCGAACGGTTCCAGAACCGCTGCCCGGTCGACCGGGGCGGGTTGGAACACGTCCGGGTCGTAGCCCGGGGAGACGATGTGGATCCGTTCCAGACCGATGTCGCCCGCTTCGGCCATCAGCGCCGCGATGGCCGGCGCCACGGCCACCACTTCGCGCGCCGCCTGCAGGCCCTGGCGCCGATACCGGTCGAAGGCGGCGCTCTTGCGCGGTCGGAGGAACTCGCTGCCGTGGGAGACCACGACGTAAGGAAGCGTCGGGATGCTCGCCGCGGCACAGGCGATGAGGAATGCGTGGTTCACGACCAGCACATCCGGTTTGAACTCCTGCGCGAGGTCGGTCAGCGCCGAGGTCCACACATCGAGGTATGTCGCTATACCGGCTTCGTCGACGTCGTCGTAAAGAAGGTGACTGTCGCGGTGGCCGCTGAAATTGGGGAAGTCGAAGGGGAGATTCCATCGCGAGGGGCGCCCCGGGGTTCCGATGGTCTCCTGACGGAACGCAAAGGTGTCGACGGCGCTTCCAGCGAGACACAAGACCAGTGCCTCATGCCCTTCCGAGAGCAGATGTTCGGCGACCTTTCGGAGATAGATGCCACTGCCCGAGGCGTCAAGCGGAGTGTGGGTGGCAAAAAGGATGCGCATGGGTCCTCTTCAATCGCGGCCGGCCGGATGGGAGTCGATCTGGCGGTCGTTCAGGCGACCATGATTCGGGACATCTCCCGGTCGCCGGTGTACGCGGTCCGGCTGTGGAACCAGATCCGGTTGTCGAGCAGGTAGCCCTGTCCGGCCTGGAGCGCGAATCGACGCTCGACGGATCTCAGGGCGGCCTGAAACGCGGGCATGGTGCGGGTGACGTCCCAGGAGAAGTAGACGAGATGGTCGAACCGCAGCCGCAGGCCCACGACCTCGCCGTCCTCGATCTGGATGATCGGGCCGACGTGCTCGTCGGTCCCGGTCCGGAAGATCGCCGCCTGCGACGAGGTCACCGCCCGCAGGGCGGCCGGGTCGTGTTCGGCCAGGTGGCGCACGACGTCGCGACCGCGGTAGAGAACCGTCTCACCACCCTGGTCGGAGGCCTGCTTGCACCACAGGAACAGATATCGGGGCGGTACCTTCGTCGCCGGCCGGTCGGTGTGGGCCAGCAGATCCCCGGTGGTGAGCCCGACGTCCACCCGCCCCTCGGTCAGCCGGATCGGCGTGACGCCCCGGGCGTCGCCGTGCGGGTGGATCATCACCTCGCCGACGCCCCGCGCGGCTTTCAGAAGGGCTTCCTCATCGGGACAGGCGAAGGTCAGCAGGCCGTCGGAATCATTGATCCGATCCTCGAGGCCGACGTCCGGGATATCACCGATGAAGTGCGGAAGTTGAACCGCTGAAGACTTCGACATATGCGAACCCCCCGATACATGAAATGTGCGCTCATCGCCTTGACCTGTCGAGCCTTCTAGATCATCAGCGATTACCCGTATCAAACCACGAAGTTCGGTACGGCACAAGGGATTGAAGCATTCTGCTTTAGATCCGGGCACGCCGGGGAACGTCAGGGATGGAACGGCCGTGTTCGATGTGGAACAGTGCCGAAGCCGAACGCCACCATCGGACACAAGGGAGTGAGTATGCGACTTCGGATCTTCACCGAACCGCACCGGGGTGCCGACTACTCGACGTTGCTGACCCTGGCCAAGGCAGCCGAAGCCCTCGGCTTCGACGGGTTCTTCCGCTCGGACCACTACCTGAGCAGCGGACCGGTCAGAGAGCTGCCCGGCCCGACCGACGCCTGGATCACGTTGGCCGGCCTGGCCCGCGAGACCGAGCGCATCCGGCTCGGGACCCTGGTGAGCCCCGCCACGTTCCGCTTCCCGGGCCCGCTGGCGGTCAGCGTGGCCCAGGTCGACCAGATGAGCGGCGGCCGCATCGAATTCGGCTTCGGTGCCGGATGGTTCGACGGGGAGCACGCCGCCTACGGCATCCCGTTTCCCGAGCTGCGCGAACGGTTCGAGCGCTATGAGGAGCAGCTGGAGATCATCACCGGCCTGTGGGAGACGCCCGAGGGCGAGCGGTACTCCTTCGCCGGCAAGCACTACACCGTGACCGACTCGCCCGCGCTGCCCAAGCCGGCGCAGCGGCCCCGGCCGCCGCTGCTGGTCGGCGGCTTCGGCACCAAGCGCACGCCGCGGCTGGCGGCACGTTTCGCCGACGAGTTCAACGTGCCGTTCTGCGACGTCCCGGAGACGGCTGAGGCGTTCGGCCGGGTCCGGAAGGCCTGCGCCGCCGCCGGTCGCGAGCCGGCCTCGATGGTGTACTCGGCGGCGCAGGTCGTGTGCTGCGGGCGGGACGAGGCCGAACTGGCCAGGCGGGCAGCGGCGATCGGACACCAGCCGGCGGACCTGCGCCGCCGGGGACTGGCCGGAACGCCCGTCGAGATCGCCGAGCGGATCGCCGAGTTCGCCGGGATCGGTACCGACACGATCTACCTGCAGGTGCTCGACCTGAGCGACATCGATCACCTGGAGCTCCTCGCGGAGCTGCTGCCGCTCACGAGCCGGATGTCATAGCGGGCGCGCCCACCATGTCAGGGAGCTGTCTGTGCTCGGCCCGCGCCGTACAAGGCGCCGGGCCGGATGCCGCCATGGGACGGTCGGGGTCCTCGGCGAACCTGCCCAGGACGAGCATCAGCGTCTCCCCGAATTCGCGGACAAGGCTCCGCGGATACAGCTGATCCGGCACGACCATGTTCACGACGAGCTCGTTGTCGTCGTCTGCGATGAAGACCATGAGGTTGGACACGTTGGGATCGCCGCCCAGCTCCTGCTCGACGAAGGTCGCCGTCGCCGCGCCCATGGTCCGCGAGGACACACCCGTTTTCGTGTAGTTGCACCACAACCACGGCACGGCGTTCATGTCGGCTCTCGCCTCGGCGACGTCCGTCGGTCGGCTCTGCTCTTCCTGGGCCGCGCGCAGGGTGGAGCCGATCATCGCCCTGGACGGGGTGCCGCCGTCGTCCTGGGAGAACGCCATGACCGCCTTGCGGGGCATCTCCAATTCACTCGCCCTCGCCTGGCTGTCGGCCGCCATGGCCGCGACCTCGGCCAGGGTCAGGCGACACGGGCATGACGCCCCCGACGGTCGCACCCTGATGACGGTCGGCTCGGCGAAGTCGTTGACGATGCGCATCTCGCCGGCGCCGTTGCGCCGGGAGCGCGGATTGATCAGACAGATGTCCTGCAAGCCGCTCACGATGTGCGCGGCGAGGTACATGGCGCCGAGCACGACGGACAACGGCGACAACCCGAGCCGCCGGTACGTCGCCTTGAGTTTCGCAACAGTCTGAGCCGGAACGACGAAGTTCGTCAGGGTGGTGGGGCTCGGGACGGTCGGTCCGTAGTCGCGGCCGCCGAACGGCCCGAGCAGGTCGAACGCCGGCGGCTCGGGGTACCCCGCGAAGTACTCCCGCCACTTGGCAGCCAGGGTCGGCCAGCCGGCGGCACCGTACCGTTCCTTCTCAACCAAAGCGGCGTGCACCGACGTCAGCTGCTCGGAGGGATCGCAGGGACGTCCCTCGACCTTGGCGGAGTAGATCTGAGCCAGGTCCTCGTACAGCACCCCGAGGGACTCCGCGTCGCTCACCAGGTGGTCGATCACGAGGACCGCGAAGGTGAGGTCCGGCCGGACAGCCGCCACGGCACCCAGGATGACCGGCGTGGTGTCGTAGGCCAGCCCCGCCTGCGCGACCTCGCCGATGTGCTCCCAGATCCGCGCCAAGGCCTCCTGCCGCGAGAACGCGGTGAGGTCCATTCTCTCCGGCTTCCAGGTGTCCGCGAAGTCGGTCCGGGTCGGGGCCACCTCTCCGTGCGCGTCGATGAAGCCGGTGGTCAAGACGTCGTGCCGGCGCACGAGATCGACCAGGGACTGGCTGAGCAGGTCGTGGTCGACGTCGCCGCTGATCTCCAGGACCAGCGGGACCGGCTTGGCGCTGGCGACGCCCTGCGCCTTGATCTGCCTCCTGATCCGGGCCAACTGGAGTTCCTGCTTCGCGGTCAGGACACTGTCCTGGATCGCGTCGGCTTGCTCGGCCCGGCCCGATGTGAACAGTGCGAGCTGCTCTCCGAACGTCCGGCAGGCGATGAGCTCGGACAGACGTGCTTGGAAGCCCTTCTCGAGCAGCTTGGCCAGCAGCAGCATGGAGGTGACCGACGTGCCGCCTTCGGAGTAGAAGTTGCTGGCCGGTGTCACGCCGTCGATGTCCAGTAGCTCGTGCCAGGCCTCGGACAGGATGACCCGGACGTCGTCGGGCCCTGAGTCCCCGGTGATCTCGCGGATCCCGCCGGACTCGTCGGGTTCGGAATCGAGCCTGGTCAACGTTCTCGCACCTCGTTCTTCTCAGTCGGTCGTACAGAGGTCAGGCGGACCAGTAGGTCTGCGCACGCCGGTCGCGCCGCCGCGACAGCGGGTCGTGGATGAGCCGGCTCGCCCAGCCGACAGGGGTGGCCACCAGGAAATAGGCGACGGAAAGCAGGAGTTTGCTCATCGTTTTCACAGCCTCGCGGTTCGTGAGCCGGCAGGACACTCAGTCCAGGGGGATCTCCGTACGCCAGTCACCCTCCTCGGTCCACGCGGGCTGCTCGCTCTTGTGCAGGAGGAAGTTCCCCATGGCCAGCATGTCGATGTTGGTCCGCATGAAGCAGGTGTAGGCGTCGTGCGGCGAGTTCACGATCGGCTCGCCGCGGACGTTGAACGAGGTGTTGACCAGTACCGGGCAGCCGGTACGGGCTTTGAAGGCGGACAGCAGTTCGTGGTAGCCGGGATTGCCGACCGCGGACACCGTCTGCACCCGCGCCGAACAGTCGACGTGCGTCACGGCGGGAATGGTGGAGCGCTGCACGTGGAGCAGGTCGATACCGGTGGCGCCGCTGTCGGTCACCGGCAGTTGCTGGGCCGCGGCCACCTGCGCCACCAGAAGCATGTACGGGCTCTCCTGGGAGAGGTCGAAGTAGTCCTTGGCGTCCTGGGCCAGCACCGCCGGCGCGAACGGACGGAACGATTCACGGAACTTGGTCTTGAGATTGATCGCCGACTGCATCGCCGGATCGCGCGGATCGCCCAGGATGGAACGGGCGCCGAGGGCACGGGGGCCGAACTCCATGCGATTCTGGAACCAGCCGATGATCTTCCCGTCGGCCAGTGCGGCCGCGACCTCGCCGGCCAGGTCCGCCGGATCGAGGCGGTGGTGCGGGATCCCGCGGCTTCGCAGGTAGTCGGCGATCTGCGCGTCGCTGAAGGCGGGACCGAGCAACGCGCCGGACATGGCGTCCTGCCCGGTGCCGACGTGGTCGCGTCCGGCTCCGCGCTCCATCGCCACGGCCAGAGCGGCCCCCAACGCGCCCCCGGCGTCGCCGGCGGCGGGCTGGATCCACAGTTCGTCGAAGATCCCGCTGTCGACGATCTTCCCGTTGGCGACACAGTTCAGCGCCACGCCGCCGGCCAGACAGAGCGTGGATTCCCCGGTGCGCTCCCGCGCGGTGCGGGCAAGGCCCAGCATGACCTCTTCGGTGACCTGCTGAACGGACGCCGCCAGGTCGAATTCGCGCTCTGTCAGCGGTCCCTCCGCCTCGCGACGCGGTCCGTCGAAGAGCTTCTCGAACGCCCGACCGGTCATCACGTGCCCGCGCAGGTATTCGAAGTAGCGCATGTCCAGGTGGAACGAACCGTCCGGCTTGATGTCGATCAGCCGTTCCCTGATGAGGTCCGCATAGCGGGGCTCGCCGTATGGGGCCAGGCCCATGAGCTTGTACTCGCCGGAGTCGACCTTGAAGCCGCAGAAGTAGGTGAAGGCGGAGTACAGCAGACCGAGCGAGTGCGGGAAGCGGATCTCGGCCAGCGACGTGAGCTCGCTGCCCCGGCCGTGCCACAACGTCGTCGTGGCCCACTCCCCCACGCCGTCCACACACAGCACGGCGGCAGACTGATAAGGGCTGGGGAAGAAGGCCGAGGCCGCGTGGGACTCGTGATGCCGCCGGGCCACGATGGCCGGCACCGCTCCCCGGTCCAGGGACTCCAGTTCCCGCCGGACGACCTCAAGCGTGCGCAGCTTGCCGCCCTTGCCCAGCCAGCGCGGCACTGTATCGCTGAAGGAGGAGACGCTGGTGGGTGCGGCACCCACCAGCGTGGCGAGCACTCTGCGGAACTTCAGTCGCGGGTCCTCGTAGTAGGCGACCGCGGAGACGTCCTCGAGCGAGGCGCCCAGTTCGTCCAGGCAGTAGCCGACAGCCTGCGCGGGGAACGACGAGTCGTGCCGCTTCCTGCTGAAACGCTCCTCCTGCGCCGCCGCGGCCGGGACTCCGTCGCGCACGATCGCCGCCGCACTGTCGTGGTAGTAGGCCGAGATCCCGAGAACCAGCTCAGACACCGAAGTACTCCTCCCCTGCCGATGTGACCGCCTTCGTATGCCGCCACCGGCGCTCCGCGCGGTGACCGGCCCTGCGGGCCAGGAATCCGCGGGGCGGATTGAGCGACCGGTACCCGGACCGCACCCGTTCCCAGACCTCGGAACGCCCGTCCGGCCCGGAGGAATCCGGCAGGCCCGCCATCAGGGTGTCGACCGCGTCGGTCGCCCACGCGGAATGCCCGGTCGCGACGTTGTCGATGGTGTTGTGGATGTCCACGAAGCGGGTGTCGAAGCCGTACTCGCGCAGCGCCATCGCCGCCCTGCGGTAGGTGCCGCCCACGCCGGACAGTTCCATGGCCAGATTGAGGCCGAGCACCTCGGGCAGGAACGTCCGCGGAAACCGCCCGATGCACAGCCAATAGACGGGCAGCTCGAAGGATGTGTCGCGAAAGCCGGGCCACCCGGCGAACTCCCGCGACGCCGTGGGCGGCAGGTCGACGTCCATCCCCTTCAGGACCTCACGGTAGATCAGGGGATGGTTGAGCTTGGGCTCCCCGTTGCCGAGCTCGTCCCAGTAGGTCTCGAACAGCGAGTGGCCGATGCCCGAAGACGCGAGCTCGTAGTCGGTGAAGCCCTGGAGCCAGCTTCCGTCGATCAACGTGAGCGGAGCCGTCTGCACGGCGTCGTCCACCACGGCCTGCCGCGACGGCAGCTCGGTTTCCGCGCTCAAAGCGAACTGCTCGGCGTGTCCGTCGTGCTGCGCCTGGAGCCAGGGACGCAAGCCCTCGGGTTTCCACCGCTGCGGCAGCGACACGGACTCAGGGCCCATGCGATGCCGCGTCCGGCCCAGCCATCCCATGACGTAGCGCAGGCTCCAATCGCGCAGGTCGGCGCTGGCGGTGCGCATCATCAGCAGGTGATAGGCCTCACGCAGGTCCCTCGGACCGGTTCCGGTCACCGGCGCGGAGGTCAGCAGATACGGAAGCCGCGCCAGCCGGTCCGGTTCGGCCGCTCGGCCCGGAACGGGCCGTGAACCGGTCGGCTCCCCGTCGCGGGCGGCCCTGCCCGGGCCGGTCTCGGCCCCGAGAGAGTCGATCCACCGGCTGATGATGCCGAGGTCGTCCGGAGAGAAGACCCTGAACATCGGGCCGCGTTCGCCGACCAGACTGTTGATCAGAGGGCTGATGCCCGATCGTCCCGGCTTTATCAGCCTGCTGCGCGCCAGGACTTCGAGGAATGGGTACGGATCACGCAGGCAGTCCTTCAGCCATGCCGCCACCGGCCGCTCTTCGAGCATCACCTGTCCGTGATACACAGAGCCTTCCCTGGCCCGGAGCATCATCAGCTGCGCCATGTCGTAGGCGGGATCCAGCGCGGCGGACAGCTCGTCGTGCAACGCCTCAGCCTGGCCGCGCAGTGCGCTCAGCGCCCAGGCGAAGCCCGCGTACACCCGGTCCTGCGACTCCGGGCCGGCCTGGATGAGGGCATCGGCGATGGCAGCACACTGAGCGGTCGGCGAAGGGCCGTCGCCTCGGGTCCCCGAGTAGTCGATCGCCTCCCAGTCGGCCCGCGCCTCAGGTCCGACAAGGACGAGCGGCGGCGGAAACGCCACCGCACGCAGGCAGAGATCCGCACCGATGAGTTCGGCACAGAAATCGCCGGGGCGCCGGCTCATCACCAAGAGCAAGGCCGGAAGGCGGAACGCCTCGTCACTGATGCGCGGATCGGTGGCCAGCCGAGCCAGGGGGACCGCGTTCTCCGACAGCCGCAGCTGCCGCAGCAGACCGAGGTAGGCGCTCCCCCGGGCGGCACCCGGGTGACCGACGCCGATGTCGGACGCGTAGAGCGCGAGGGCCCGCAGGAACAGCGGATCGTCCCCGGATCCCGGGCTGGTCAGCCATTGCAGCCAGGCCCCGGATGCGAGTCCGAGCGGAGCCCACCCGAGGGCAGCCCGGCGGGCGAGGAGCCGGCGGCCCTCGCTGTCGGCGTTCTTCCCCAAAGCCGCGAAGTGCTCCGCCGAGCTCGCGGACCAGTCCGCGGCCTGCCGGACCAACGTATCAAGCTGCTGTTCACCGCCGAACGCGGACCGCGACACCTCAGCGCGGACCACGTCGACCAACTCGCCGGCGGGAACGAACGCCTCCGGGTCGGCCACGCGGGCGTAGATCCTCCGGAAGGCCGAACCGCCACCATCGCCCGGCGTGGACGCGGCGGACGCTCGCACGCCAACAGACATCGCGTTCTTGGGCATCGCCACTCCCGTCATGGACCAAGGACACGCACTTCGCGGAACTCGACTGTGCGTTCATTCGGGATGAAGGCCTAAGCGAGCTCGAGCGCCTCCGCCGTGATCCTGGCGACGAGGTCGTGACCGGCATCGTTGTAGTGGACGCGGTCGACGAACAGCCAATCCTGATCGGCGATCGCCGCGGCCACGACCGGGTTCAGGTCGAAGAAGCGGACACCCTGCTGCTCGCAGCCGACGCGGAGTGACTTGGCGTACGCCTCCACGAACTCCTGGGTGGCGATGTCCCCGTACACGTCGTCCCAGGGACCCAACTCGGCCATCCGGTCGTTCTCCTCGAACAGCGTCTTCTCCTGCGGCGCGGGACGCTTACCCATCCATCGCGACATCGGCTGGAGAACATAGGAGATTCGCGTGTCCGGCCCGGCCATGCGGCGCCAGAGGTCGAGCTGGCGGATCGTCATCTCAGCGGCGCTGTCGATCACCGTGGGCATGTCGCGGCGCACATCGTCGAGCGTGGAGACAGTGGGTCTGCCGCCGTCGGACCCCGATCGGCGGCCGAAGAGCCTGGACCCGCCGCGGCTCTGTTCCCGCAGCTCCTCCATCTTCGTGAAGTAGTCGCCGCAGAAGAAGAACGCGCCGTGGTCGCCCTGCTGCCATTCGGGCAGCCTGGCCACCACCACGGCGTTGATCCCCGAGAAGATGACGATCTCATCGATGTCGCCGAGCAGGTGGCGGTACAGCGTGAGCAGCAGCACCTCTTGCGTCGGGGTGAAGCAGTAGCTGCCGAAATTCAGCCACGGCCTCGAGGGCGCGTACTTGCTCCACAACAACGAGGACAGCGTGTGCGAGTCACTGCTCGCGCCCACGCCCAGCGCGGTGGAACCGCCCGCGAGGATGCGGACCGGCCCCGGCGGGAGCGGACCCGCGGCCGACGCGGTGGCCCCGCCGGGTCCGGTGCTTATCCTGAAGCCGGACCGGTCGGTGTTGACCGCCTGGGTCGCGAAGTCGGTGCGGTGGAAGAACATGAGATAGGGCAGGTAATTGCGCTGACCAGGGTCCTTCATGTCGTCGTAGTCCCGCATCTGCGGGGTCAGCTCGTATCGCTTGAGTTTCACGGGTTCCCGTTTCGCCGGCTGTTCGGATCGTGGGGATGCAAGTGCGGGCATGGCGAGGACACCGATGTCCTCGCCGAATCGAGGACCTCGGCGAGGACTCAGCGCGCTTCGACCGAGTCGGCCGCGCCTTCCCAGGGCACGTCGTTCAGCACGTCGTTCATGCCGATCAGGCCGAACAGGTCGCTCAAGGAGGCCAGCGAGTACTCGATCGGGGCCGTCGAGTCGTGCTTGGCGATGGACGCCAGCACCTCGGTGACCGCCTTGACGGAGACCCGGATCGCGTGGTTGGCGTAGATGATGCCGCGGATGCCCATGTCGCCCAGCTCCGTCGCGGTGGTGCCCGCGTACGTGGTGGGTACGCACAGCACGGGCACATTCCGGCCCGTGGCCTGCCAGCGCCGGCAGAACTCCCGGATCTCGCCGGCGTCCGAGAGCCGGCTGTGAATGAGCACCGCGTCCGCGCCCGCGTCGTGGTAGAGCTCGGCACGCGAGAGCGCGTCGTCCATACCGGCCCCGGCGATGAGTGACTCCAGCCGCGCGACGACGACGAAATCGGTGTCGCACTGGGCCGCCTTCGCGGTCGCGATCTTCTGGGCGAACGCCCGCGGCTCCTCCAAGTGCTGGCCGCCGCGGAAGCTGTTGCGCTTGGGATACTGCTTGTCCTCGATGCAGACCGCGTCGATCCCGGCCGCCTCGTAGAGCCGCACCATCCGGCGTACGACGTTGACGTCTCCGAATCCGGCGTCCACGTCGGCGATGATCGGCAGCGTGCACGCGGCGCGCATCTGCGCGGCGGCGTTGACGAACTCGGTCATCGTCAGCAGGCCGGCATCGGGGACCAGGTAGGACGAGGAGATACCGAGGCCGCCGGCCCAGATGGCCTCGAATCCGGCGTTCTCGGCGAGCTTCGCGGTCAGCCCGTCATGCGCTCCCATGATCCGGAAGTGGCTCGGTCCGCTCAGCATGTGACGAAGTGTGTTGCCCACAGTCTTGTGCTCTCCCCGTAGTCGGCTCGGATGACATCGCACCGGTCATCGCGCCCTGCGAACAGGAGGGTGAGCCGGCCGACTCGTGCTCGGTCGGCCCCCGCCGGCGAGGGCTGTACGTACGGACGAACTCCGCAAACGTGTACGAACACAGATACTCTCAGCATCGCAGGACATCGTCAAGACCATTCTCAGACCTCTGACATACACTGGCTGTTCACCTGGACTCGCCAGCGCCCGCCGGTCCTGGGGCCGCGGTGTAGACGAACCCTGATTTGCCCCGGCCATGACCGGCTGAAACCAGAACCCGCCGGCGGAATATGCGGAACTATGCAAAGACTTTGACGCAGCTTGCGTTGACAAGGACGCTATGCGCGATAATCATTCGACCATGGCCACAGGTGAGACACCATCTCCGCCAGGGGCGCGGCCTGCGCGTCCGGACTTCAAACACTTCGACGGCGACGCAGCCCTTTATGACTCTTCCAAACCCGTATATCCCGACGCCCTGATCACGCGTATCGTCACCGCGATGCGGGGACGCGAAGTCTTGAATGCCGGGTGCGGCACCGGCATCGAGGCCCGCCAGTTCCAGGCACACGGATGTGCCGTCCTCGGCGTCGACCCCGACGCCGGATTGGCGCGGTTCGCCCGCGGCACCGGCGTGCCCGTCGAAGTCTCGGCCTTCGAGACGTGGGAGCCCGCGGACCGGGCGTTCGACGCGGTCGTCGCCGGGACGGCCTGGCACTGGATAGACCCGGCCGCCGGCGTGGCGAAAGCCGCTCAGGCACTCAGACCGGGGGGTCTGCTCGCACCGTTCCACCACGCGATGCACACACCGCCGCAGTTGGCCGACGCCATCGGGGAAGGCCTTCCGGCCTGGACGACGCGTTCCGCGGCGGCCTACCAAAAGGTGGCGCCGCACTCCACGCTCGACGGCGAGGGCCGGCGCAAGCCGTCCACGGAGCTGTACCAACCGCTGTTCGACGGCATCGCCGACGGGATCCGCCAGGCCGGCGGGTTCGACGAACCCGAACAGTGGCGCTTCGAGTGGGAGCAGCGGTACTCGCGCGAGGAGTGGCTGGATCTGCTGCCCACCTTCGGTGCCGTCGCGAAGCTTCCGCCCGAGGAACTGGCGAAGGCCTTGGACGCGGTGGGCACCGTCATCGACACGATGGGAGGCGGTTTCAGCATGCCCTACACCACCGTCGCCGTTGTGGCGGTACGGAGAGATTCTGATTGAGAAAGCCGAACAACCCAGGGTTGCCATGGGGGCGGCACAGAGATTCCTCCACATTTTCAGGGAACCTCGATCGACCGGCAAAAGGGGAAAGTATGAGCTACGGTTCGGCCACCGATTTCGCCAAATTCGAGACGATTCTCGACGCCGACGCTCTGCGCGGCGTCGCCGCGTCGACCGCCGAGACCTGCGGGGACCAAGTACAGCAGATGCTTGACAACGCCCAGGTGGCCGACCGACTGCGCACCGACGGCCTGGTGGTGCTTTCCGGGCTGGACGCGCTGCCTTCGCAGGACTGGTCACGGGTCTTCCTCGCGATCTGTGGCGCCCTGGGCAAGCTCCTGCCGCAGGGGGCAAAAGACAGCGGCCAGGTCGTCAGAGAGGTCCGCTACCGCCGGGGCAGCCTCGAGGAGAGGACCGTCCGGTACTCCGACAGCCGCTCGGGCGGCAGCTACCACAGCGACGGCGTCCCCGTCCCCGGTCCGCTCCCCGACGTGTTGGCGCTGCTGTGCGTGCGGCCCGCGCCCCGCGGCGGCGAGCTGGTCTTCGTGGACTCGACCTGCGCACTGGAGGTCGCCACGCACCGAATGCCCGGGCTGCCGGCCGCCCTCGGCCGCGACTTCCACTTCGACCAGCGGCGCGAGGACGACCCCACGGCGACGGTGGTCCGCCGGATCGTCGAGCGGCATGAGGGCGAGGACCGGCTTGTCTACTTGCGGGACTACGTGGAGTCCGGCCACCGGATCGCCGGCGTCCGCCCGCTCGCCGCGGACGAGATCGAGGCCATGGACGTCCTCGATGAAGCGCTCGCCGACGAGGGGCTGCACATCGAGGGCAGGCTGGCGCCGGGGCAGATCGCGATCAACGACAACCACCGGTTCGTCCACGGGCGGCATGAGTTCCCCGACGAGCAGGACGAGCAGGGCGGCCGGTTGATGCTCCGCTGCTGGATCAGGACATCGACGGGCCAGTGAGGACGTCCGCCTGACGCGGCGCCGGTGGGACAACGCCGGCGCCGGCGCGGCGTTCAGGACACCAGGTGCGCGCGCTCGGCAAGACGGAGCGCGCGCCCGGCGTGGTGCAGATCGTCCTCGTCGTGCGGCACGTCGAGAATCAGGGCACTGATCCCGAGTCGCAGGTACCGGCCGAACAGCTGCGCCACCTCCTGGTAACTGCCGACCAGGTAAGGGCAGAACGTCTTGTACGCGCGGAACGGGTAGAGCCAGTAGCCCTCACGCGGCGCGGAGGAGCGCTGGGCCTCGGCGGAGAGCTTGCGGTGCCAGGCCGACTCCACCGCGTCGGCGGCCAGGTCGTGCAGCTGTTCGCCCAGCTGGTCGTCGGGAAAGCGGCCGTGGGCGACCCGCCAGGCCTGCTCGGTGCTCTCGCGGGCGATGATGCCGAGCCTGATGCCGTTGCCGCGCAGGACGTCGGGCGCCTGGGCATAGTCGGCGATGAACCGCGGGTAGAACAGCCGGGCCGCGCCCAGCAGCCGCGCCGCCTCGATGCAGGCCTCTGATGAGCCCGACAGGTAGGTACGCGGGGTCAGATCGCCGGGCAGTGGGATCGTCAGCCGCGCCGTCTTCAGATCGTAGAACTCGCCTTGATGAGTGAGCGCGGGGCGGCCGGCCAGCAACTGCCCGATGATCCGGCCGTACTCGAGCAGCCGCAGGTAACGCCCGTCGTGGTCGAGCGTGTCGCCCAGCTCGTACATGTGCCGGGCGAAACCGCCGGTGACCAGGTTGAGGTCGACTTGCCGGCCGTACTGGAAGCCGAGCGAGCTGACCGCCCGCGCCACGTCGAACGGATGGCGGAACAGCGGCTGTACCGCGACCAGCGGCACGATCGACTCGGTGTGCTCGATCATGAGCTGCGCGACCTGCCACGGGTCGACAAGCGTGTTGTCCGTGTAGACGAGCAGCCCGCGGTAGCCGGCCGCCTCGGTCCACCGGGCCGCGTCGACGGCCAGTCGACGGAACCGGCTCCCGGACACCCCGTCGCAGGACGGAGCGGTCGTGTAGACGGTCAGCACGACGTCAGGCCGCCTTCGGTGCGCGAAGTCGGCACACCGGGTCAGAACATCGGATAGATCGAGGCGTCATTCTTTCGTTTACCGCGCTTCTTACGGCGAAAGACGCGGACGATCCGGCGCATGAAAGCCATGCTGGATACCCCCTTGAACAGTGGTTCACAGGTACGTTTCGCCGGTCGGCGATTACCTCCCCCATGATGATCAGACGCATCGCATTCGTATCACTGTGCCACGGCGGGCCATGGTCGGCAAGCACCGTGTCGTAGGGCCCTGATAGACAAGCATGGACACTGATTCACTGTCAGGGCTCGAAGATACCGCGATCGATCACCGTGCGTCACCGCAGGTCCAGCCCGATTGGTCTCGTATCATGAGATGCCAGATGACTCGCGGGTAGCGCATCAGTGAACTGTCGCTTATGGTGCCGGGATGGGGACAAGCCAGAACGACTCGTTTGTTGATGCCGACGGCGCCTTCCAGCGAACGCCGAGACTGGCTTTCTGAAGACCGCTCTTTCGCGCAGGTCTTCAATTCACCTCCGAACGGCTCGATTCCGTGCTGTGGCGCACGTTCTCATCGCCGATCCGCGGGACCGGCGACCCGAGCCGGACGGCCCGAACCCCGATATCCGCATCAACGTCCTCGGCGATGTCCCGCCGGTGGTGGGCTGAGCCTGTGCGCCCAGCCGAACCCACCCGCACACCACACGCCGACAACGGCTGGAAGGGACCCTAGTGTGACGATCAGCGCACAAGGCATGGTGGAAACGCTGACAGCCCACGGCTATCAGCTGGCCACCGGCGTGCCTTGCTCGTACTTCGCCGGGCCGCTGCGGCTGCTGGAGCAGGGAGCCGGGCCGCCGTACGTCGCCGCGGCGAACGAGGGAGGCGCCGTCGCGATCGCCGCCGGCGCGCAGTTGGGCGGACACCGGCCGGTGGTACTGGCGCAGAACTCCGGCTTCGGCAACATGATCAACCCGCTCACTTCGCTGGTCCTGCCCTACGGCATCGCGATGACCGTGATGGTCAGCATGCGCGGCTGGCCGACCGCGAGCGCCGGCGAGCCTCAGCACCGCTGGATGGGTCAGGTGGTGCCGGGCTGGCTGGACTCGATGGGCATCGCGCACTGGATGCTCACCGCGGACGGGCCGGCACTGGAGGAGCTATTGCTGCGGGCGCAGCCTGTCCTGGACGCCGGGCTGCCGGCGTTCGTCCTGGTCGCGAAGGGCGCCATCGCGGACGACGCGCCGGCCGGGAAGCCGGCGGCACCCCCGGCCGAACTGCCGACCCGGGACGACGTGGTGTCGGCGGTCCTCCAGGAGGCGGGCGACGCGCACCTGCTGAGCACGACCGGCTACCTGTCGCGCAGCCTGTTCAACCTGGGCGACAGCGACCGGAACTTCTATATGCAGGGCTCGATGGGCCACGTCGCGAGCGTGGCGCTGGGAGCCGCGCTGGCGAACCCGCGGCGGCGGTTCGTCGTCCTGGACGGCGACGGCGCCGTGTTGATGCACGCGGGCTCCCTGGCGACGATCGGCGATCTGGCCCCGGCCAATCTGACGCACGTCGTCTTCGACAACGGCGTCTACGACTCGACCGGCGGACAGCGGACCGGCGGGCAGCAGACCGACTTCGCCGGGATGGCGCTGGCGTGCGGCTATCGCCGGGCGTGGCGCGTCGATTCCACGGACGAGCTGCGCTCGGCCCTGCGTACGGCCCTCACGAACGACGGACCTTGCGCCATCGTGGTGCGCTGCGCGTCCGGCGCGCCCACGGGCGAGCGGGCGTCGAACTCGGTGAGCGTCCAGGAGCTGAGCGACCGCTTCAGGAAGAGCCTCGCGACAGCTCCTGTCGCCGAGGCCGGCGACGGGAGCGCGTCATGAACCCGCACGTACGCATCGGCCCTGGCGTGCTGGACCAACTGCCCGAAGTACTCGGCACAGCCCGCCGGGTGCTCGTCGTCCACGGCCGCAGATCCTTCCGGGCCGGCGCCGCCGCGGCGGTGGTCGACCGCATCGACGCGGAGGTCCGCTGCTTCGCCGGCGTGCGCCCGAATCCGGCCGTGGCCCAGGTCTGTGACGCGGTGGCGCTGGCCCGGGAGTACTCCCCCGACGCCGTGCTCGGCATCGGCGGCGGCAGCGCGATGGACGTCGCCAAATGCGTCGCGGTACTGGCCGCGGGCACCGACGACCCGGCAACGTATCTGCTCGGCCCCCGCCCGATACCGGACAGCAGATCCGCCCTGCTGATCCAGATCCCGACGATATCCGGCTCCGGCAGCGAACTCACCTGCTTCGCGACGGTCTACAGCGGCCACCGCAAGCTGTCGCTCGACCACCCGAGCGCCCAGGCGGACCACGTCCTCATCGATCCGGACCTGGCCGCCACGGTGCCGACCCGCACCGCCGCCGCGAGCGCCCTGGACGCCCTGGCGCAAGCGGTCGAGTCGGCGTGGGCGGTCCGCGCCACCGCCGAGTCTCGGGACACGGCGGTCCGCGCGCTGCGGACGCTCACCCCGGTCCTGGACGCCGCGACGAGCCGCGGGGACTTCGCCGATCCGCACCTGCGCACCGAACTGGCCCGCGGTGCCGCACTGGCCGGCGCCGCGATCAACACCTCCCGCACCACCGCCGCGCACGCGCTGTCCTACGCCCTGACCGCGCGCTACGGCATCGCCCACGGCGCGGCCGTGGGCCTGCACCTGCGATGGCTGATCGGGCACAACGCGGCGGCGACCGACGCCGACGTCCGCCATCCCGACGGCCCCGAGGCGCTGCGGTCCATCATCGGCGACCTGCAGCAGATCTGTCTGGACGGCACCGGCGCGCGGCTCGAGACGCTGATCGACCGCCTGCTCGACCTGCACGGCCTGGGCGACTTCCACGTTCCACACCGTGACTGGCAGGACGACCTGTCCGGCAGCAGAGCGGAGAACAACCCGCGTTCGGTGAGTTCGCAGGACGTCCTGGCCGGTACCGCCACAGCCGCGAAACGGACCAGGTCGACGGTGATCGCAGATGCCTGACACAAGGCGGCCGGCCGCGTCGAACGGAAAGCCGGGGTGCTCCGATGCCTGAGTCATCGCGAACGGCGACGGTCGCCGTCCTGGACTATCCCGGACCCTCCATGCCCGCCCGGACCAAGTCCATCCTCCTGGGCGACGACCGCTTCAGCTGTACGTATCCGCTGGATCTGCACCTGCCGCACACGACGAGCCTGCCCGAATACGCCGCCGCCGTCGTAGAGCACATCGGCGACCGCCCGGACGTGGTCGTGGCCTACTGCGCGGCGGCGCCGATCGCCCGCGAGGCGGCCCGCCGGTTCGCGATGACGCCGCGGCTGGTACTGGTCAATCCGGAAGTGCCCGACGCGGACCGCGTGGTGCGGGAGCTGGCATCCTTCCTCGCCGGAGACGCCCGGCCGACCGAATCCGAGGACCGGCAAGCGGCCGCGGCCTGGCTGGCCGACGGCGCCGACCCCGACCGCCTGCAGCAGATCCTCGGAGATCAGCATCTCGCCCGGCTGGAGGACCAGTTCGGCGGCCCGCAGCCACACCTGCGACCGATCGCGCTCCAACTCGCCTCGATGCAGGTCGCCTGGATCCATCACCTGGCCGCCGGATCCGGCGGACCGACCGACGACGCCGCCAGCATCGCCATCGCCGACGAATACCACCTGGTGTCCGCGGATCACCCGTGCAGGCCGGACTGCACGGCGCGCCACGAGGTGTTCGGCGAGTCGGCGGAGGAGATCTTCTCAGGCCGGCGCCTGGCCGACGCCGTCGCCGCCGCCGGTTCCCGGTCGGTGCCGGATCGGGGCTGATCCGCGCTGATCCACGCTGATCCACGCTGATCGGCTCCCGCCACGGAAATGTGGCGGGAGCCGGTCAGCTTATGGCTGAGAAGCCATCACGAAAGCCGTCACGGAGCCGCCAACAGCACCCGATCGACCTTCCCCGCCGCAGTCCGCGGCAGCGCGTCCATCAGGACGATCCGCGCCGGCCGCATCGCGCTCGGCAGCCGTTCGGCGACCCAGCGACGGATCGCCTTCTCGGTCGTCGGCGCCGCGGCCACCACGAAGGCGACGAGGTGAGCGCGCTCCGGCTGGTCCGCGGACCGGACGAGCACGGTCGCCTCGGACACGCCGGGGCACTCCTGGACGACCGCCTCGATCTCACCGGGCTCGATGCGGTGCCCCCGCAGCTTCACCTGGGCATCGGTGCGTCCCAGGAACTCCAGCGTGCCGTCCGGCCGGTACCGTCCGCGGTCGCCGGTGTAGTAGCAGAGCACTGAGCCGTCCGGCGTCATCCCGGTCCGGAACCGCTGCGCGGTCAGCTCGGGGCGTTCCAGGTAGCCGTCGGCCAGACCCGCACCGTATATCAGGATCTCGCCCTCGCGGCCCGGCTCGGCCGAGGACGGCACCGATCGGCCGTCGGGGTCGGCCAGGCACAGGCCGGTGCCCGGCAGGGCCTCGCCCAGCGAGATGGCCTCGCCGTCCCGGACCAGCGCGGCCGAAGCCCAGATGGTCGCCTCGGTCGGGCCGTACACGTTCCACAGTTGGGCGCAGCGGGGCACCAAAGCCCGCGCCAGCACCGGGGTGAGAGCCTCGCCGCCGCACCAGATCCGGCTGGCGGGCGCGCCCTCCCAGCCGGCGGCCAGGGCGAGCCGCAGGAAACTCGGCGTGGCCTGGATGACAGAGGGCTTATACGTGCTGACCGCCGCGGCGAAGATCGTCGGATCCAACCGGCTGCCGAACGGCGCGGCGACGACCGTCGCGCCCACGGTCAGGGCGAGCAGGATCTCGGCCATCGAGATGTCGAAGGACAGCGCCGTCATGGCGAGCATGGATTCGCCGGCGCTCAGACCGGGCGTCCTGGCCAGTCCGGCCAGCCGGGCAACGAGGGCATCCTGGGACACCAGGACGCCTTTCGGGCGCCCCGTCGAGCCCGACGTGTACAGGACGTAGGCGATGCCGGTCAGATCCGTCCGGCCCGGGCCGAGCGGCTCCACGGCGAACCCGCCGTCCGCGGCCTGGCCGATCACGGCCGTGGGCCGCGCGTCCGCGGCCACCATGTCGCGATGGTGGGGCGGGCTGTCGGCGATGACCGGCATCAGCGCGCAGCCGGCGCGCGCCGCCGCCAACATCGCCACCACGCCGGCCAACGGTGCGTCGGCCTCGAGCGCGACCAGGCTGCCGGGGCGGGCGACGGCCGCGACGCGATCGGCGAGTTCGGCGACGGCGGCGCCGAGCCGGGCGTAGGTCAGGCCGGCGGTACCGCCGACCGCGACGGCGTCGGGGTCTTCGGCGAGCCGCGCCGCGACCAGGTCCCAGACGGTGACCGTCTCACTCACCACCAGCGGCCCCCACCTCGGCGGCCTGCCGGGCCAGCAGCCCGCTCACGTCCACCGCGGTCGGCGCGCGGACCACGTCGAGCAGGCTCAGCATGATCCCGGTCCGCTCATGGATGCGGGCCAGCAGGGTGAGGGCGAGGAAGGAGTTCCCACCGACCTCGAAGAAACTGGCCTCGACGCCGACCTCGTCGAGGTCGACGATCTCCTGCATCAGTTCTGCGATCTCACTCGGGGTCATACCTGCTCGCTTTCCTTTCCGGCGATCTGGTCAAGCCATGCCCGGTCCAGTGTCCGCGCGCCGTCCGGCCCGACGAACACGAAGGTCTCGGTGAGGTACTCGGCCACCTGGAGCAGACGGGTGTGCAGCGCGTCGGCCGAGTCCGCGCCGATCCACACAGTGGCGACGGCGCTGTCGCTCCCGGCGCGCCAGTCGACGTTGGTCCCGGCGGTCGCCAGGGCCTCCACGCCGATCACCCCGGGCAGCTTGGCGACGGCCGAGCGCTCGGGCACCGCCGCTATCCGCCGCGCCGATGTCGGCGGCTGGAACAGCAGCACCAGGACACAGCGGCGCCAGGCCAGGTCCAGCTCCGGCGGGCGCCCGATCGCCGCGGCGATGGCCGCCGCGCCCAGATCGGCGCCGGCCCCGTAGGCGGCGAGCTTGGTGATGAACCCCCCGAGCCGGCCGTTCACCTCGACGATCTCCGAGCCGGTCGCGCGCGGTTTCAGCTCGACGTGGAACGCGCCGTCGGCGGCACCGACGGCGTCCAGCGCCGCCGATGCGGTGCCGATCACTTCCGCGGCCGCGTCCGGGGCGAGCAGGCTCGGCAGCACCAGGCCGGTCTCGCGGCACGGGTCCATCGGCCGGAGGCGGTCGGTGACGAAGGCCGCCGCGACCCGTCCATCGCACCGGAAGACTTCGGCCGATACGTAGTCGGCCAGGTGCGGCTGCGCCCGGGTGTCCCCGACGAGGAACCGTTCGACGAGCATCGCAGGGCCCGGTGTCCCGTCCGGCCACAGCGCGGCCACGGCGGCTGCCGCCTCGGCCGGGTCGCGCAGCAGCCAGATGTCCCGGCTGCTGACCCCGCCGACCGGTTTGAGGATCGCCGGCATGCCGTGGGCGTCCAGGAAGCGCGTCAGATCGGCGGCGCCGGCGACCCGGGCCGCCGGGACCCGCGACACCCCGCTCTCGCGCAGCAGGGCGCGCTGGACGTCCTTCTTCCCCCAGGTCGGCGGCCGGTCGGCGGCGATCCCCAGACCCCGGTTGAGGGCCGCGGCCAGTGCGCACAGCCGGTCCACGAAGGAGATCGCACGGTCGGCGCCGGCGGACCGGGCCGCCGACAGACAACCGTCGACGTCGCCGAAGTCGACCACGGCGGTCGGGCCCAACGCGGTGGCGACGGCTTGGAGATCGGGATATCGGGCAGCCTCCCGCGCGTCCACCAGGAACACCAGATCGGCCAGGTCGGCCGCGGCCGCGGCGCTGTCCAGCGTGGACAGCGAACCACCGACGCCGGTCAGCACCGCCAAGCGGGGTCGGCTAGCCGGCATCGGCGAGCTCCCGGGTCGCCTCGGCCGTCAGCAGGCCGCCGGACAAGTCCTCGAACACCGCGCCGCGGGAGCTCTTCGGCGTCTCGGCGGCCGTACCGGCGCGGATGTGCCTGAGCCCGCGCCGACGCGCGTAAGCCAGCGGCTGGTGGAACATCAAGTCCAGATACACGGCGATCCGTTCGCTGTCCTGGCTCTGCGGCAACCCGATCTCGTAGAGCTCCAACTGGTCGTGCCAGACGATCGCGGTCAAGACGCCGGCCACCGACGCCGTGGCGGCGGAGAAGACGACGAGTTCGACGTCGGGGCACTCGGTCCACTGCCGGTAGCGCATCCGGACGAACTCCGCGTGGTCCGGCACGTCCTTGCGGGTGTTGTGCTCGGCGATGAGCGGTGCCGCGACCGCCTCGGCCGTTGCCCAGTCCGTGACCGAGGTGTCCAGCCCCGCCGCCTCGATCAGCCGCAGATCGCGACGCAGCACGCCGCGCACCCGTGAGCTCATCGGCCGGTCCGGATCCTCGACGTCCCGGAAGTGCGACTCGCGGGCCAGGCCGGTCCAGTGGAATCCGTCGGTGACCGCGTCAAGCGCGCGCCGGGCGCGGTTGTAGGCATAGGGGAAGACCAGTGCGCGCTGCTCGGCGGCGGCGACCCCGGCGATGGCGACGAGCACGTCGCGGGCGTTCTGGCCGGCCGGGTCCAGCCGGACCGGGAAGCCCGACCGCTGGTCGTAGACACCGCCGACGACCAGGCATCGGTCCGCGGGCAGCGAGTCGGTCAGGCCGGGGTCCAGGCCCCAGTTCCGTGGGTCGTAGGCGGCGTCCGGCCAGGAGGAGCCGACGGGTGTGTATACGGGTACCGCGGCTACCAACTCGGACCCGCGCACTCCCCGCACGTACCGCGCACGCCATCGGCGGTCCAGCTCGACCTGGCGCAGCCGGCTCAGGCCGCCGGCGGCGCCGGCCGACCGGTCCAGCCCCTGGAATCCGGCGGGCTCGAAGCGCGCACGGTCGAGCACGTGGTAGCTGCGATCATGGATCGGATGCGGTGATGTGATCGACAATCCTGCCTCCCCCAGCGGCAACAGCCCCCCGGACGCGAGCAGCACCGGTGTGCCCGCATCAGAGCTCTGCTGTACATCGAGTCGAAGGTTCGCCCCGGGTGCCGGTGCGTGAACCGCGCGGCGAGCCGCGTCCAAACCGCCCACTCGCCCCAACGGCACCCAAACAGTATTCGAACACTGATCTTTGCAGAGGCCCCAGCGGGCGTCAAGGCATGTATCGCAGGGTATGCATTCACCCGGCGCGGACCGGCCCGAACGCGGAGGCGGACGTGAACCGGGCCCGGATCCGACGGGTGTCGATCGAATCAGAAGTTTGATACGTTTTTCAGATGCGTTTCGCCACCGCACTGCGTCCGTTGGCCCACAAGACGTTCCGGCGACAGTTCACGGCGCAGGCGGTGTCGATGACCGGCACGGCGCTGGCCCCGGTGGCGATGACCTTCGGCGTGCTGAACGTCACCGGTTCGGCGGCGGCGCTGAGCCTGGTGCTCGCTTCGTATTCCGCGCCCCAGCTCGCGCTGATGGTGGTGGGCGGGGTGTGGGCCGACCGGCTGCCGCGGCACCGGGTGATGATGACGACCGACGCGACGCGGTTCCTCGCCCAGACCACGTTCGGCATCTGCCTGCTGACCGGCCACGCCCCGCTCGCGGCCCTGATGGCCTTGCAGGTCCTCAACGGGGTGGCCAGCGCGTTCAACGCCCCGGCGCGGCTGGGCCTGACGAAGGCGACGGCGCCGCCGGGGATGTTCCAGCAGGCCAGTGCGCTGCTCGCGGTGACCAACGATGTCACCACCAGCATCGGCCCGCTCATCGCCGGCGTACTGGCGGTGTCGATCGGCCCCGGCTGGGCCCTGATAATCGACGGCGGGACCTACCTGGGCAGCTCCCTGTTGCTGTCGAGCCTGCGCCTGCCGAGTTCGCAGCGCACCGGGGGCCGGTTCGGCGAAGACGTCCGCGAAGGCTGGCAAGAGGTGCGAAAGCGCACCTGGCTGTGGACGAGTGTCGCCTACTTCTCGCTGTTCAACCTGGTCTACGCCATCTTCGTGGTCCTCGGCCCGGCACAGCTGCACAGCAAGCATGGCAGCGCTCTGCAATGGGGCGTCGTGGTGGCCGCTATGAGCATCGGCTCCCTGTGCGGCAACGCCCTCGCGCTCCGGCTCACCACCCGCTACTTGCTGCGGTGGCCGCGCGCTATGCAGTTCGCGGCGATCCCGCTGATCGTGGCGCTGGCCCTGAACGCGCCCTCGCCGGTGCTCACCGGCGCCGCTTTCCTGATGGGGCTGGTCATCTCCTTCCCCGACGCGCTGTGGTACACCGCGCTCCAGCAAGAGGTGCCCGGGCCGGCGCTGTCCCGGGTGTCGTCGTTCGACATGCTCGGCTCGACCGCCGGCCGCCCGCTGGGCTACGCGCTGGCGGCCGTGCTCCTGCGGATCGGTTCGGCGACGTCGCTGCTGGCCGTCGCCGCCGTGTTCTTCCTGGCGACCGCGGCGACGCTGGCCGTGCGCGACACCCGGCACCTCGCCCGCGCCCCGGCCGTCGAGCCCGCACCTGAGCAGGATTCGCCCGGCAGCGGCGAGATCGACCGGATCGCGCCTCCCCAGCCGCAGCCGAGCGAAGGCCCGACTCATCGACAGGTAGACCAGCCGCAACGCCATGGTTCATCATCACCGCAGGTCGCACCGGTTATCAGCACCCTCAATCGCTCTTCCCAGGATGGCGGCAGCGGCCGACAATGATCACCACTTCTCCCGGGCCATGCCGGTGGTCGCGGCCCCGGACTTCACGTCACTCCAGGGAAGGACCAGCCTGTCATGCACCTGAACGTATTCGTGATGACCACGGGGCACCACGAGGCGTCCTGGCGACTGCCGGAGAGCGACCCGTACGCCAGCATTGACCTCGCGCACTACCAGAATGTGGCCCGCATCGCCGAGGACGCGGCGTTCGACTCCCTGTTCCTGGCCGACTCCCCCCATCTGCCGGGGCCGGTGCGGCGGCGCCCGTGGGGGATGCTCGAGCCCCTGACGCTGGCGACCGCGCTGGCCGCGGTCACCGAGCGGATCGGGCTGATCGCGACGGTGTCCACCTCCTACAACGAGCCGTACAACGTGGCCAGGACACTGGCCTCGCTCGACCACTTGTCGGGCGGGCGCTTCGGGTGGAACGTGGTCACCTCGCCGGACCTGCCCGCGGCACGGAACTTCGGGTTGTCGGACCTGCCCTCGCACGCGTCGCGGTACGCCCGCGCGGCCGAGTTCGTCGAGGTGGCGTTCAAGCTCTGGGACTCTTGGGCCGACGACGCCATCGTGGGCGACAAGGCCGCGGCGATATGGGCCGACGAGTCGAAGGTCTGCCCCATCGACCACGTGGGCGAGTACTTCTCGGTCGCCGGGCCGCTCAACGTCCCGCGCCCGCCGCAGGGGCACCCGCTGCTCGTGCAGGCGGGATCCTCGGAGGAGGGCAGGCAGTTCGCCGGGCGGTACGCCGAAGCGGTGTTCACCGCCCAACAGACGCTGCCCGGGGCCCGGGCGTTCGCCGAGGACCTGAAGGCGCGGGCGGCCGCGTTCGGGCGGGATCCGTCGAAGGTGAAGATCCTGCCGGGGCTGGTGCCGATCATCGGGTCCACCACGGCCGAGGCCCGGGCGCTGGAGGCCTCGCTGAGCGAGCTGATCAGCCAGGAGTACGCGCAGGGGCAACTGGCGTCCCTGCTCCAAGTGCCGGTGTCGGCACTGCCGCTGGACGGCCCGCTGCCGTTCGCCGACCTGCCGCCCGAGGAATCGGTCGAGGGGGCCAGGAGCCGCTTCTCGCTCGTGGTCGACCTGGCCAGGCGGGAGAACCTGACCGTGCGGCAGCTCATCGGCCGCCTCGGTGGCGGCCGCGGGCACCTGACGATCACCGGCACACCCGAACAGGTCGCGGACGAAATGGAGGCGTGGTACTCCGCTGGCGCGGCGGACGGGTTCAACATCATGCCGGCGGTGCTGCCCTCGGGGCTTTCCGTGTTCTGCGCCGAGGTGGTGCCGCTCCTGCGGAAAAGAGGGCTGTTCCGTTCGGAGTACGCCGGAAGGACCCTGCGCGAGCATTACGGGCTCGACCGGCCCGCGGTCGCGGTTCCAGCGGGGAACGGGGACCAGCGCCAGCCACGGCTCGGCAGCGAACGCCTGGTGTGACGGCGTGGATCCAGCGGGCGAGAGTGGTGATCCGGTTCGGGCTGATCCGCACGCGATCGGCCGTCGAGATCAGTTTACTGGGGGGAAAGGCCATGGTGCGTAAGGAAAAGAGTCTTGTCAGGCTGGATCGCCAGTCGGACAACTCGATCTCGGTCATCTGCATCGCCCATGCGGGCGCGGGCGCGTCCGCGTTCAACAGTTGGCGCGGCCAGCCGGTCGCGGGAGCGTCGATATGGGCTGCCCGGCTGCCCGGCCGGGAAAGCAGGATAATCGAGGAGCCGCTGACGACCATCGAGGCGATGGCGGACTCCCTTTACGACCCGGTCTGCGCCCTACAGGCGGAGAGCATCCTCGTCGTCGGCCACTGCAGCGGTGCCCTGATCGCATACGAGCTCACGTGCAGGCTGGCGGAGACCTACGACGCTGAACACAATTTGGGCCTGGTCGTGAGCTCGCAGCACTTCCCCGCGACCGCGGATTCGGACGCCCTGGAATTCGCCGGTCTTCCGCTGCCGCAGTTCAAGAAGGAACTGTCGGGCATGGAGGGGGTGAGCGAGTCGTATCTCGCCGATGAAAGCATCGCAGAGCTGGTGGTCGCCAGCATGCGGGCAGACTTCCGGGCGGCGGGAAGCTATGTGTTCCCGTCCGGGCGGACGCGGCAGAAGTTCGCGATCACCGCTTTCGGGAGCGACGAGGACGACGCGATCGCTCCCGGCCGGCTGGCGGAGTGGCAACACGCGACGAGCGGCCGCTTCGACGTGCGGACGTTCCCCGGAGGGCATTTCTACATCTACGAGCAGGGGTCGGCGGTCTGCCGGGCCCTGCCGGAGGTTCTGCCCTCGGCCGGCTCCTCACAGGCGCGCAAGAGCTGAAAGGCTAAGGGAAGTGACTCAGTCGGCAAAGCGGGCGCGGGAAACCCTGGCGCAGATCTGGAGGGAGATCTTCGGGCTGCCCGAGGTGAGCCTCGACGACAGCTTCTACGACCTGGGCGGCGACAGCCGGTCGGCCGTCCACCTCGTGGCGCGGGCCCGGCGGGCGGGCTTCGACTTCACCGTCAAGGACCTGATGGTCTGGCAGACCATCGACGCCCTGGCCGAGCTGAGCCCGGCCGGCGCCGCGACAGGCCCGGCGAGCGAGGTGCACACGGAGAGCACCTACCCGCTCATGCCGCTCCAGGCACGCTTCTTCGACTCGCGCTTCGACGATCCGACGTACTTCGACCCGGCGCATTTCAACCTCACGGTCCCGCTCGAAGTCGATCCGGGCTTCTCCTTCGAGATGTTCCGCGACGGCACCGAGCGCGTGCTGAGCCGGCATGAGGCCCTGCGAATGCGGTTCGCGCAGTCGGCGGACGGCTGGCGGCAGCAGCCCGCCGGCTCCGCAGAGGCCTGGTACGAGGAAGTCGCCATCGACACGCGCTCGACCGGGTGGCTCCAGGAAATGGACCTCCGGGTCGACAGGTTCCACCACCGATTCGACCTGGCCACCGGACCCCTCATCCGCTTCCTGTTCCTGAACCGCGGCGAGACGGAGCCCGGCTGGCTCGTGATGGACGTGCACCACCTCGTCTGCGACGGCATCTCCATCTCGGTCCTGCTGGAGGAGATCCAGGACGAGTACCTGGCGCGGCTGGCCGGCCGGCCGACGGCCGGCCTCCCCGAGCCATGCTCGTACCTCGGCCACCTGCAGGACCTGCACCGCCAGGTGAACAGCCCCGCCGCCGACGCGATCAGCCGGTTCTGGGCCGCGCAGCCCTGGAACTCCATCGCCCCGCTCCCCAAAGACCAGCCAGACGGCTCGCGCCAGTTGCGCCACATCAAGCAGATCAAGGCCTCCCTCGATCAGGGGAGAACCCGGGTCCTGACGACGTCGGTCGCCCGCTTCGACTGCTCGGTCGAGGACATGCTGCTCGCCTCGCTCGCCCAGTCGCTCCGAGAGACAGGCTGGGCGACCACGTTCGCCATCGACATATGCCGCCACGGCCGTGACCCGCTGCCCTCAGGCACGGACACCTCACGCCTGGTCGGCTGGCTGAACACCGCGGACCCGCACATCATCTCCTCGGACGGCATCGCCGACGGACTGCCGATGCTGCGCTCCGTCGTCAGCCAGGTCCGCACGTTCCGTCAACACGAGACAGGCTGGTCGGAACTCAGGTACCTGTCACGCGACCCCGAACTGCGCAACAGGCTCTCCGCCTGGCCACGCCGCGAGCTCTACCTGAACTACCAAGGCCGGGACATCAGCAACGACATCATGCAGGCCCCGTTCCATCCGGCCAAACTGCCCGCGGGAAGTCCGGTGGCGCAGGTCGGCGAGCAGCCCTACCAAATCAAGATATCGGCCGAGATACGCGACGGGCGCCTGGCCTTCGGGCTCGCATTCAGCACCGAAGTCTACGAGGAAGCCACCATCGAGCAGCTTTCACAGGCACTGTCGGACAATCTCACCCGGCTGGCCGCGGAGCTCTCGGCTCAGGAGGCCGCCGCGATCCGCTGAGCAGCCGATCGCGATGCTGGACCTTGAGCACACCGGCAAGCCGGCCCGTGAGGCCTGACCCGCAGCAGGAGGCACCAGGTGACAGCACCGGAGATATCAGCGTTGATAGGCGAACTCCTGGAGGTCAGCGACGTGGCCCCCGACGACGACTTCTTCGATATCGGCGGAAACTCGCTCCTCGCACTGGACCTGCTGGCACGCCTGGAAGAGCGCACGGGCATGAACTTCACCCTGCTCGACATCTTCCGCGCCGCCTCGCCCGATCAACTGGCGGCCCTCATCGCCGACCAGAGCCGGGAAGGCAGCGGCGCCGAAGCCGCCGGCCCGCGGTGACAGGGCAGGCGACCGTGATGACGGTATGGGCGGGCAGCGCTCGCGCACCAGGCACGGCGACGACTTTCGGCGGCGGCGATCACCAGCGCTGCCGCACTCACCTGCCGCGAGCTGGAGGATCGGGCGCTCAATGCGGCGCATGAGTCGCGGGAGAACTGCGGGCCGGGAGCCGGTCGGGTCCGGCTGAGTCCGGCTGAGTCCGGCTGAGTCCGGCCCGATCTGCGACCGGCGGGCGCTCACTTGCTGCTCCCGTCGCACGGGGCGTCGATCTTCCGTCATCTCGCGCCGCGTGCGCAGTGGGCTCCGGCTGTCCGTGACCGAGCTCACCCGACCGAGCGCCGTTGCGCGCCGGATTCGTTCACGAGTCCTGGTTACTCGACGGCTACGTGGTCATAAGGGGCCGGTTCGAACGCAGAGACGGAAACCAGATGCCCAGGAGGCTCAGATGTACATCAGCGTAGGCACCGTGGTCTTGATACTCATCATCGTCCTTGTCGTGATGATGATGCGGCGGCGCTAGCACGCCCCGGCTGCCGTCTGTGCTTTCCGGGATCGCGCGCCCGCCGTCGCCCAGGCTCCCTTGCCTGGGCGACGGCGGGCGCGGCGTACGTCGGTCGGCCGGACGCCGAACCGTCACTTACCGCTGATCGGGACTGTCGTGCGCGACGTCGGTCCGGAGCGGGGCACCGTGACGGTCAGGACGCCGTCTGCCAGATCGGCACGCACGTCTTCACGATCCGCATCGGCCGGAAGCGTTGTGCGGAACGCGAAGCTTCCCGCCCGGGCTGCCAAGTAGCTGTTCGCGCCCGCCGCGCCCTCTTCCAGGTCGCCACGGACACACAGCTGGTGACCCTCGACTTCGACGAAGACCCGGTCACGCGGGATCCCGGGCAGCTCCACGCGGACCCGATAAGTGCCCGCGGTCTCGTCCTCCTCGACGACAGGCGTCCAGCGTGCACCCCGGCCTCGTCCTCCGGTGGCCCGATCGACCCATCGGCCCAGGCGGTCGACCAGCTCGTCAAGCTCCGCCGGCGGACCCCAGGGCAGACCCAGACCCCAGGTCCGGTCGGAGTGCTCTTCGCTTCCGGAATTGTGGGAAAAAGGCGAATTCATGATGGTTTCTCCCTCACCGCTGACAATGTTCCTGAATCCGCCTTATGGCCGCAGCGGTGGCCGCCAAACAACTCCGGCCGGCGAATCGGGATATTCTCGGCGGGATATCAGGACTCTGCCGGAACCCTGTCCGCGGCGAGCAGGGCGATGTCATCGCCCTGCTCCCGGCCGAAGGTGTCCGGTCCGTGCGGGATTCGGTGGAGGGCTTCGTCGAAGCGGTGCGGCCGTTCGCCCAGGCCGGCTTCGCCGAGGTGGCGCTCGCGCAGGTCGGCGGCGACACCCGGCAGCCTTTTCTGGCCTGGGCCGAAAAGTCACTGATCCCGGCTCACCACGACCTGTGAGCCGGCCACGACGTCATCCCCGAAGTGCGGCACCGCCGCGGCGTACGACCTGGCCCCTGGTTTAACCCCGCAGTCTGCGGACACACGGAGCCCCTCATGAGAGTGGAGACAACCGTGAGCAGGCAACACGGTTCGGTGTCCACACCCATCGTGCCCTGCACCGTGGCCGCGGTACTCATTTTCGGGACGGGTGTCCTCGTCCTCGGCAGCACTGCCCTGGCGGCGAGCGTCACCGTCCTGACCTTCGGGATAGTTCTGGTCGTTTCGGCCCTGGTGCGCATGGTGGCGCTCACGCGGCACTGAGTGCGGCAGAGACCCCGGCCTTGAACGCGGGGCGTGCGTCGGCCGGGCGCCCGCCGTCCATGCGGAAAGAGGTTGGTTATGCGAATGCGGTTCTCGGTCGGCAGTGTCCCCGTCGTCTTCTTCCTTGTCGCGGCGGTGAGCGTTTGGGCCACCGTCGCTGTTTCGCTGTGGTGGCTGTTCGCTGTAGTGCTGTTCGGCGCGCTCGCCTCGGTGGCTGTTTACGACGTCCTCCAGCGACGCCACGCGGTGCTGCGGAACTATCCGCTACTGGGGCATCTGCGCTATCTGCTGGAGGCGATCCGGCCGGAGGCGCAGCAGTACTTCATCGAGCGCGACTACGACGGCCGGCCTTTCGACCGCGACACCCGCACTGTCGTGTACGAGCAGGCCAAAGGCATCCACGAGGAGACGTCGTTCGGTACCGAGCTGGACGTGACGCAGCCCGGTTACGAGTTCGTCGAACACGCCACCGTCCCCCTCACTCCCGATGACGACCCGCCGCGGGTCCGCGTGGGCGGCCCGGACTGCACTCAGCCGTACGACATGGCGCTGCTGAACGTATCGGCGATGAGCTTCGGCTCGCTGAGCGCGAACGCCATCCGGGCCATGAACGCCGGCGCGAAAGGCGGTGGTTTCGCGCACGACACCGGCGAGGGCGGGCTGACGCCCTACCACCTGGAAGGCGGCGGCGATCTGATCTGGGAGATCGGCAGCGGCTATTTCAGCGTCCGTACCCCCGACGGTGACTTCGATCCCGCACAGTTCCGCGACAAGGTCGCCCATCCGCACGTCAAGTGCGCCGAGCTGAAGCTGAGCCAGGGTGCCAAGCCGGGCCTGGGCGGCGTGCTGCCGGCTGACAAGGTGAGTGCGGAGATCGCTCGCTTCCGTGAGGTGCCCCGGGGGGAGAAGTGCATCAGTCCGCCCGCGCACAAGGTGTTCCGTACTCCCCGCGAACTGGTGCTGTTCCTGGCGGGGATGCGTGAGCTGGCCGACGGCAAGCCGGTCGGCTTCAAGCTGTGCCTCGGCCGCCGCAGCGAGTTCCTCGCGATCTGCAAGGCCATGGTCGCCGAGGGCGTCACGCCGGACTTCATCACGGTCGACGGAGCCGAGGGCGGAACCGGCGCGGCGCCGCTGGAATTCCAGGACGGTGTCGGCAAGCCCCTGACCGATGGGCTCATGACCGTGCACAACGCCTTGGTCGGCACCGGGTTGCGGGACCGGATCCGGATCGGCGCCAGCGGCAAGGTGGCCACCGGGATGGACATCGTCAAGCGTGTCGCCCAGGGCGCGGACTACACCAACTCGGCCCGGGCGATGATGATGGCCGCCGGCTGCATCCAGTCACGCCTGTGCCACACCAACCACTGCCCCGTCGGGGTGGCCACCCAGGACCCGGGGCGTGCGCGGGCGCTCGATGTCGCCGACAAGACCGAGCGCGTCCGCCGCTACCAGCAGAACACTGTGGCCCAGGCTCAGCAGATCATCGCGGCCATGGGACTGCGAGAACCGCGTGACCTCCGCCCGGCGCATCTGCTTCGCCGCACCGACCAGAACACCGTGCGGACCTACGCCGAGCTGTTCGACTGGCTCGAACCGGGCGAACTGCTGGCCGAGGTGCCACGGGACTGGTCCGCGGACTGGCTGGCCGCCGACCCGGACAGCTTTTCGAGACCTCGTGCGTGAATCCGGCGGATACCCCGTTTCACACCCGCCGGCCGGGTTACGAGGACGCTCCGCAGGGATGAGAAGGGATTCGTTATGAGTATCGCCGATAAGGCCAAGCATGCCGCCAAGGACGCGAAGGGCAAGGCCAAGGAGGCTGCCGGCAAGGTCACGGGCAACGAGCGCGTGCAGGCTGAGGGCCGGGCCGATCAAACCGAGGCCCACGCCGCGCATGCGGCCGACAAGGCCAAGGACACCGCGAAGAACGTGGGCCACGAAGCCAAGGGCAAAGCCAAGGAAGTAGCCGGGGCCGTCACCGACGACGAAAGCCTGGAGGTCAAGGGCAAGGCCGAGCAGGTGGCTGCGCGAGCCAAGCAGCATCTCAACAAGTAGCCGACGTGTGAACCGGGCCCCGGACATTGCCCTTGTCCGGGGCCCGGTTCGCTGGTCTGAACCCCGGTGTGACTCCCGCTCGCGATCCCGCTCGCCGGCGGCGCGGCGCGGTTCTACCGCGGTATGCGCCATCCGGCGTCACGTGACGTCGCGCCGCTTGGCGTGGTGCGGCTGCGTCACCCGCAGCAGCGGCAGCGATGAAGGCCAGCCGGTGACGGCTACCGGCCCGCTGTGAGGCACGTCCGCCCCTACTCCTCTGCAAGAACTCGGTGGCCGCGGCCCCGAATGCCACGTCGGCCGCGAGTCGGGGTTCGTCGGCGATCAGGCCGCCGGCGATGTCGTGGCGCGCGATCTGCTCGTGCACCGCATCACCGGGTGACCCCGTTGCCGGGTTCCAAACCGGAATCTCGCCACCGCGTCTCCGGAGGATCCGCCGCCTGGGTCCGGTGGCCGGCGTCGGTGGTACGGCAGATGGTGATTCCGAGATAGCCGGCCGAAGGTCGAGGAACGGTTCACCAGGTAAGTCGGTGCCCAGGGTGCCGAGCGCAGCGGCCACGTAGCGGGTACAGGTTCTCTAGAACCTGTGCCGGTGTGGTCGCCGAAGCCGTTGTCGTCAGGAGATCGTGATGTGCCGCTTGTTCGGTTTGGCAAGTTCCCCGCAGCGGGTCCGGGCGACGTTCTGGCTGCTGGAGGCGCCTGACAGTCTCACAGACCAGAGCCGACGCGATCCCGACGGGACCGGGCTGGGATATTTCGAGCCCGACGGCACCCCCGTGGTCCGCAAGGCGCCCATCGCGGCCTACGCGGACAGGCAATTCGCTGAGGCGGCGCAGACCGCCAGCTCCTCGACGTTCATCGCGCACGTCCGATACGCCACTACCGGTGGGCTACAAGAACGGAACACGCATCCGTTCAGCGCGCATGGACGGATGCTGGCCCACAACGGTGTCATCGAGGGGATGGACCTGCTTGAGCGGCACCTCGGCTCGTCGATGGACGAAGTGCGGGGCGATACCGACTCCGAGCGGTTCTTCGCTCTCGTCAACCGCGAGACGGAGGCTGCCGGCGGCGATGTGACGACCGGCCTGGAAACCGCGGCCCGGTGGGTGGCCGGCCACCTGCCGCTGTTCGCTCTCAACATCGTCATGATCAGCGGCGAGGACCTGTGGGCGCTGCGCTATCCGGATGCCCACGGCTTGTATGTCCTGGACCGCCAGGCCGGTGGTCAGCATGGACGCCGGCATCTGGACCAGGCCGGGAGCGACGGTCGGCTGCGGGTCCACGCCGACGACCTCAGCGACGCCGCGTCGGTGGTCGTGGCCAGCGAGCGGCTGGACGAGGACCCCGCATGGCGACTGCTGCGTTCCGGCGAACTCCTGCACGTCAGCCCCGGCCCGGGCATTACCTCCCGAGTGGTGCTGCCCGACCCGCCGGCACACCGCCTTTCACCTGCCGACCTCACGTCCGGCGCCACAGTCGCGCCGGACGTGTTCTGACGCCGGACGGATGGTGTGCAGTCGATCGGTGGTTCATTCCCGGTCTCTCGGTCCGCCACTCCATCAGCAGGTCCGCGCCGTATCACGTATCCGTTGAGGTCAGGCGCTTCCGGAAGTCTGCGGGTCGCCGCTGTTCTGGCGTAGTTCCTCGTTGACCCGGAGGGCTTCTTCGAGTTGGTCTTCCAGGATGATGATGCGGCAGGCCGTGTCGATGGGGGTGCCCGCGTCGACGAGCTCGCGGGCGCGGGCGGCGATCCGCAGCTGGTAGCGGGAGTAGCGGCGATGGCCGCCATCGGAGCGCAGCGGGGTGATCAGTTTCGCCTCGCCCAGGGCCCGCAGGAACGCGGGGGTGGCGCCGATCATCTCCGCGGCCCGGCCCATGGTGAAGGCGGGGTAGTCGTCGTCGTCCAGCCGGCCGGCCGGGGTGGTTCCTGCACTGCCTGTCACTTGCACCTCTTCTGTCTGCTATGCGGCAGGACACCATGAGGGGCCCGGTGCCGAATGGCACCGGGCCCTAGGGAATTTCAACACCATCTACGTACCGACAAAACACGCCGGCTTACTGATCCGCGGATCCGCCTTGATATAGCGCGGGCGCGGGGATCTCGGACTGCTGACCGGGGACCACCTTCCAATCCGGGGCCTGAACTGCCCACCCGGACACGACATGCCGTCCGGGCGATCCTGATGGTGTTCGCTCCTGTTCTCTCGTGTCGTACCAACCGGATACTGCGACTTCACTTGCGGTACTGCGTACTGCACTTGCGGTACTTCTCGGCAGCCCCGGGTCTTGTTCGACCCGGCCGTCGGTCCCGGCGCCCACCAGCACTGCTGGCGCCAGAACCCCATTGCCGTCCTGCTCGCGCGCCAGTTCGTGTCTGCCGCGCATCTTTGATGCTGTGGTTACGTCACAAACACTACCCACGTAGGTGCACCATGTCTACCTCAGCCACGATAGATTTTTGCCTGCCGGTGCGGGAGGTGTGCTGCGGTGAACCCGTCACACGGCTCTTTGCTTGGTGACGGCGGCAGCCCACTGAAGGCGCTGAGCAGGCTCAATACCGCTCGGCAGAGCGCGCTGAGTGCGGGGCCCGGGGCCGGCGAAGCGAGCTCGACGCTCTTAGCGGCGTTGCGCCGATCCGGTGACGCGTGTCGCCGAACCCGCGCGGTGGCGACCGAGAATCAACGACGATTCGGATATGCCGGGCACCCCATGCCCGGCGAACTCAGATTCGGCTGCTCTTTGCGTCAACTCGCACCGTCAGGGTCCAGCGCGGACGGCTGGACCCTGAGCGAGATCGATCGGATCAGATCGGATCAGACCGGATCGGATCAGACCAGATCAGACCGGATCGGATGGTGACCACCCCATGACCAGGTCCGGCTCCCGCTAGACGAGGATCTCGGTGTGAGCCGTGTCAGGGGGCTGTTGAGCGGTGACTCCGCGAGTCCGAACCCTCAGCTTCGCTTCGGCTCGTCTGCCATCGCCTGCTTGTCAGCCTGCTTGTCAGCGCCCATCACACCGGCCCTGCCCCGAGCACTGTCCGGTTCGATGATCTCGAACTGCTCGGTGCGGACGGTGTCCCGGATGACCTTCTCCTCGCTGATCACCTTCTTCCTGATGACGATCCGCTCCAGCGGCACGACCTCCTTGGTGGCGTGGACCTGCTCGTCGAAGAGCACGAGTTCCTCGACCTGCTCGCTCCAGTCGCCATGCTTCCCCGGGCCCTGGGCTGGGTCGTCGATCGCGACACGCACCACTTCATAGGTCTCGTGGTGCAGTTCCACGCGTTGCTCCACGGGGGTCTGCTCCGCGTATTTACGCAGCCTGACCCGTCCGGCTTCTCTGTTCTCCTTGGCCACGTGGAGGCGCTCACCGTAGCGCGTCGCGTCGAGTGTCGCTTCGCGGTGAAGGTCCTGCGGGACCTGGATGTTCTCAGCGGTCCGTTCCCCGCTCGTGCCCCCACTCATGTCCCCGCTCGTGCCGCTTCGCACGTCCTGCCGGGTCTGGCCGCCCGTCTCCGCCGCGGCCCTGGACCGCATCTGGCCTTCCGTCCGCTGCGGCGACCCGCCGTTCATGCTCTCCTCGGGGGACGCAGCCGTGGTGCCGTAGTGCTTGGCGAGTGCCGCGACGTCCTCCGGGCCTAGGTGGTCGTCGAAGTCCAGCTTCGGGGAGTTCTTGATCGTGGCCTCGAAATGCGGAACCCGGATCGCGTCGCCGCTCAGCTGAGCGCCCTCCAGCGGCACCACGTGTTCACGGCGGAGCACGCCGATGCGCACCGTGGCCCAGTCCGGTTCGCCCGTGATGTCGTTGACGAATACGCGGTCGATGGCACCGATCTCTTGTCCATCGCGCCCCACCATCTGTTTTCCGAGGAACTGCTCTCTACCCGTCATGACGTCGACCTCCAACTAGCGACGGTCCCGCGGCTTCATCGCGGATCCCGGATTCCCCGCGTCACAGTCAAGGCCGGGCGTACTGGCGGCGCATCCACTCGTACTCCCTTTGGGCTAACTATCGCGATCCCTGCCGGTCAGAAGACCCGGATCGGCGGGCCACGGTGGCGCCGCGGGGTTGGAAGAAGACGGCCGAGTGCGTGGCCGCCGCAGCACCTACCACGCGACGGCTGGCATTTCTACCGTTTAGCCGGCAGCGAACCGGGCAGCAGATCGTCTCCAGTGACCTGCCGAAGGCACGATGGGAACGACGATGAAGCCGCAACCATCCGCCGACTCCTTCGCACATCGGGCCAGTCCGGTGTGCCGACCCGCTGGCTGAAAGCGCGGTCGGCTCACAGGCACCTTCTGCACTGCTGGAGCACGCAATTCACATAGTGCGAGTCGCATCCGCAGCGGCCCGCCGGTTCCCGGTGCACGCCGGGGAGACGAACTGAGAGGCGTTTGGTTTCGTGGGTGTGAAGACGATGGACGGTGCGGATTTCCTGGTGGTCGCCAACCGGCTGCCGGTCGATCTGGATCAGCTTGACGACGGTACCCAGAGATGGCGTCCCAGCCCCGGCGGTCTGGTGAGCGCGCTGGAGCCGTTCCTGCGCGGCCGGCACGGTGCCTGGGTCGGCTGGCCCGGCCGCGCCGACATGGACCTGGCCCCGTTCGAGGACAAGGGCCTGGCTATCCATCCGGTCAAGCTGTCCCACGCCGAGGTCCGGGACTACTACGAGGGCTTCTCCAACGCCACGCTCTGGCCGCTCTACCACGACGTCGTCGTCCCGCCGGTTTTCAAGAAGTCCTGGTGGGACAGCTACGTGGCGGTCAACCAGCGGTTCGCCGACGCCGCCGCGGCCGCCGCCGCCAAGGGCGCGACCGTGTGGGTGCAGGACTACCAGCTCCAACTGGTTCCGGCCATGCTCCGGGAGCAGCGCCCCGACCTGCGCATCGGCTTCTTCCTGCACATACCGTTCCCGCCCGTCGAGCTGTTCATGCAGCTGCCCTGGCGGACGGAGCTCGTACGCGGGCTGCTGGGCGCCGACGTCATCGGATTCCAGATGCCCCAGGGGGCCCAGAACTTCCTGTGGCTCGCCGGGCGGCTGCTCGGTCTGGAACCGACCAAGGCCGCTGTCAGGGTCCGGAATCGCCCCGGGTCGGTGCCGTTCGACGGCCGTCAGGTCCGGGTCGGGGCCTTCCCCATCTCCATAGACGCCGCAGGCTTCGACGAACTGGCACAAAGCCCCCGGACCACCGACCGCGCCCAGCAGATCCGTTCGGACATGGGCAATCCCCGCCGCCTCCTCCTCGGGGTGGACCGGCTGGACTACACCAAGGGCATCGACGTCCGGCTACGGGCCCTGCGCGAATTGCTGGCATCGGGCCGGGTGGATCCGGAGTCGGTGGCCATGGTCCAGCTCGCCATCCCGAGCCGCGAGCGGGTCGGCCAGTACCAGGCGATGCGACGCAGCATCGAGGAACAGGTCGGGCAGCTCAACGGCGACTTCGGCCGGGTCGGCCGCCCGATCGTGCACTACCTCCACCAGTCGATGGACCGGGACGAGCTCGTCGCGCTGTACAGCGCGGCCGACGTCATGGTGGTCACGCCGCTGCGGGACGGCATGAATCTGGTGTGCAAGGAGTACGTCGCCACCCGGCACGGACTGGACGGGGCACTGGTGCTCTCCGAGTTCGCCGGAGCGGCGGCCGAACTGGCCGAGGGTGCCCTGCTGGTCAACCCACACGACTTGGACGGTGTCGCAGACGCTCTGGAACAGGCCTTGACCATGGACCCGGAGCAAGAGCGGAAGCGTATGCGGACCCTGCACCGACAGGTGATGACCCACGACGTGGGCCTGTGGGCCCGCTCCTTCCTCGACTTCCTCGACCCGAGCGCCGCCACGGCGACCAGCGCGGAGGCGGTACACCTGATCGACGGCCGCGCTGGACCCAGCGTGAACGCCCCCCGACGGCCGAAGAGAAGCCTGATGAAACTGGACGCCCGGCTAAGGGAAGCGGGCTTCACCCCTGCATCCAGACCGGCCACTACCAATCTCTAGTGCCGTGTCAGGCAACGTTTGCCTGGGAGTTCGCGCTTTGCTCGGGAGTGCGCGATGTGGTTCGCGATGTGGTTCGCGATGTGGTTCGCGATGTGCCGATCGGCGGGCGGGATCCGTTGGCGGGTGGAGTTTGTTGGGGGCTGGGGTTTGTGAGCCGGGTTGCGGTTAGGGTGTGGGTTGAAAGGCGATTTTTACGGCCTTCGGTCATAGTTGTGCCGGTTCGGGGTTCGGGGCGGCGAGTCTGTGTGTCGGCTGCCGGTTCCGGTGTTCACAACCCCGCCCCGCCTCAGGCCTCTTCAACTCCAGCAAGTCAGAACAAGGGGTACAAGCAAGATCAACAGCACGGGCAAGATCAAGAGCAAGATCAAGAGCCACAAGCAAGATCAAGATCAAAAACTGTGATGAAGAGCCGGGCCTCCGGCGGGCCTCGACAACCTCAGGGAAACTAGCGCGGTTCCCTCGGGTGGCCGGGTGAGTCTCAGCGGCTGCGGTCCCTGAGGTGGTGCGGTCCGTTCCCCACGGCCGCGTCGTCAGCCCGATGGGTACAGCACCGGTGTCCGGGGGTAAAGTCCGCGCGCTTGCGGTCATGCAGGTAGGCGGCGGTTTTGATAGCGCGAACTTGACCCCCGGCCACCGGCACTGTAGGCGAAGCCCTGCCGACGCGACCGAGGGGAACGAACCGAAAACCAGCCGGAGAAATACAAAACGCAGGGAACGAGGACACCGGTTGGTTGATG
>NZ_JAAFYZ010000179.1 GCF_018274385.1 Catenulispora pinistramenti | reverse complement strand
GGGTTGTGGCTGTGCTCGGCTCCGGGGCTTGAGCCCGTGCCCGTGCCTGACGCTGAGCTTGACTCTGAGCCGGTGCCGGTGCCGGACCCTGAGCCCGAGCCCGACGCCGTTCCCCCACCGGGAGTCGAGCCGGCGAACGGGCGAGACGCGCGGGACCGGGCGCCACCGTGGCCCCCGTCCCCATAACCCCTTTCGCCACGGTCGCGCCATGCGTAGGGATCCGGATCCGGCGCGGGCGACTCGACCAGACGCTGGCCACCGAGCGTCCGGAACATCTGGCCCCGGCTGAGCGTGCCGGCATCCACGACCCGCACCGTCTCAGGCGGCGCCAACTCCCGCACGGCCTGGTAGACGGCGTCCAGGGCCGCGTTCCCGTCCGCCTTCCGCGTCGGCTTCACGATCAGCAGCAGCGCCGGCACGCTGTCCGGGAAGAGCGTCCACGTCGCCGTGATCCGCCCCGCCCCGGCCGGCTTGGCAGCCCGCCGGATCCCGGCCAGATACGCGGTCACGTGCGGCGGCGGTAAGTGGAAGGCGGCATCAGCCTCAGTCCCGTACGGAATACGCCGCGGCCGTAACTGATCGACCACCGCCGCCGACACCACAACCGGATCCGCCGAAGCCTTGTCCACCACCAACCCGTGATGCGCCGGCACCAACGCCAACACAGCATCAGCCGCCCCCGGCGCCACCGCCCGAGCACCCCCCGGCGCATCCGCCACATCAATACTGGCCAACGTGGAGGCGATGACATAAACCCCGGACCCCACCGCCGGATCCCGCACCACCGCCGGAGCACCCCCACGAGTGACCCACACGCACAACCGAGCCAACGGAACCGGCGCCTCAGGCCGCCACAGGCGCTCATCCGCTGCGCTCACGGCGGCTCCCTTCGTCCCCTGCGGGCCCCGTCCGATGCACGGCGCTGTAACAGTGATATCAGGGGTACCCGGGACTGCGCGCGGGGGCATACGCGTATTGGCGCCAGCTGTCTGAAGCAGGCGCGGGACTCCGAGGTCGGCGTCTCTGGGGTGGTTGTGATCTACAAGCCCTCAGCATCACCGATCTGGTCGAGTTCCTCGTCGGAGATCTCCGGTGGCTCGAACTCCAATGCCTGCATATGAGCCAGAAAATCTGCAGGAAGCTGAACTCCGTACCGGCCTACCAGGAACGCCCATGGAGCACTCCAGATGTAGGTGCCATCGGTCATTTCCGCATATGGCAGGTCGCTGCCGGTGTACGGATCTGTCCAGTACCCACCGCCGGCTACGAGGACCGAAGCGCGTTCCATGTAGCTGACGATCGATGGCCGTGCTTCGACGGGGATGACATCCTGGACGAGCTCGAAGTCCACATCCTCTGGAGAACCCAGACGACGGGGTGGTGTGGCTGTCGGCATGGTTGCGGTTCTTTCGTGTTGATTCAAGGTAGGCCAGTCGCTCGGCTCACGGCTTTTTCGGGAAGAAGGTGACGAAGGAACCGAGGTTCAGCCTATCTGGTCGTAGCATGACGTTCTTGCCCTGGGCGATCATCTTCAGGACGCTCGGGGCTACCGGCGCGACCTCGGTGTGCCCCGTTGCCCGAACCCACAGCACGTCATTCGGGGCCAGGACCGGCACGCCGAGTTTATTGGCGAGGTTTTGTGCGAACCCGTCGGCGGCCTTGCCGGTACTGCAGGATAGTAGACGAATGGGCGACTTCCCGTCCCAGCCGTTGTTTCTGATCAGGTTTGCCAGGTTGTCGTGGCTCAGGTTGAGCCAGTTCTTGAGATCGTTGCGTTCGACCGCGTTGTCAAGCGCGCCCCGAAACTGATAGCCGATGGCATCAGGATAGCCGTGTGCCCCGACATCGAAGTATCCCTCTATAGGTTTGATCTTCTGCATCATCTGCGTGAGCGGGTCCGCGTCGTTGAAGAGCGTGAACCCGGGCCGGCCATCGGCGAATGCCTTCAGCGACAACTTGACGACGTCGTTGCCCTCGCCGAACATCTTGCCCGCGGCCACTGCGATCGTCGGCAGATTCTTGCCGGCCCGCAACAGGGCGGTGATGCCCGAGATCATGTCCTTGGCCGTGCCCAGGGCTGCACCGCCGAGGTGGAGGCCCGCGCCGAGGAGACCTCCGGCGCGGAAGGCATCGGACAGGGCCGCGAGTGACGTGATGCCCTTGGTGATGGGGATACACCCCAGAATCGACAAGCCCACATCCCATAGGGATGCTTTACCGTTGGCGTATTTGTACAGGGTGTCGGCCAAGATGATGACGCCGGCCGCTACGACCGCGACGATCAACCAGAGGGGTCCGCCTACCACCATCAGGACGATCGCACCCACGATGGAGACGATCTTCGCCACGATCACGAGCCCGTGCCACAGAGCCGATGCGACCTCACCCAGTTTGTGCCAGAACGAGTCCGGCGGGATCCCGGCATCGGCGGCAGCATGGATTTTGGTGCTGGCGGTGTCTTCGGCGGCGTGCCGCAGCGACTCTGCCTGCGCCGCGAGCTTCTTCAAGCCCTCCAACTGTGACGCTGGACCCGACAATTGTGAATTCAAGGTGTTGACCGTGTTCTGAGCCGTGGTCTGCGCCTGAATCGCATTGTGTATGTGGGCTGGGTCGACCGTGGCTGCCGCTTGTGCCGCGGTGACACCCCTGTTCGAGGAATCAAGATCGGTGTGTGCCGAGGCCAGCTGGCTCTGGATCCGCTGGATCTGGTCGCGCAGTGGCCGTGCCTGCGCCAAAGCCCTGTCAGCTTGTGACTGGAAACCATCCAGCGCGTTGCCGAACCGGGTCAGCGCGTCCGCACACATATGGTGCGAGGTGGCGACCTTGTCCAACTGCCCTGGAAACTTACCTATGTGGTCGCGGAACGCATCCCCTGACGCCCCGATCCATCCCATCACCGCATTGTCACCGGCCAAGCCGCGGACGTCGCGCGCGGCTCGCTCGGCCTCGTCGCCGATGTCGCGCATCTTTCGGCTGATCTCCTGCACCAGGTAAGGGTCGCCCGGTGTCGGATCATGATCCAGATCCAAAATGTCCCAGTCGGTGGGACGGGCCATGCTTGTACTCCCCCCAGAGTGTCCGAATACTTACGATCGCGTGTAAGCCCAACGGTTCCTATGCCAACCGCAATGTTCCCGTCAAAGCGTCGAAGAGATCGAACAGCCCTTCCGCCAGCGCGATCGCCGGACTGCTGCACGACACCAGCAGCACCCGGTTCACTCGCGGTATGGGGATGAAGGTTTGCATCTGTGCGACCCGTATCGGTTTGCCGGGCTCCGGCTCCACGTCCTCAACGCCGTAGCTCCGAGCAGCCTGGCCGCAGCCCTCGATAGTGAGAGCCTGGACGCGGGTCCAGGTGTCGTTCTCGTCTCTCGCCTCTTTCGGCGTGAGAGCCGGCAGCAAAGCTTCGATGCGGTCCGGCTCGTCGCTGTTCGCACCGAGCGGTCCGGGAAGTAGGAAGACGGTCACGGTGGCGGGGAGGACGCCGTCCAGGACCGGTTCGATCATGCCGGCGCAATAGACCGCGCCGGCATCCCAGGCCGCAGCGGCCTGATCGCGCAGTAGTTTGGTGATCTCGGACCGGCGTGTCTGCAGTTCTGGCACTTGGGCGACCCGTTGGCGCGCTGTCTGTCGGGCTGAGGCGTCGCGGGTCGCGGGATGTACGTCCAGCTCGAACCAGTTCGGCGGGACACGCAAGGAGAAACCGACTCCCGCGTCGAGCGCAGGACCGCCGCTCACTTCGCGGCCTGCTGGTGTACGCCGTCCTTCAGCTTCTTGGCCAAGTCCTGATCACTGTTGCGAATGGACTTCACAGCCTCGTGTGCCATGTTGGCCAGCACTCCGGCACTGTCCTCCACATGCTTGCGGCCGTCATGCCAGTGCGACTCGAAGTGGTGCATCGCGTCCCGGATCTTGTCGGAGCCGTATGCGTCGTCGTAGGAGTCGATGGTGTCACGGCTCGAGTCGAGTTGCTTCTTGATCGAGTCGAGCTGGGACCCGAAGTCGTCGAGGGCATCGAGGTCCACGGCCAGCTGGTCAGCCATTGGTGCTCTCGCCCTCGTTGATGGTGATGTTCGTAGTGTTCGGCGTGCTGGTGACGTTCTGCGTAGTGGACTGTGTGCCGTCCTGAGTGATGACCAGTGTCCAGGACGTCGTCACCGTGACGGTGTAGGTGCCCGGCGCGGTGAACTGGAACCCACACGCCGGGTCTGGCGACGGGGCCGAGCCGTCTGCGGCGGTGTATTCATTGTCTGATGTGCAGTGCAGCGTCGCGATGGTTCCGGAAGACGGGGTGGTGCGGGTGACGACCCAGTCCGCGGAGACGAACGTGCGGGTACCGACGACGTTGGCGGCTCGGCGGATCTGGGTGGAGGTGTCCAGGCCGTTGCTCCAGAGCCAGACGTTCTCGTTGACCATGCCGGTGGCGCCGGGACCGCCGGGAGGCGCCATTCCGAGGTCTGGCTTGGCGATCTCGAGTTCTTTGGTGATGCGCACAACCGGGTCGTCGCCCCCACAGTAACCGTCGCAGGGGCCGACGATCTTGATCGCCCCGACCAGGGTCGGCGGGATATGGGTGCAGTCCTCCCACTGGAGTCGGTGTGTTGCCGGGTCGTCGGTGCCCCAGATGGGATCGTTCGTCGGCGGCTGGGGGACGACCGCGGTGATGTAGCAGCCGCCGCTGAAGGACCAGATACCGAGTGCGCAGCGGTAGGTGGTGCCGTTGTAGACGATGTTGCCGGCGGCGTCGCAGTTGATGTCGACGCCGGTGCCCTTCTTGCCGGGGTCCTTGCCGCCCGGGGTCTGGCCTTGGATGACACAGATGGTGCTACCCCTGGGGCCCGGTTCCCACGTGCAGTCCGCTGCGCGCGCCTTGGGAGCGGTCATGGTCGTGGCGATGGCCAGGCTGGCTATCAGGGCGAGGACCGCGGCGACAGCCGGGACTCGTCGTCTCAATGTGGTCAGCATTTGTCCTTCACCTCCGCGGTCACGGCGTTGACGCGCCAGACTCCGTCGCTGCCCTTGTGGACCCTGAAGATGGATGGGGATGGGGATGTGGGCGCCGCGGCGGCAACCTGTCCCTTCCTCGATCCATAAGTGGTGACCTGGTAATACTTCGTGTCGTCAATGCAGGCGGTGATGGTCACGATCGGCGGATTACCCGTGTCCTTCGCGACGTTGGTGACCTTGATGTACTCGGTGCCCGTATCGGCGAAGTCGCCCTGGCGCTCCTCCGTCACGTAGTTGTTGATGAGCGTCAGTACATTGCCGTCCGCGTACTTCACTATGTCGTTGCTGTGCTCGACCTTTGTGGCCATCGTGTTTTCCAACGACAGGTAGTTCTGGAACGCGGCCATCGCCCCGGCGATATCTTGATCGGCGGGGACTGTGGCCGTGTAGTTCCAGCCTGGCCTGGAGCTGGCTATAGGAGACGGTGCGGGAGCCACGGAACTGCTGCTCGTCGTGGCGCTGGCCGAACTGGAAGCGCTACTCGTAGCCGCCTGCGTAGGCGTACCCGTCGAACTCGAAGCGCCGGACGCAGTCCCCGTAGCGCTCCCACCCACGGGTGACAAAGCGGCTGGCTTCTGCGAGCTCGAGCACCCGGCCACCAGCAGACAAGCCCCGAAGGCGCCGATGAGGCCCTTGTACACCTTGCCCTGCTTCATGAGCACCATCCTTGCGTTCCCCCTAGTCATCCCGTTGTTGCGGCTCGGCCGCCCGCCCACTCTAGATACCTCGGCGCGTTCGGCCTAGGCCCCTACCGCCGCCACTTCGTGGCCTTCGCGCCAGCCGGGGAGGAGTTCGTCCACCAGGGCTTCGGTTTTGGGGTGCAGGCCGCGGCCGCCGTGGACCTCGCGGGTTTGTTGTTCGATGGCGGTGATTGCTTCGCGGAGGCGGTCTTCGTCGCCGGTCGCGTGTGTTGCTCGCAGGAGGGCGCGGCAGAGTTCCTCGTCGGAGGGTGAGCCGCGCATGCCGCTGCGGACGGCGTCTATCGCGCCTTCGGGGTCGGCCAGGGTGAGGCGGAGTTCGCAGAGTTCGACGGCGGTGTCCGCGATCATCGCCGGGACTTCGGCCTCCACCGATTCGTAGGCCAGCCAGCCGTAGCGATTGGACTCGCGGTGGGCCAGTAGTGGGCCTCGGACCAGGCCCAGGGCTTGGCCGAGGACCTGGTCGCGGTTCTTCGGGTCCTGGTAGCGCGGGTCGAGGTCGGCCAGGGCGCGCATGTTCTTGAACATCTCCCAGTCGCTGCGCACGCTCTGGGAGACGGTCAGGCGGCCGTCGGGGAGGGTCACCAGGTTCGGGGTGCCGTCCGGGGCGACGCCGAGCCAGGTGCCGAGCCGGTGCAGGACCTGGTCGCCGATCTCGTTGCCGGCGCCGCGTGGGAACAGGGCTGATGTCAGGACCCTGGGATGGACGCCGTCGCGGTGCAGCATCAGGAACGTCAGTGCCTCGGCGGCCTGCTCGACGCGGTCTTCGTCGAGTTCGCCGTAGGCGCCGGTGATCTCCAGGTCGCCGAGCAGGCGGACGGAGACGGTCGGCGTCACGCGCAGTTGCGCTTCCAGAGCCGCCGCTTCCGCGGTCAGCGGGACGATCGGCTCGCCGTCCAGGTCGCGGGTGGCCTCGAAGAGTGCCAGCACCGACTGGTACTGGTCGTCGGGGAGGTTCTGGGCCGCCAGTTCCAGGCCGAGGGCGGGCAGCCGGAGCCGGCCGGCCGCGTCGACGCTGGCCTTCCAGGTCGCGCCGGGCACGTCGCCGGCGATCAGGTAGCCGATGCCCAGCCGTGACGGGTCGCCGATGGTGCGCGCCAGGCGGGACGCGAGCTGGTTGGAGACCGGGTTCGCGCAGATGATGAAGTGCGGGGGCCAGCCGGCGCCGCCGACCATGCCCAGCCGGCCGCCCAGGACCGAGTCCAGGCCGGCCTCGGCCAGGCCGCGGCGGCGCTCGATGAGCTCCGTCTCCAAGCCCGGCAGCACTTCTTCCAGGGTCGGGGACTGGTGGACGCGGCCCGGGGCCAGCGTCGTCAGGTCGCCGGCGAAGCCGACCAGCGTCACCGTCATCTTGTCCGACCACGTGTTGGTCAGCAGCTCCACGGCCATCGCGGCCAGGACCGCGCGCCGCATGGCGTCCTGCCCGGTCACCGAGATCACGCCGCCGGAGGCCTCCAGGTCCAGCAGCACGCGGGTGGCGGCGTCCGGGCCGATGGCGCCGACCGTCACCAGGCCCGGGCACGGCGCCACGGCGGCCTCCACGACCCGCTTGGCGACCGAGCCCACGTCGGTGCGCGCCACCCACCACGCGAGCCCGTCCGGCCGGGTGTGCCAGGGCTTCGGCGCGGCTTCCACCGGCTCGGCCAGTCGGAGTTCGAGGCCTGATTCGGTGAGGTTCGCCAGCTGCACCGGCGGCAGTTCACGGCCGGCGGTGGCCAGCGACGCCGACAGCTCGCGCAGCGCCTGGTTCAGGAAGCGCACGTCGCCGAGCCCGGCGCCGAGCCGGATCGCCTCCTCGGCCCCGGCCGCCGCGTCGCCCGGCCCGGTCAGCCGGCGGCCGACGGACCGGTTCCACAGCTGACGCCGCCGGTTGCGGCCCAGCGCGCCGAGCAGCCCGGCGGCCAGCAGCGGTGCCGAGACCAGTTCCAGCGGCAGCCGGAACGGCGACTGGTTGCTGTCAGGGGCCTGATTGTGGTGCGCCTGATCGTGTTGCGTCTGATTGTGCTGCGCCGCGCTGCCGGTGTGGCCGCCGGCCGGGATGTTCACGTGCGCCGGAGACGTGGGTGACTGGTGCGGAGCCTGGTGCGGCGACTGGGACAGCGGCGAGGGCGCGTGCCGGGACGGCGGAGGCTGCGATTGAGAGAACTGAGACAGTGCCCCGGCGATGATCTGCACCGCGTCCGAACGCTGCCCCGAACCGTCGCCGGCCAGGTGCGCCGCGGCGGCCGCCCGGCCGATCGTGGCGGCCTCACTCGGCACCGCGGCCAGGTTCATCGTCTGTTCCGTGGCCGAGACCGGGGAGACCGCCGAGATCGAGGAGACGCCACCGGCGCCGCCCCCGGTACCGCCGGCGCGACCGTCCAGCGTCGCCGCCGGAGCCCCGCCCTGCGTTCCAGCCTGCACCCCGGCCCCCGGCACGGCGCTCTGCGCGTCGTGGGCGGCGCCGCTGCTCGTGGGCGAAGGCATCCCGGCGTCCATCGACGGCCGGGTCTGCGGCGCCGCCGGGTCGGCGACCAGGTCCCCGCCGTGGGCGTCGGCCGGCATCTCCAGGATCCAGCCCGGCCGGATCAGCGAGGCCTTGGTCAGCATCGAGCCGTCGGGCTGCACCCGGTCCTTGTTGAGCTCGTAGATCTCCTGGTACCGGCGGCCGTCGTCGAGGTGCCGCTGCGCGATCTCCCACAGCGAGTCGTGGTGCCGGCCGGCCGGCGGCTGCACCCGGTAGAACTTCGTCGCGCCCTTGGCGGGGGTGGCCTTCATGTCGGTCGCGGCGCGGGCGTCGATGCCCGTCGCGGCGCGCTGGGTCGGGCCGCCGGCGGGCATCGCGGCGTCGCCGCGGGCGCCCTGCTGCAATACCTGGGTCACGGCGACCGGGGCCCGGTGCGGACCGTCGCTGGGGGTGCGGCCGAGCGAGGACAGGCCGGGGGCGAAGGAGGCGGCCGAGGCGGTGATCAGCAGGACCGCGGCGACCAGTTGGCGGGCCAGCAGCTGACTGCCGCCGGACAGCGGCACGTGCCCGGGCATCCCGATGCCGCGCGCCGCGGCCAGCGCCTCGACCAGCACGCACGCCGAGAACTGGGCCCAGGCCAGCCAGACCAGGATCGCCAGCACGTTGGTGAAGGTCTTGGTGTCGATCTTCGCGCTGAGCAGGTTGCCCGAGGGCATGGAGTGCGGGAGCGGCCAGCCGACGAAGTACGCCAGCGCCAGTGGCACGCCGATCACCAGCACCAGCAACGCCAGCAAGGCGGCCAGACCGGTCAGGACGTTGGCCGCGCTCCGTTGCCGCGGCAGGGCGACCGGAGTGTGCTGTGTCATGCCCGGCGGCGGCCCTTGCGGCGCGAGGTACTGCCGGTCTGAATCGTGCGCCATGCGTCCGCGCCCCCTTTCCTGCTCGTGCTACTTCGGGATGACCGGAGTCGCGGATCCCGTCCCGGTGACAGTAGTGTCACCTTTGAGGGCGAAACCGACGAACAGCGGCTTGTACTGCATTTGTAGTGTGACCGTTATCCGGGGATTGACGTAGAGGTTTTGTGCCGTCGGATTCCCGGTGACCTGACACGAGGTGATCTTCGTGTCCGCTATCTGGTTGTCGAGCAAGTACTGGCTGGCGTCCGGCACGCAGTCCCCGGTCTTCGGATCCACGTTGACCTTGATCCCGGGGTCCTCGCCGTTCGGCCCGCGGACATTGTGCGTCTTCAGCCAGCCCTCGTCGATGTCCTGCGCGACCCGCCGCGCCGCCTGGTCGGCCAGGTCCGAGGCCTGGGTGCGGTCGGAGATGAGCAGCCCGACGTCGACCAGGAACGCCATCAGCAGCACCACGACCGGCGCCCAGATGACGACGGCCATGGCCAGCGACCCGCGATCGTTGCGCAGGCTTTCGCGCAGGCCCTTGCCCGGGTCCTCTCGCAGGCTCTCAGGCAGTCTCCTGCGCAGGTGCTCGCGCGCTGCCTCCAGACGGCTCCCCATCAGTGCCCCGGCTTCTTGGACGAGCTCGGCTTCGTCTTGGACGGCGGCGTGGTCGGGCTCGGCGTGGTCGGCGTCGTCGGCAGCGAGTCGGTACCGCTGGGGCCTGGCGTCTGCCCGACGGTGCTGGTGCTGCCGCCGGTCGGTACCTCGCTCGGGGTGAGCCAGGTCGGCGCCGAGAACTGGGTGTTCGTCGGCGACGGCGTACTCGGCGCCGGTCCCGGCGCGGACGAGGTCGGCACGTTGCCGGGGTGGAAGTTCTGCAGCGGGTCGATCGGCGCGGCGAAGGTCTGGCTGAAGGTCTGGTGCGCGCCGAACACGCCGAACCCGGACATGTTCACGGTGCACGACACGGTCACCTTGTAGTAGCCGCCGCCGTTGCCCACCGGCGGGACGTAGTAGCTGTCGACCGTGGCAGTGCCCTGACACCGGGTGCCGAGGTCGGCGTCGGCCGCGGCCTGGGCCTGGGCCGCCGCGTCCTGGCCGGTGCCCTGCAACGATCCGGCCCGGGCCGCGTCCCGCGCCGCCCCCTCGACCTCGCTGCGGACGTTGACCATCACCCCGAGCGCGACGATGAACAGGATCAGCATCACGATCAGCGGGGTCATCAGCACGACCTCGACCGAGGACACGCCGGCGTCGCGGGCCCGGCGGCGTTCGGGCGCCGGGTGGCATGCGCGGGCCCGGCGGCATACGCGGGCCGGGCCGGGCGACCGGTCCCCGCCGCGGTCGCCGCCCCGGGCGCGGCCGAAGGCGTGGCTGCCGCCGCTCACGGGTGCCTCACCGGCTGCTCCAACGGCCCGCCGGCGTGCACGTCGATCGTCAGCCCGAAGCCGGGGAAGACCGAGGGCACGTTCGAGTGCAGGTCCACCCGCACCAGCGAGATCTTGCAGTCGGCGTTCAGGTTCGGGTCCATCGTGAAGCCGGTCGTCACCGTCGGCTTGAGGACCAGCTGCCCGCCCAGGGCCTGGGCCCGGGACACGGCGGCGGCCACCGCGTCCTGCTGCCAGCTGCCGGAGGTGGAGTCACAGCCCTTCGAGGCCGCCTCCTCGCGGGCCGTGCGGGCCCCGCCCTGCACCGCGGCCGTCGCCGCCTGCTTGGCGAACAGGTACAGCGCGAACTGCACCGTCAGCATCAGCAGCAGGAACAGCAGCGGGGTGAGGACGACGAACTCGATCGCGGTCATGCCGCGGTCGTCGCGCAGCGAAGGTCCGCCCCGCGACTTGTCCCCGTCCTGCACCCCGTCAGTCATGTATGCCCGTTACTTGGCGCAGCCGCTGCCGCCGGTAGTGCCGCCGGTGGTGCCGCCGTTGCCGCCGGCGGGATCGCCGTTGCCGGCGTTGGCGATCTGGTTACAGGCCTGGTCGGCTTTGCTGGAGATGGCCTTGCTGATACCCCAGCCCACGCCGGCCACGATCGCCACCACGATGCCCGTGATGACGACCCACTCGACGGCGGACGCGCCGCGGTCGGCGGCCTTGCGGGGCGCGGTGCCCCGGGCCTGCGGTCCGGCGACGGCGTCGGCCTCGTCGGCCTCGGCGGTGCCGGTGAAAGTAGCAGTACCCTGCGAAGCCGCGACTACCCGCTGCCACGGCTGGACCGGGCAGAGGCCCGTGTACTCGGTGGTGATGACCTGGGTCTTCATCTTTCTGCCTCTCCTAGATAGAGCCCATGACCCGCGCCATCGCCGGGTACAGGAGGAAAACCATGAAGCCCGCGCACAGCAGCATCTGCGCCACGAGCATGGACTGCGACTTCGCGCCGGCCGCGCCCTCGATCTCGGCCAGTTCGCGGTGCCGCATCGTCTCGGCGCGGGCGGACAGCGACTCGCGGACCTTCGCGCCGTCCTCGGCGACCAGGGCCAGCGCCGCGCCGAGGTCCTTGAGTTCGTCGATGTCCAGGGCGTCGCCGAGCTGGGACAGCGCGTTCCACTGCGAGATCCCGGTGACCCGGGCGTCGGTGAGCGCGTCCCGGATCCGGCGCAGCGCCCAGCCGTCGGAGACCTCGGCCGCCGACATCAGGGCCTCGGGCAGGCCGCGCCCGCCGGCCAGGTTCATCGCCACCAGGTCCAGGTAGGCGCCGAGCACCCGGCGGAAGTCGCGGCGCTTCTCAGCGGCCTGGCTCTTCACCTCCAGGTCCGGCAGCAGGAAGAACACCCCGCCGAACAGCAGGGCCAGCCAGACCGGGACGGTCGGCGTCAGGTGCAGCCCGACGATGTAGAAGGCGGCGAACACGAACGGCCCGAAGACGATGCCCAGCGCCGCCAACAGCAGCTTGGTGGCCAGGAACTGCTCCACCGAGCGGTCCAGGATCGCCAGGTCGGCGCGCAGCGAGCGGATCTGCCAGCCCTGGCGGATGTAGAACTCGTTCACCGACGCGCCGAGGTCCGCGCGCAGCTTGGCCAGGCCCTTGGGCGGGGCCTGTTCCTGTTGCGGGGCCAGCGAAGTGTGCTGGCGCAGCGCGTCGATCCGGGCCACCGCGGCCATCGGGTCCGGCTTGCTCGGGATCAGGGCCCTGACGAGCAGGAACAGCCCCAGTCCGACCAGCGCGCCGGCCAGTACCTCATAGGTCATCGCGGATCACCGTCCCGCACCGGAGGGACTCCGGAACCGCGGGCCCGTTGCAGGAAGCGTGCCGGGGTCTGGATCGAGGACAGCTTGCGCAGCCAGAAGAATCCGGCCGCGAACAGCCCGATCACCAGCAGCAGCACCATCTGGCCGGTGACCGAGTCGTAGGGCTGGACGAAGGTCTTGTTGAAGACGGCCAGCGCCAGCACCACCGCGACCGACACCCCGACCACGATCTGCACGCTGCGCCGGGTCGAGCTGCGCTGGGCCATCACCCGTTGGCGCATGTCGACCTCCTCGCGGGAGGACTGCGCCAACGCGCCGAGCACTTCGCGCAGACCCGGGCCGCGCAGCCGGGAGTTCAGGATCAGCGCGGCGATGACCAGGTCGGCGGAGGCGTCGTCCATGTCGTCGGCGAAGTACTCCAGCGCCTGCGGCAGCGGCATGCGGGCCCGCAGCCGGTCCACCAGCGTGTGCAGGTTCTCGCGGATCGCCGGGGACGCGGCCCGGGCCGTGGCCGGGATCGCCTGCTCCAGGCCGACCGCGCCGGCGATGGTGTCGCGCAGGCTCTCGGTCCAGCTCGCCAGCGCCTCGACCCGGGCCAGCGCGGCGCGCTCGGCGGCCAGCCCGCCGAACAGCTGGTTCCAGAAGAAGACCAGGATCCCGGAGGCGATCGCGGCGGTCGGCCAGCGGGTCGCGGCCAGCACCAGCGTGCCGACCACGATCGCGACCGCGGCCCGGGTCGACAGGAACTTGATGACGTCGGCGGCCGAGCGCGCGGCCTCGGTCTGCTCCGGCTTGGCCGGGAAGCCGCGGATCGCCGCGACCAGCAGCGCGACGGCGGCACCGATCCCCGCGCCGACCCCCAGGGCCGCGAACGTGGCGGGGTTGAAGACAGCGGTGTCCATCTGCCGCCTCACCTCCATCCCGGAGCGTGGTGGGTCTGCAGGGGACCGGCGTAACCGACCTGCGCGAGGTCTTCCATGCAGGCGATCGGGGCGTGCGGGACCGCGCGGCCGTCCGGGCCCTCGATGAAGATCTCCGAGGACAGCACGCGGCCGTCGATGCCGTTCACCTCGCGCACCGAGGTCACCATGCGCTGCAACGTGCCGCCGCGGTGGTAGGAGTTGCGGCGGGTGATGAAGACCACGAAGTTGATGGCGCCGGCGATCAGCATCTGGCTGGCCTCGACCGGCAGCCGCTCGCGCGACTGCAGGGCGTAGGTGGAGATGCGGTTGAAGACTTCCAGCGAGGAGTTCGCGTGGATGGTGCTCAGCGAGCCGTCGTTGCCCTGGGACATGGCGTTCAGCATGGTGACGATCTCATCGCCCAGGACCTCGCCGACGATCACCCGGGAGGGGTTCATGCGCAGGCTGCGGCGGACCAGTTCGGCCATCGAGACCGAGCCGTGGCCCTCGGAGTTCGGCAGCCGCTCCTCGAACGCGACCACGTTCGGGTGCAGCTCGGGGAACTGGTCCAGGCCCAGTTCCAGCGCGCGCTCCACGGTGATCAGGCGCTCGTGCCCGGGTATCTCGTTGGCCAGCGCGCGCAGCAGCGTGGTCTTCCCGGCGTTGGTGGACCCGGCGATCATGATGTTCTTGCGCGCCGTGACCGCCGCCCGCAGGAACGCGCTCAGCTCCGGCAGCACGGTGCCGTTGGTCTCCAGATCGCGCAGGAACACCTTGCCCAGCCGCGCGCGCCGGATGGACAGCGCCGGGCGGCGGGTGACGTCCATGACCGCCGAGAGCCGCGAGCCGTCCGGCAGCCGCAGGTCCAGCTGCGGGTTCGCGGTGTCGAAGGGGCGTGAGGACAGGCCGGAGTAGGCGCCGAGGACCTGGATGAGCTCGATGAGTTCCTCGTCGTTGTCGGCGACCGGCTCGCCCTCGGCCTCCCGGCCGTCGGCGTACCCCAGGAAGACCCGGTCGCACCCGTTGATGTCGATGTTCTCGATCTCCGGATCGTCCAGCAGCGGCTGCAACCGGCCGACGCCGTAGAGCGCGGCGTGCACGGCGGCCGCCAGCGCCTCCTCCTCCATGGCGTTGGGAGGCGTGCGGCCATAGGTGATCTCGGCCCGCGCGTGGTCCTCCAGCGCCTGCGCGACCAGCGCCCGCGCGAACTGCCGCTCGTCCTCCCCGGTCATCGGCGGCAGGCCCGAGGCCTGGTCGGCGCGGCGCTGGTCGGCGAGCCGGTCGCCGACGTCCTGGCGCAGCCGTTTGACGAGGCCGTGGTCGACGGGTGACGCCATCAGCGGCCTCCTCGGGTGTCAGGGTTCTGGTGAAGTCGTGAGACCAGCGTATGGCGCTGGGATGACGGGGACGAGGGGGTGAACTCGCACAATCCGGTAGGGCCGGTACGGCGGAGGGCAGGCATCACTGACCCCCTTGCGGCGGACCGGCGCGGTGGCCGCCTTGGCCGGTGATCTCATCGCGCGGCGGGAGCCGGTCGAAGCTGGTCTCCTGGTCCGCGTCGCCGCCGAAGGTCACCGAGGTGAAGCCTTCGTGGGCTGAAGCAGGAGGCTGTTCGCTGGGCCAGACTGTGGGCTGCTGTGGGCCGCGTCGGAACATCGGCTGCTTCGCCATGTCCTGCGGAGGCTGGGCAGGCGGCACGTATCCCGTGGGCTGCGGCGGCATCGGCGGTGCTGTCGGCTGCTGCTGCGGCTGCGGCATCGGCGGGGCGACCGGCTGCCGTGGCGGCATCGGCGGTGCGACCGGCTGCTGTGCCGGCGGTGCGAACTGCTGCGCTTGCTGGTGCGGCATCGGCGGCGCGACCGGTGATTGCATCGGCGGCCGCATCGGCGGCGCGGCGTATTGCTGCTGCGGCATCGGCTGGCCACCGGGCATCGGCTGCCCGCCGCCGCTCGGCTGCCCGCCAGCCATCGCGGAACCCTGCGAAGCCGTGTGCGACCGGTACAGCTCCAGCGCCACCTCCCGCGTCGAGCGGATCAGCAGCGTGCGGTCCAGCCGGCCGCGGCCCCGGCCGTTGATCAGGTCGGCGCCGTCCGGGTCGTCGGCGATCGTGCCGATCACCTTGACCGGCAGACCGCTGTTCCGCAGCAGTTCGTCCACCTGGGCGGTGACCCGGGCGCGCTGTTTCGGGTCGACGATCAGCACCACGCCGATCGGGACGCCCAGGCCGCCGCCGGCGGTCGCGGTGCCGCCGCCGACCCGCTGGAGCAGCGACAGGGCCCGGTCGCGGACGTGCGCGATCTGCTCGGCCGAGGTGCGGGCCACCAGGACCACCAGCGTGGCCGCGGCCATCAGGTCCAGGGCCGGGCTGGTGGCGTCGACCCGGCCGCAGTCGGCGATCACGTCGGTCTCCGGCAGCGAGTCGAAGGCCCGGCCCAGCGAGGGCCACAGGCCCGCCAGGCCTGCCGACTGGTCGCCGGTGGCCAGGCCGACCACCAGTTCCAGGCCGCCGTGCATGCGCTGTACGTGCTGTTCGAGCTGGTGCGCGGACAGGCCGTGGCGGGCCGTGGTGGCCAGCGAGAGCATGCCGATGTTGGGGTTCAGCGGGGCGCCGGTGTCGGAGGGGGTGCGGTAGACCAGGTCGCCGCCGGCCGCGTCGCACTCGGCCAGGACCGCGCGCCGCGGCCACACGCCGGCCAGGGCCACCGCGGTCGTGGTGACGCCGGGGGAGCCCTTGTCGGAGGCCAGGACGATCAGAGACATCTAGTGGGCTGCCCTACCCGAAGGTCTTGGTGAGCATCAGGTCGCTGGCGTTCGCGACCGCCGTCACCTTGTCCGTGGGTACGGCGATGGTCGCCGTCATGGTGTCCGCGTTGTCCCGGTTGACCAGGGTCACGGTGCACAGCTGGGTCCAAGTCGGCGTGCCGCTCTGGCCGTTGGGGCCCGGTGTCACCGTCTCGGTGTAGAGCGTGAACTGGTCGCCGGGGTACATCTGCCCGGTCGGGTAGTGCCCCTGTTTGACCTGGACGCCCATCAGCGTGTTGCCCGGTGTCGCGCCCGCCGGGACGCTCGACTGGTCGGTCAGCATGTCGCTGGTCAGCAATGAGCCCTTGACCAGCGTGTTGTACGTGGTCTGGCCCTGTAGCGCGCTGAGCTGGCTCCACTTGAAGTAATGGATGTCGTTGTCCTGGGCGACGCTGGTCTCGACGAAGTCGCCGGCATCCAGCTTCGACCCGGCCGCGATCGTCGTGTTCCCCACCCGCACCACGTCGACCCGATGCCCGGACTGCGTCACCAACAACATCGTCCCCAGCGCCCCGGCCAGGATCAGCAGCACGGCCAGGGCGGCCAGTGCGGGCTTTCGCTCCCGCGGCGCGGTGGGCAGCCGGGTAGCCGCGACCCCCCGGCCGCCGAAAGCCGCGCCCGCTGCCGGGGCGCCCGGAGTCGTTCGGTCCTTGCTCACAGCTGTCTTCCCCGCCTACGCGTCAGGCCGCATCGCAGAACGCAGAGTCGGGGTCGGATCCCCCGAGTCGATGCGGCGTTGGACGGTTCGCCATCCCCCTGCGAGCGGCTATCGTAACCGCCTTTCACGGCACCCGGGGAGGGCCGTTTTGCGATCTTTACCTGTTCACGCGCCATCGGTCCGGGGTTCCCGTGGTCAGCCGCTCACCACACGTGAAAACGACCGCCGCGACGTCGGGGGTCCCGGCGTCGCGGCGGTCGTTGAATCGTGGATCACCAAGGGCGCAGTCGTTGTCGAATCGCAATAGTGCGGCCGAAATCGGGGCAGTGCGGTTGTCTCACAGTCAACCGCTTCAGGCCGCAGCCGCCGCTGCTACTGGTCGCTCGCGGCCCGCAGCTTCCTCCCGCAGCTGCCGCACCGCCTCCGAACTCAGGCGCAGGAAGGACTCCGGCGTCACCAGCCGGTAGCCCACGCCGCGCACCGTCGCGATCATGCCGGGCAGCGCCAGCTTCGAGCGCAGCGAGGCGATGTGCACCTCCAGTGACCGCTCGGCGCCGTCCCAGCCGGCCGGCCACAGCCGGGCTATCAACTGGTCCCGGGCCAGCACCGTCCCGGCCTGCCGGGCCAGCACCACCAGGAGCTGGTACTCCTTCGGGCGCAGCGCGACGCGTTGGCCGTGCACGGTGACGGTCCGCGAATCTTCGGCGACCACCAAGGGGCCGGCGACGATGCGGCGGGGCGGGCCGGGGGTCAGCGGCGGTCGTGGTGGGGCCACGGCCAGGCGCAGACGTGCGGCCAGTTCCTGAAGTCCGAACGGCTGGACCACGTAGTCGTCGATGCCGTTGTCGTGACCGCGCAGCCACGCGCCCATGTCGACGCGATGGGTGACGGCGATGATCGGGGCCTGCAGCTCGGTGCGCAGCCGGCGGCAGAACGCCAGCACTTCGCGGTCGACGATGCCGCATTCCAGCAGCACCACGTCCGGGAGCCGCCGCAGCGGCCCGGCCCCGGTGACGTCGGAGGCGTCCAGCACGTCGAACCCCAGCGCGGTCAGACCGCTGCTGAGGGTCCGGCTGCGCCGCCGACCCAATCCGGTGATGAGAACTCGCATACCCCCACTGTCCGCCGCCGGGCTCACCATTTGCTCAACGTCGGATAGACGGGCTTGTCAACGGGGGTGTGGTGGCCCTTGAATAGATGCTGACGAGTACCCTGTGGGAACGTTCACACCCCGCCGGCGACACTCTCAGCCCGACCATTGGTAGACGGTTTCCGGTCGCCCGGGACCACCATAGCGGGGCTGCCCTGAGACCAGCCGCCGAGCTGTCAGGTATTCGAGATAGCGGCGAGTGGTCGGCGCGCTCACCCCGGCCCGGTCGGCCAGTTCGGCGGCCGTTAACGGCGAGGCGGCCTTCAGGATCCCGACGAGTGCGGCCAGGGTGCTGTCCGAGAGCCCCCTGGGCAACTGGGCCGGACGCGGGGAACGCAGTCCGTCGAGCATCCGGTCCAGCTCGTCCTGTTGCAGCGCGCCGGAGCTGGCGTCCGCGGACTCGGCGGCCCGTCGGAACTCGGCGTAGGTCTCCAGCCGGGCCCGGAAAGTCGAGAACTGGAACGGCTTGATCAGGTACTGCACGATCCCCAACGACACCGCGGCCCGGACCGTCGCCAGATCCCGGGCCGAGGTCACGGCGATCACGTCGGTGGCGTCGCCCCGGGCCCGCAGCGTGCGGCACAGCTCGATGCCGGTCATGTCCGGCAGGTAGACGTCCAGCAGCACCAGGTCCACCTCCCGCGCGGCCAGCACCCGCAGCGCGTCCGCGCCGGTGCGCGCGACGTCGGCGACCTCGAAGCCGGGTACGCGTTCCACGTAGACCCGGTGCGCCTCGGCGAGTACCGGATCGTCTTCGACGACCAGGGTGCGGATCACTGGCCGGCCTGCCTCGGAGTGCGCACGTCGCTCGGAGTGCCCACGTCGCTCGGGATGCGCGCGTCCCTCGGGATGCGGACGTCGAGCACCGCGCCGCCGCCGTCCGCCTCGGACACCGTGACGCTGCCGTGGTGCCGGTTCACGATCTGCGCGACCAACGCCAGTCCCAGCCCGCGCCCGGCCTCGGCCTTGGTGGTGAATCCGCGCACGAACACCTCCTCGCGCAGCTCCGGCGGGATGCCCGGGCCGGTGTCGGCGACGCGGACGGTCAGGCCCGAGGCGTCGTCGGAGAGCTCGATCCACACCCGTTTCGGCGTCCGGCCCTCGGGACCGGCCACCGCCTCCACCGCGTTGTCGATCAGGTTGCCGACCAGCGTCACCGCGTCGGTCACCGGCAGCGGCAGCTCGCGCACCGCGGTCACCTCCCCGACACCCAACTCGATCCCGCGCTCCCGGGCCTGCGCGACCTTACCGAGGACCAGCGCGGCCAGCACCGGTTCCTCGACCTCGGTCAGCAACCGGTCGACCAGCTGTTGCTGCGCCGCCAGCTCCCCGGTCGCGAAGCGCACGGCCTCGCTGGCCCGGTCCAGCTCGATCAGCGTCACGACGGTGTGCAGCCGGTTCGCGGCCTCGTGGTTGGAGGCGCGCAGGGCTTCGGCGAAGCCGCGGACCGAGGCCAGTTCGTCGGTCAGCGCTTGCAGTTCCGTGCGGTCCCGCAGGGTGACCACGGTGCCGAGGTCGCGTCCCGCGCGCCGGGCCGTGGACTGGTTGACCGTCAGTACCCGGTTGTCGGTGAGGTGGATGCCGTCGGTCTCGTCGGCGCCGCCGGCCAGGACCGCGCCGAGCGAGCCGTCGACGCCGAGTTCGGCGGGGGTCCGGCCGGCGCGGGCGGCTGGCAAGTCCAGGAGCCGGACCGCTTCGTCGTTGGCCAGTATCAGCTTCCCGGCCGGGTCCAACAGCAGCAGGCCTTCGCGCATCGCGTGCATGACGGCGTCGTGGTGCTCGTAGAGCTCGGCCAGCGCGACCGGGCCGAGGCCGCGGGTCTGGCGCCGGACCCGGCGGCCGACCGCGTACGCCCCGAGGACCGCCAGCGCCAGGGCCGCCGCCGAGATCCCGACGACCATCGGCAGCTGGCGGGCGAACAAGGCGCTGAGCCGGTGCTGGGTGATGCCGACCGAGACCAGGCCGATGACGCGGTTCCCGGCCTGCGGGTCGCGGATCGGCACCACCGAGCGCACCGACGGGCCCAGCGAGCCCCGGTAGTTCTCGGTGAACGCCTTGCCGGCCACCGCCGGCGCGATGTGCCCGACGAAGGTCTTGCCGATCAGCGTCGGGTTCGGATGCGTGAAACGGATACCGGCGGTGGTCATCACCACGACGAAGTCGACGCCGGCCTGCTTCTCCAGCGCGGTGGTCACCGGCAGCAGCGGGACGGTCGGATCGGCCGTGTGCAGCGCCGCGACGGTGGACGGAGCGCCGGCGACGGCTTCGGCGGTGGACAGGACCTGGCGCCGGGCGCCGTCGTGCTCGGTGGCGCGGGCCTGGAGTACGGCGGCGACGGATCCGGCGCCGGTCAGGAGCAGCACCAGGACGCACTGCATGAGCAGCACCTGGGTGGCGATGCTGAACCGGCTCCGGACACGACGCATGCCCCGCAGTGTCCCCGACGATCCGTGATCGTCCAAGGTGAGCGCCCCGCTGAAGTGAGCTCCGGGCCTAGGTGAGCGCCGTGCCGGGGTGAGCTTCGGGCAACGCGTGTTTCGCATGCGCGTAATGCGCGTAACCGCGAACGTGATCTGTGACCTGCCCCACAGTGAACGGCGTCCGTCATCCGTCCCGGCCGTTCACAGCCGTTCTCAGGGGAGCGACCCATGTCCGAAACCTCACCGCCGCCGACCCGCAGTCGTTGGTACCGGCAGCTCTATTTCTGGGTCCTGGTCGGGATCGCCGCCGGTATCGCCCTCGGCGCCGGCGCGCCCGGGGTGGCCACCCAGCTGCAGCCGCTCGGCGACAGCTTCGTGAACCTGATCCGGATGGTCATCACCCCGGTGGTGTTCGTGACCGTGGTGACCGGGATCGCCGGGGTCGGCAAGCTGCGCGAGGTGGGCCGGGTCGGCATCAGGTCCCTGATCTACTTCGAGGTGCTGTCCACGGTCGCGCTGGCGATCGGGCTGCTGGTGATGGACGTGCTGCGGCCCGGGGCCGGGGTGCACGCCAAGGTGCCCAAGGCCACCGGCGCGGCCGCGGACTACATCAAGACCGGGCAGACCCAGTCCGCCTGGCACTACCTCACCGACATGGTGCCGAACAGCATCGTCGGCGCGTTCAGCACCGGCAGCGTGTTGCAGGTGCTGGTGATCGCGGTGCTGGTGGCGGTGGCGATCAAGCTGGTCGGCGCGCCGGCCGAGCCGGTGGCCCGCGGCATCGAGGTGGTCGGCAAGGTGCTGTTCAAGGTGCTGGGGATCGTCATGTACGCCGCTCCCGTCGGCGCGTTCGGCGCGATGTCGTTCACCGTCGGCAAGTACGGGCTGCACACGCTGACCAGCCTGGGCAAGCTGATGGCGGTGTTCTACGGGACCTCGGCGGTGTTCGTCTTCGTGGTACTCGGCGCGGTCGGGCTGACCCAGCAGGTCAACATCTTCAAACTGGTGCGCTACATCGCGCCGGAGCTGCTGGTGGTGCTCGGCACCTCCTCCAGCGAGACCGTGCTGCCGCGGATCATGGACAAGATGGAGCAGGCCGGGGTGCGCCGGGACGTGGTCGGGCTGACCGTGCCGGCCGGGTACTCGTTCAACCTGGACGGCACCTGCGTCTACCTGACCCTCGGCGCGCTGTACATCGCGCAGGCGCTGGACGTGCACCTGTCCCTGGCCCAACAGGTGACGATCCTCGGCGTCCTGCTCCTGACCTCGAAGGGCGCGGCCGGCGTCACCGGCAGCGGGTTCATCGTGCTGGCCGCCACGCTGTCCACGGTCGGCACCATCCCGGTCGCCGGCATCATGCTGATCTTCGGCATCGACAAGTTCATGAGCGAGTGCAGAGCCCTGACAAACCTGTGCGGAACGGCCGTCGGCACCATCGTCATCGCCGGCTGGGAGGACGCCCTGGACCGCGAACGGCTGTTTTCCCAGCTCAACGGGCATGGGGAGGGCTCCCCGGAACCGGTTACAGATGGGGTGGCAATTCCGGCATAACGGGGCAGAATTTCTGGGAAACCGCTGGTGAGGGCCTTAAGGGTGGTTGCCAACCGGTGGCCGGGGCTGGCAGTCTCTGAGGTGTTCACACGGGGCTGGAAGCAATAGCTGACCGGCTGGGGACGCGTCCGGCAGGCGGACGCACGAAACTTAGGGGAGCCCGACATGGCGAACTTGAACGTCACATACGGCGAGATGCACACCGCTGCCGGTCAGCTGACGCACTTCGAGCAGCAGCTGGAAGACACCCTGCGCCAGGCGCAGGCCATGGTCTCCAACCTGGTGCAGTCCGGCTTCGTCACCGACCAGGCGTCCAAGGCCTTCGACGAGTCGTACTCGAACTTCACCAAGGGTGCGACCCAGATGATCCAGGGCATCACCGGCATGGTGAACTACCTGAACTCGGCCGCCGACCAGCTGGCCCACACCGACACCGCCCTGGCGAACGCGATCAAGGGCAAGTGACCTTCCGCTCGGCCCGCGCCGCGGGCCGGGTGTGATCGTCCGGCGGGCCTCTCCTTGCGGAGGGGCCCGTTTCGCTGGTTCGAGAGCAGGAGCATGGCGTTGAACCCGACCCGGCCGACGGCCACCAGCATCGAGGTCCTGCCGCGGCTGAAGAACCTCGGCGGCGCCAAGCGCAGGAAGCTGGAGGACTGGGGGTACCCGGTCGCGCAGCTTGCCGCCTGGGCCGCGGGCGGGGACGCGCGGGCTGATGAAGTCGATGCGCTGCTCGCCATCATCCTCAACCGCGGTGGCTATCAGCACGATGCTGATGACGTCGCGGCGGCGGAGAGGATCGGCAAGAAGCTGGGCGCCAAGATGACGCCGCACGCGTATCTGGTGGCGCAGCACAAGGCGGAGCCGTTGCCCGTCTACAACCTGCGCCCCGGGTCGGCCCCGGGGCAGCGGTCCATGTCGAACAAGGCTTTGCTGGCCGTCTTCGGCGGCGTCTTCTTGGCGATCGTCATCGGCGGCGTGATCGTGGCCGCCCTGGGCTAGTGCTGTATCAGGCAACGTTTGCCTGGGAGTTTTCGCGATGTGGTTCGCGATGTGGTTCGCGATGTGGTTCGCGATGTATCGGTCGGCGGGCGGGATCTGTTGGCGGGTGGAGTTTGCTAGGGGTTGGAGTTTGTGGGCCGGGTTGCGGTTGGGGTGTGGGTTTTCAAAGCTTTTTACGGCCTTCGGTCATAGTTGTGCCGGTTCGGGGTTCGGGGTGGTGGGTGTGTTTGTCGGCTGCCGGTTTCCGCGTTCACAATCCCGCCGCACCTCAGGCCTCTTCAACTCCAGTAAGCCAGCGCAAGGTCAAAAACTGTGATGAAGGGCCGGGCCTCCGGCGGGCCTCGGCAACCTCAGGGAAACTTGCGCGGTTCCCTCGGGTGGTCGGGTCAGGGCTCAGCGGCTGTGGTTTGTGGGGTGGTGCGGTCCGTTCCCCTCGGTCGCGTCGTCAGCCCGGGGGGTACAGCACCGGTGTCCGGGGGTAAAGTCCGCGCGCGGCGGACATGCAGGTAGGCGGCGGTTTCGTACGGCGCG
>NZ_JAAFYZ010000178.1 GCF_018274385.1 Catenulispora pinistramenti | reverse complement strand
GGCCCAGAGGACTTCGGTGATCTCGGTGGGGTCGGCGGTGGGGCGGAAGATGCCGGCGGTGATGCAGCGTTGGGCGGCGGCGTGGAGGACGGCCAGGCTTTGGTTGGCGGCGGCGGTGGCTTCGGCGGTCGGGGTGAAGCCGGGGATGCCGGGGCCGTGCATGACGTCGTAGAAGTTGGGTTCGGTCAGGGCGTTCTCGCGGTAGGCGCGGCCCAGGGCGGCCAGGTGTTCGGCGGGGTCGGGGTCGTGGGGGACGGCGTCGAGGTGGCGCTTGAGGCGGGCGAAGCCTTCGAGGTAGAGGGCGGCGGCGATGGCGTCCTTGGAGCCGAAGTGCTTGTAGAGGACCATCGTGGAGCAGCCGGCTTCGGCGGCGATGCGGCGCATGGTCAGGGCGGCGGGGCCTTCGGCTGCGAGGAGGTGCGCGGCGACGTCCAGGAGCGAGGCGCGCAGCACTTCCTGGCCCTGGGCGTGGGCCCGGGCGTAGACGCCGGGGGCGACCGGCTGGTACTCGTCGACGGTCTCAGGCTTCGCGCTCATGTCCGCTTTCTGTGTCGTAGCTTTTCTGTGTCGTAGCTCGCTCCCCCGGATTCGTCGGTCACTGTAGCGGTGAACTCGCCTCAGGCCTTGGCGGCGCTCTGCCAGTCCGGCAGCGGACGGTAGATCGGGATGCCGGCATCGGTCAGTGCTTCCCGGCGCTTGAAGTACTCCTCGCCCATGGGATCCGCGCCCAGCAGTGGCATGGCGCCGCGCCAGATGGTGACGTCCTCGGGGGCCAGACGCTCCGCCTCCGCGAAGTGCTCCGCGGCTTCGGTGGGGTGGTCGGCGCGGTGGAGCCAGAGGGCGAGTGCGGCTTCAGTACGGGCCTGCTGTTGGGTGGCGGTCACTAGCGGGGCATGGGCCGTGACGTCCTCGGTCGTCAGACCGCTGTCGTCGTCGTGGACCCAGCGTTGCAGGGCCGCCATGGCACGCGATGAGTCGAGGCCGCTCATAGAGCGGAAGAGGTCGGTGGCGAACTGCGTGTCGTTGGGGCGGGCGATGCGGCCCTGCTCGTCGATCCAGACGACGGTCGGGACGTTCAGCACCTGGTAGCGATCGGCCACGCTGCCATCGGCATCGATCAGGGCGGGATGCGTCGCCGCGGCCTCGCGGATCCACGGTGCGGCATCGCCGGGGCGACGGTCGATGGCCACGCTCACCACGGAGAACCCCTCCGGGCTCAGCGCGGCGTGCTGCCGCTCCCACTCCGGCAAGTCGTACCGGCAGCCGCACCACGAAGCCCAGAACACCAGCGCCACCTTGCGTCCCCGAAGATCGCTCAGCCGGTGTGCGGTGCCGGCCACGTCGCGCAGCTCGAAGTCCGGCGCCTCCCCGTCGGCCAGCGCCGACTCGCGCTCGGTGGCCGACACTCCGAAGGCGGCGACCCCGAGGCCAGGCGCTGCGGCGTAGGGCCGGTCGATCAGGTCGGCGAAAGCGGCGAGGTCCACGAGGTCACCCTCGCGTTCGACGTCCTCGGCCACCCGGGCGGGGATGCATATGTCGCCACGGCACCACCCCTGCGGCTCACGTTCCCACCCGAGGGCGCCCGGGATGTCACCGATCGGTATCAGGACCCTGCCATCGCCGGTCACTCGCGCATCAACGCCGACCTCGCGGCGATCGTCCAAGATCGTGAAGTTCATGGCGGCCTCCTCGGTTCTGATAACGTCGTTACAAGAACGATAACGCCGTTATCACACGGCCGCAACCGAATCGGCGAACTGGTGCCGAATGAACCTGGCTACCTAGTGTGACCTGGACAGGAACCGCTCGCCCACCTCGGCGCGCGGCTGCGGGACCGGCGCCTGCGGCGGCACTGGCAGGCCGCCGACGGCCACCCCGTGCGTCAGGAAGTGGCCCAGCAGCCGAGCCGTCGCCAGCGCGTCGCCGAGCGCGCTGTGCGCGTCGGTCAGCACCACCCCGACCGCCTCGCAGCAGTCCAGCAGCTTGTACGACGGCCCCGGCAGCAGCGCCTGCGACGTCCGCAGCGTGCACGCACCGCCGGCGATCTCCGGCGAGTGCACGCCGATCTGCGCGAACTGCGCCACCAGGAACTTCGAGTCGAAGGCCAGGTTGTGGGCGACCACCACGCGGTCCGCGAGTAAGGCGTGCAGCTCCAACCCGACGTCGGCGAACCGCGGCGCGCGCTCGACCATCTCCCGCGTGATCCCGTGCACCCGCGTCGCCCCGACCCCGCCCTCCGGTCGCAGCAGGCTGTCCCAACTGCCCGTCACCTGGCCGGTGACGTCCACATGCACGATGCCGACCTCCACGATCTCCGCGACCGGAGGATGGAACCCGGAGGTCTCGACATCGACGACTGCGTATCCGTTCACCAACCCATCTTCGAGGGCGGACACACGTCTGTGTCGAAGGCGCGCCTCAAACCGCCCGAGCGGGTCGATCGTCGTAAGCGGCTCAAGCCCCTTAAGTGCCTAAACACTCCCAACCGCTCCTCGACACGCCTCAACGCACCAGCATCACCAAAGCAGGCGTTGCGAGGAACGCGCAGATCGGCAGGTTCACCTTCCAATAGCGCACGAACACAGCGATGAACTCCCGGATCGTCGCGCTCGGCAGGAAATACGCGGCCGTCGGCGAGCCGGCCACCTGAGCAGGCACTCCCAGATCTCGCGCGATCAGCGCCGCACGGTAGCTGTGGAAGTCGTTGGTGACGACCACGCAGCGATACCCCTCCGGCCGCATCTCCCTCATAAGCGCGGCGCTAAAGAGAAGGTTCTCCTCTGTCGTCGACGACTGGTCTTCCTTAAGGATCCGGTCCGCAGGAAACCCCCGCTCGACCAGATAGTCCGCCATCGCCTCGGCCTCGGACAATCGCTCGTCCGACCCCTTGCCCCCGGACACGATGAGCAGCGGACCGTTGTCCCCATCCAGGGATTCGTATACGGAACGCGCGCGATCCAGCCGACTCGCCAACAGCGGCGACACCCGACGTCCGCCCATCAGCCCGGCCCCGAGCACTACAACGAAGTCTGAAGCACGCCGAATCGGCATCCGCCTGTAGACAAACCCATAAGAGAGGTAGCAGAAGAACAGGAAGGCTAGGTAGCACACCACCAACACCGCGGCGGCGGCCAAGCCGATCAACACCTGTCGGCGCGCGACCACGGCCGCCACCAAGAACAGCACCAGCCCGATGATGCCGACGCCACAGGCGAGCGACAGCAGGTTGGTGACGGTCCGCCCTTCCTTACGGAGCATGGTCAGACCGTTGAGGATCAGGAACGTCACCAACGCCATCAGCCCCACGGTCGGCAGCAACCCGACCGCCACGACCGCCAGCACCCGCCCGTCGCCGGACGACCGCGACACCCCGACCAGCAGTCCCAACCCCAGGAACGACAACGTCAGCCCGAGGAACACCGCGTTCCGGAAGCCGCGCGGGTCACGCATCACCGCGTCGACGAACAGCAGCGCGAACAGCGCGGCGAGGAGGTAGGCGAACAGAACGCATCCCGTGGGTCGGGGGCCACATCGGCCGGGCCGAATGTCCTGACCTGGCCAGTTTAAGTAGTACCCGCGCCGCTGTGCTCTGCAGAGAACGCCCTGTTGGGGATCCTTAGGAGCTCTTTAGAGAGCTCTTTAGAGAGCTCTAAAGAGAGGGACGCAGCACGATCCGAATCGGGTCGCCGATCTTCTTCTCCAACCGCTCGACCGCCTCGGCCGCCTGCTCCAATCCCATCACCTCGGAGATCGACCGCGCGAAGTCCAAACGCCCACCGGCCTCCAGCCGGATCAACTGTGCGACCGACTCCTCCGGAGAACCGTAGTGCCCCAACAGCTGGAACTGCGCGGACTGGAACTTGGTGCTGTTCTCGATCGTGATCGGCTGCCCGCTCAGGCCGACCAGCACCAGCTTCCCGCCCGGCGCCAGCTGTCGCAGCGCCTGCTCCCGCACCGGCGTCACCCCGGCGAAGTCGAACGCGAACTCCAGCCCGGCCCCGCCGGTCGCGGCGCGGATCGCCCCGCGCAGGTCCGGGTCGGCGGAGTCCAGCGCGACGTCCGCGCCGAAGGCCAGCGCCCGCTCCCGCGCCGCCGGCGAGGGGTCGATGGCGATGATCGGGCAGGCGCCGATCGCGCGCAGCAGCTGCACGCCGTGCGCCCCGAGCCCGCCGATGCCCCACACGCCGACCGACTGAGCCGGTCCGACGTGCGCCGTCGCGGTGATCGCGCCCCACGGCGTGGACACCGCGTCCGGGATGATCGCGCCCTGCTCGAACGGGATCGAGTCCGGCAGCGCGACCAGCGTGTCCTGCCGCGCGAGCGCGAACTCGGCCCAGCCGCCGTCGTAGTCCACGCCGCGCGTCCACACCTCGCCGTCCCGAATCTCGCCGGCCTGCAACACCGCGCGGTCGCCCGGCTTCCAGGCACTGACACCCGGCCCGACCTCGGCGACCGTGCCCGCGGTCTCGTGACCGAGGGTCACCGTGTCCCCGGCCAGCAGCCGCGGCTTGCCGAAGTAGCCGCGCACCAGGTGGACGTCGGACAGGCAGACCCCCGCCGCCTCGACCTTGACCAGCGCCTCGCCGGCTCCCGGCGTCGGCTTCTCGACGTCCTCGACGCTCAGCGTCCCGGTGGCCAGGTTCAGACGTGCGGCACGCATCGTCGCCATGGTGCGCTCCTCTCATTGCAAGTCGCCTCGCATTGGACGCTACGCCCGACGGAGGGCTAACGCAAGGCTTCTCGCATTGCATCGGAATCCGTGGACGGCTAGCGTCACTTACCGTGAGCCGGCCGGAGAAAGCACCACCGCTGCGCCGCCGCGGCGAGCCGATGCGCCGCGCGGTGTCCGAAGTGGTGGTGCGCCTGCTGACCGACCAGGGGCCGGAGGCAGTGACGATGGCCGACGTCGCGGCGGCGGCCGGCGTCCACGAGAGCTCGCTCTACCGGCAGTTCGGCACCCGCGAGAAGATGATCTTCGAGGCCGCCACCCGCTACTCCGACCAGGCCCTGCCGGCCCAACCGGCCGGCGACGATATCGCCGACGACCTGCGCTCGACCATGCGGGCCCTGATCGAGTACCTGAACACGCCGCAGGGAGCGGCCCTGGTACGGCTCAGCGCCGTGCCCGTGTCGCCGGAGTTCGATCAGGAGCGCACCGCGTACTGGCACCGCCGCCTGGACCGGTCGGCGGACGTCGTCCGGCACGGCGTCGAGACCGGGCAGCTCAAAGCGGACACCGATCCCACGCTGGTGGTCGACGCCCTGGCCGGCCCGGTCCTGGCCCGGCTGGCGTTGTTCCACGAGGTGATGGCGATGGACGACGTCATGCGGCTGGTCGATCAAGTGCTGCGCGGGATCACCGTCTGAATCACTGGCTAAGCGAACGGGCTAAGTGAACTGTCATAGCGAACCGGCTAAGCGAGCCGACTGACAACATCGCGGATCCGCGGCGGAGCACCGCAGTCCGCCCCGAAGTGCGCGACCATGCACAGCAACTCGCGAAGGTTCAGCAGGTCCATGCGCTCCTGCCACTCCCCGACCGGCGGACACACCTCGTGATAGGCGGCGAAGAACGCCTCCGGCACCCGGCCGGTGCAGTACATCATGCTCACGTCGATCTCGGCCCAGCCGTAGTAGACCGCCGGATCGATGAAGACCGGGGATTCGGCACCGTCGGCAATGATGTTGGCCCGCCACAGATCGCCGTGGACCAACACCGCGGGCGCCGCCGGAACCAACTCGGGGAGCCGCGAAGCCAGGCGCTCCAACGCGCGGAGTTCCTCGGCCTCGAACGTCGCCTCGACCAACGGCTCGCTCAGATACCGCACGATCCGGTGCTCGGCGAAGAACCGGTGCCCGTCCTCGTCCCAGGCGTTCTCCTGCGGCAAGAGACCCAGGACGCCGTCACGGTGCCAGCCGTGACGCTCCGAGGTGTGCTCGTGCAGGGCGGCGACGGCGCGGCCGGCTGCTTCCCAGAAGGGAGCCGTCTCCGGCAACTCCGAGGTAAGGGATTCCAGGACCAACGACTTGGCACCGAGATGGAGGATCCGCGGTGTGGGCAGTCCGCCGATATCCCGCAACGCTGTCAGGCTTTCGGCTTCCTGCGCGAAGAACCCGTCGGGTACCGAGCGGCCGCCCTTCACGACCACTTCGCGGCCGTCAGACAGCGCGACCCGCCAGACGTTGTTCGCTACGCCGCCGGTCAGCGCGTCCTTACTGAGCTCCTGAGTGCCCGGCGGAAGCAGATCGCTGGTCCACTCGTCGGTCTCATCGGTCGTCCGCATCGGAACAGAGTTTCAGAAACGTACTCAGTCCGAGAAGTCCTGCGTCATCCACACCGTCCCGCTGCTGTCGCGGAACACCGATATCCCGATGTGGTGGAAGCCGGAGCTCAGGATGTTTTTACGGTGCCCGTCGTTCGGCGGCTGCTCGGCGAGCATGCTGTTGGTCAGGCCGACGGCCATGGAGGCGATGGCCGCGTTGGTGTTCGACACCGGCCCGCCGTCGCCGATGTTCTCACCGGCCGACGTCCACGAAACGCCGGCGGCGGTCTCCCGGTCGCCGAGCCCCGGCTCCCCCGGGCACTGGTGCGACAGACCACAGCCGGAAGCCATGGTCGAGGTGTGCGCCGCCGCGCTCTTGTCGAGGCCGGAGCTGCGGGTCAGCGGCGGCAGGCCCTGCCCGGCACGGGCCTGGTTGATCACGGCCAGCACCTGGTCCGCGGGGTCGGCCTGGGACGAACTCCCCGCGGACGACGCGCTGGACGGCGTGGTCGACGGCGCGCTGGCCGGTGCGCTGTCAGAGCTCTGAGACAACGACGAACTGGCCGAGGACTGCGCAGGGGGCTTCATGGAACTCTTCGTGGGACTTGAGGTCGGCTTGGCCGATCCGGGACGCGAGGATGAGGCGACGGAGCTGGACGATACCGAATCAGCGCTGCTGGAGTCGGAGGGAGTCGGGCTGACGATCGCCGACGAAGCAGTGCTCCCCGAAGCGGTGGTCACGGAGCTCGCGGCGCCGCCGGCCTGGGAGTCGTTCTTGGCGTCGCCGGCCCCGGTCGTCACCACCACGGCACCGACGACCGCCGCCGTCGCGGCCGCCGCGATCGCCGCCTTCGCCGCGAAGTGCGAGGCCGCGGATCGGGCGCCCGCCTTGGGTATTCGGCGATGGGAGTGCGCCGCCGATCGCGGCCCGCGCGCGCCGGGTATCGGGAGCTGAGCGGTGGCCGCTGTGGGGTGGATGACCACCGTGTGGTGCAGGACGTCGGCCAGTCCGAACGGCACCGGCACCAACGGCAGCCGGACCAGCAGCCGCTCGGCCGGGACGAAGTCGGTCGCCATCCCGGCGCAGAACGGGCACTGCCGGGTGTGCCGGGCGAACCGCTTACGCCACAAGGGTTCGGGACGGCCGTGCCACTGCATCGCGAGCTCGGAGAGCTCCAGGCAGATCGGCACGGCGCACAGCGCGCGCACCACCGCCCGCGACGTTTCCAGCTGCGCCTTCATCCGCGCGATCCGGACGGTGACGTGGTGCGGCTCCAGGCCGATGGCGTCGACCAGGTCGCCGCGCGTCAGATGCCCGGCCTCGACCAGCCACCACAGTGACAGCAGCTCGCGATCGTCGTCGTCCAGCCAGGCCGTGGCCATCGCGACCTCGCGCCGCTGCCCGGTCAGCCCGAGCTCGGTGAGCGTCAGATCCGCGAAGTCGGCGCCCGGGTCGGCCAGCTCCGGCGCCTCGTCCAGCGGCCGCGGCCGGCCGCTGTAGGCGCGGACGTGGTCCCGCACCTGGTTCATCGCCACCGCGACCAGCCACGAGCGGAACATCCGCGGATCGCGCAGCGTCGGCAGGCCGCGCACGACCCGCAGCATCGTCTCCTGCACCACGTCGTCGACGTCGGCGGCCACCGGCAGCGCGCGCCCCACGATGTTGTAGACCAGCGGCAGGTAGTCGGAGACCAGGCGCTCCAAAGCAGCCGGGTCCCCAGCCGCCGCCGCTGACACCAGGTTCGCGTCAGTTTCCGTCACCATCGTCCAGGCCTCCCACACCCGAGCTTTGTCGTTCGGACGTAAAGGGAGACCCTAGAAGAGGCCGAGAGTCACAAAAACTTTCGTGATTGTGTTCACACCAGACTCCGGAACAGGTCCTGCGTCTCCGAGTCTGTCGAGTACAGCACCGTCCCCATCATCCCGCGTGTCAGCAGCACCTTGTAAACGTGGCGGATGAGACGGTGGAACTCCTCCGGCGACGCCCCCCGGATGACTTGCTTGTCCGCGCTTCGGTCCGGACGCGAGACCCACTTCCCGTCCCGCCAGACCAGATCGTCACCGAAGATCACGCCATTCCAGTCGTACTCAAACCCCTGTGCTGTGTAGACGCAGCCGACCTGGCCGAATCCGTGCGGATCAGTGGCCCAGTGCTGGGATGGCGGCGCGTCGCCGACGCGCTTCTCACCCCGGACGTTCCACGGCCGGTGCCAGTCCCCGATCTGGACGTCCAGGACCAGGCCGTCGCTGGCGGGTTCGCTCCACTGCCAGCAGAAACCCGCCGTCATCCGGGCTCCGTGTCCGGCCTCGATCTGCTGCCGCAGCCGCTGCTCCAACTCGGACGGCGACTCCGCGAGCGCCAGCCGGTACGGCGCGTCCTGCTCATCCCACGGCACCGGTCCACCCTCCTCCAAGCCCAGCAACCGCTTCACCCAGTTGTCGTAGGCCGCGCTGCCACCGGCTCGGAACTGCCCGTCGAGATCGACGCGCACGGAGTCCACGCCGAGGTCGGCCGCGGCGGCCTCGATGGCGTGCACCGTACCGATCTCACCGGGCCGCACCGCCTGGTGCTCGTCGAGCAAGAACACCGGAACCCGCGCGACATCGATCAGTTCCTCGACCTGGGGTCGCCCCGTCCGGAGTTCGGCTCTGGTGAACCGGTCAGCGGACGTCTCGCGGATCCGGTGCGCCTCGTCGCAGATCACGACGTCGAGATCGTTCTTGCGAGCACCGCCGAAGTTGTTGAAGTACTTGAACAGCGCCTGCACCCGGGGCGCCCGGGCGCCCGCGATCTTGCGCAACGTGAGCGTGAACGCCCGCGCCCCGGTGGCGTGGACGACCGGGTAGTGCAGCCTGCTCAGCTCGCCGAGCAACGACAACGCGATGACGCTCTTCCCGCTACCCGGGCCGCCGGTGACGATCACGACCTGCTTGGTGTTCGCCTCACGAGCCCGTTGCACGGCCCGCATCACCTGTGAGTAGGCGGTCTGTTGCTGATCGAGCAGGACGAACTGTTCGCGGTCGCGGACCTCGCCGGCAGCGAGATCCATCAGCTTCTTGCTGGGGCTCACGGGGCTGCGCAGCAGCGTGTCGGCCGCGAAAGCACCGGATGATCCGCTCAGGCGCGATGCCAGGAACTTCTGGAACGCATCCCGTGACGTTGCCGTGAACAACCGGCCGGAATCGTCGGACACCCGGTCCTCAAGCCACTCACCATCGGACGCAGTCATGTTGTGCAGGTACGCGGCACCAGCGAGTTCGACAGAATCGTCATCGAGGACGCGGACGAAGTCACGAAGGTATCGCCCGTACCGACTGACCTGGTCAACGGGATGCAGCACCGCACCGAGTCCGGGCACCCGGCACAGATCGTCCGCATCCGCCACCGGCTCGACGTGCGTCCACTGCTTCAGCTCGATCACGACGTACGAGGGCTTGCCGGTCCGAGGATGCATCCCACACACGACAACGTCGGCACGCTTGCTCGACTGCGGCAGCCGATACTCGACCAGCACCTCCGTCTTGCCCAGGCCGGCCGCCTGCAGATCGCTTGCCAGGACCGGCAGGCTGCGTGCCCAAGCACGCTGTTCGCTTTCACCGGCTCGGCGCCCGTAGGCGAACATGAAGGCCTCGCTCAGCCGATGCGCGAGAAAGTCCTGACCGGCTTCGGCGGCCAGTGATGAGGCGACAACACGGTACAGCGGCAAGGGGCACCCCGAATCGAACGTTCAGCGGCCCACGCGGGCGCGAAGCGCAACCCAGCAGGCCGCGTGACTGACCGGCTCAGCCTAGGCCAGCGGTTCGCCGCGCTGTGGGAATTATTGGACCAAAGCCGCCAGATATTCGCGGGTCTCGGCATCGGGAGAATAGAGAACAGCGCCGCGCAGCCCTCGGGTCAGCAGGATCCGGTACGCGTTACGGACGAGTTCGTCGAATTTCTCGTCTTTCTCTTTGGTCGGCACACCTTGGACGGTCAGCTTGTCCATGTGCCTGTCCCGGCGCGCCACCCAGTGGTCGCCACGCCACACGAAGTCGGGGCCGATGATGACACCGAGCCAGTCGAACTCCAGGCCGTGGCAGGTGAACACACAGCCGATCTGGCCAAAGCCGAATTTGTCGTCGATGGCCCAGCGGGTGGCCTCGGGCGCGTCGGGCCGACGCTCACGGGCATTCCACGGATAGGACCACAGTTTGCCGTCGACCTTCATGTGGATGTGGTCCGTCGCCAAGCCTTCCTTGTCCGGAGCCCCGTCCTTCGTCCACTTCCAACAGAACCCGGCGACCATCCGAGCCCGGAGGCCACCGCCTTTGATACGGTCTTCAAGAAACGACGTCATCCACTGCGGCGACGGTGCCACCCGCAACTGGAAGCGCTCCCCGGGAATCCATTTGAGTGGACCGGGCTTCGGGGTGAGCAACCGCTCGACCCAGATCTCGTAATTACCGGTGCCACCGGCCCGGAAGCGGTCGTGAAGGCCGACGTCGACGACATTGTGTATTTGCTTCGGATCCCCACCATTGGCCGCCGTGTGCAAATACGCTTTGTGCTTGAGGGCCCCTTCCGCCCGCTTCCTCAACTTACGCTGATCGTTCTGCTCGTTCGCCCGGACCACCTGACCGATGTCCATCGCGAAGCACACCACCCGCGCACTGCCGAGCACGACGTTGATGGAAAGGTTGTCGTCGACACGCTCCGCCTTCGGCAGTGTCCGCCATGGATACCGGGCCATCCGTTGCGCCTCGTCGAACAGGACCACGTCCAACTGCTCGTGCATCCCCGCCAGATCGGCGGCGGTCGCAAGCAGCGATTTGAGCTTTCGGACACCGTGGTCGGCGAGAGACTGCTCCAACGCCTTGCGGTAGGCCTTGCTCGCGGTGACCAGGCGGACGGACTTGCCCATCTCATGAAGCCGGCTCAGCGCCTGGAGGGTGACGACGCTCTTGCCGGTACCCGGTCCACCCTCGACGAAGATGATGCCCGGCACACCCGCACACCCGGCCTCCACGATCTTCTTGACGCCATCGCGCTGCATGGGGGTGAGCGCGAACGGGGCGTTCCCGGCGAGTATGTCCGCGCTGTTGGTCAGGGTGGTTGTGGCGTCGTTCTTCGCACGGCTGTCGCGCAGTACGTCGGCCGCGTAGTGGCCGGGCTCCTCCGTGAAGGTCTTACGGATGAAGTCGACGAAGCGTTCCTCGTCGTCCCGCAGGACGACCCGGCTCGGGTTGGGTGTGGCGAGGGACTTCAGCCACTCAGACTCGGAGGCGGTGGTGTTGTGGAGGTAGGCGATGGCCGGGAGGTCCACCTCGAAAGCCGCGAACTGGTGCACCTCGTCCATTGCGAGCCACTTGTTGCGAGCTGCCTGGGCTGCCGGATGCTCCTTGTCCTTGCCGTAGTGGTCGACGAAGACTTTGCCCGAGGAAGATTCCGACGGCTGGAACTTGGTCCAGCCCTTCAATTCGACGACGAGATAACGTGGATCGCCGTGCACCTGGCCTCGTCCGCACACCAAAGCATCTATCCGCACCGGCATTTTCTCGTAGAGAATGTTGGGGACGGTGTATTCGACCAGGATCACCAGTTCCGGCCGTTTGGCCTGCACGAGCAACTCAGAGAGTCTGACCACGCTTTCGAGCCATGACTTGAGATCTCCGGGAGACGGATCGGGAGGCGTGAGGTTCCTTTTCGGATCGTCTCCAATCGTCTTGTATGCGTGCGCGAGGCGGAAGCGCCCCTCCAGTTCGGCTTTATCCATCGTCACGAACTCGTGCGCTGTCATACGCAGCAACGTCACAACAAAACCCCCAAGGCATTACGCAGCGGACAAAGCCCATCGGGCCGCCATGGCTTAGCGAATTGTACCAACTCCGCCGCGTAGGCCTTGTAGTTCTAAACGTTACGCCAACGACCGGCGCAGCAGTGCGTCCGGACGCCGCCCTCGTTCGACTGTCATACGTAGGCGACGTCGGCCACGTACTCGTTGTCGGCGTACTGTCCCTTGTAACCGGCCGCGCCGAACTCGCTCGGTTTGTTCGACGCGATCAGGGTGTTGGACAGGTTCGTCACCGGTGTGAGCATCGGGCGACCGAGCCAGTGGCCCTCCGCGCCGTCCCTAGTTGGCGCCGATCAGCGTGAAGCGGTTGCCGGTGGCGTCGACGACGTAGCGACCGCTGGTGCTCAACGAGCCGGTCCAGGAAGCGGACAGTGAGGCGGAGGGGTGGACTTCGTCACAGCCCGCGCCGGACCCGGGGGGCCACCGTTGACGTCGGCAGTGCGAGTGCGATGAGGATGGATCGGACTTTCATGATTCCCTCCTCTTAGGATGCCGCCATGAATGCCCTAAGAGACGAGCCAGTGTCTGTAGACGTCGAACACGGCTTGTTTGTCCTGCGGACCCCGAATTCGGTCTATGCGTTGAGGATCGGCGAGGACGGCAGCCCGCGGCACGTCTATTGGGGCGAGCCGTTGGACGTGACGGAGCTGCGGGGGTGGCGTTCGCCGTCGCACAGCAGCTTCGAGGCCGATCCGGCGCCGGACGAGTTGCCGATCGAGACCGGGGCCCGGTTCGGCCCGGCCGGGCTGCGGGTGCGGTTCGCGGACGGGGTGCGCGGGGCGCAGTGGCGGTATGTGGGATACGAAATAGAAGACGGGGTCCTGCGGATCAAGCTTGAGGACCGCTTCTATCCGCTGGCGTGCGAGCTGGTTTACCGGGTCCGCCGCGACAGCGACGTCATCGAGCGCTGGACCGAGGTGCGGCACACCGGCGCCGACGACCCCGACGATCCCGACCTCACCGCCAACGTCGCCCCGGAGGCGATCGTCATCGAACGCTGCGACAGTGCGTCCTGGACGCTGCCGAAGCAGGCCGACTACCGGCTCAGCCATCTGGTCGGCGGCTGGGGCAGCGAGACACAGCTCCAGCGGGACCGGCTGCCGGTCGCGGAGACCGTCCTGGTGTCCCGGCGCGGGACCACCAGCCATCACGCGAATCCGTGGCTGGCGCTGGACGCCGGGGACGCGGGCGAGACGTCCGGGCGGGTGTGGAGTGCGGCGCTGGCGTGGAGCGGGAGTTGGCGGATCGCGGTGCACCGGGATCCGGTCGGGCGGGTGACGTTCACCGGCGGGTACGGACACGAGGCGCAGACGTTCCGGATCGAGCCGTCGGAGCGCATCGTGACGCCGGTCTTCGCAGGGCTCTACAGCGGCGACGGCTTCGGGGGCACGAGCCGGGCTTGGCACGAGTACGCCCGGCGCCACGTCCTGCCGCACCCGGAGGAGGACCGGCCGGTGCTCTACAACTCGTGGGAGGCGATGGGCTTCGACCTCACCGAGGCCAAGCAGCTGGAGCTGGCCGGGTTGGCGGCCCGGACCGGCGTGGAGCTGTTCGTGGTGGACGACGGCTGGTTCGGCGCGCGCCGCGACGACCACGCGGGCCTGGGCGACTGGACGACGTACCCCGGCGCGTTCCCGAACGGGCTGAGGCCGCTGGCCGACGAGGTACACCGGCTGGGGATGCGGTTCGGGTTGTGGGTGGAGCCGGAGATGGTGAACGCGGACAGCGACCTGTTCCGGGCGCATCCGGAGTGGGTGGTGCACGCGCCGACGCGTCAGGCCACTGAGTTGCGGAACCAGCTGCTGCTGAACCTGGCGCGCACGGACGTGGCGGCGTGGGTGTACGACACGCTGGACCGGCTGGTGCGCGAGAACGACGTGGACTTCTTCAAGTGGGACATGAACCGGCCGTTCACCGAGGCGGCGTGGCCGGGGGCGCCGGATCCGGACCGGTTGTGGGCGCTGGCGGTACAGAACGTCTACGGGATCATCGACCGGCTGCGGGAGGCGCATCCCGGGCTGCGGATCGAGGGCTGCTCCTCCGGCGGCGGCCGGATCGATCTGGGGATGCTGGCGCGGGTGGACCAGGTGTGGACGTCGGACAACACCGATCCGGTGGACCGGATCGAGATCCAGGCCGGGTACGGGCAGGTGTACCCGGCCGCGGCGATGGCGGCCTGGGCGTCGGACAGCCCGAGCCCGATCACGTTCCGCGAGACGCCGCTGCGGTTCCGGTTCCACGTGGCGATGGCCGGGGCGCTCGGGATCGGCGGGAACCTGACGGAGTGGTCGGAGGCGGAGCTCGCCGAGGCGGCGGAGTTGGTGGGCGAGTACAAGGAGGTGCGGGCTCTGGTGCAGCGGGGCGTCGCGTACCGGGTGCAGACCGCGGACGGCGTGTCCGGCGTGCACTACGCGGCGCCGGACGACTCGGAGCACGCGGTGCTCCTCTGGCGGCCGACGATGCGCTTCGCGCACGAGCCGGCTCCGGTGCCGCTGCCGGGGCTGCGGGCCGGGGCGCGGTACCGGGATCTGTTCTGGGGGGTGACGTATTCCGGAGAGGTGCTGCGGGAGCGGGGACTCGAGCCCGGGTTGCCGGCCGGGGACTATGCCAGTCGGCTGATTCGGCTGGTGCGGGTCGACGAATAAAGGTATTGGCATACTGTTGGAATCGGCGACATGAACCGGTTTGTTCTGGATACCAAGGATTCATGCTTCGATACCTGGGATGTGCGATGGCGGTCGCGTTGCTGGCCGCCGGGACGGCCGACGCGGCGGCCGGCGGGACCGCGGGCGCGCCGGCGCCGGGGGGTGGCGGGCCGGTGCGGGTGCGGATCGGGCTGGCCGGGCGGGATCCGGCGGGCTTGGAGGCGTTCGCGCGGGCGGTGTCGACGCCCGGCGGTGCGCAGTACGGGCACTACCTGACGCCGGCGCAGGCCCGGGCCCGGTTCGGGCCGTCGGATGCGCAGGTCAAGGCGGTGCGGGAGTGGCTCGGTAAGGCCGGGATGCACGTGACGGGTCAGGACTCGCATTGGATCGACGCGTCCGGGAACGCCGGGGCGGTGCGGGCGGCGTTCGGCGAGGGGACGCGGACGCCGGGGCTGCCGCGGGACGTGGCCGGCGCGGTGGCGAACGTGGCGCAGATCGGGCAGTCGCAGGTGCGGGGGATGCGGGAGGGGGCGACGGCGGCGATCTCGGCGCGACAGGGGTTGGCCGGTCACCCGATCGGCACGAGCACACTCGGATTCTCAGGGGGCGGAGACGGTACGCCGGCTCACTCCGATGGCGGCGGTCCCCTCGGCGACGACCTGCCCGAACACCCCGATGTCGTTCACTCCGGTGGAGCAGCGTCGCAGACCCCGGACACCGCGCCGCAGAAGAGTGAAGCCACACCCCAGACCCGCAGCGCCGCCCCCTCCTGCTCCCCCACCTGGGGCGCCCTCACCGCGGACCCGAGCCTGCCGTCCGGCTACTCGGACCCCGAGCCGGTCGACGTCTGCGGCTACGTCCCCAGCCAGCTCCGCACCGCCTACGGCGTCGACGCCTCCGGCCTGACCGGCTCCGGCGTCACCGTGGCCGTGGTCGACGCCTACGGCTCCCCGACCATGCTGGCCGACGCGAACCGTTTCGCGCAGGACCACGGCGACCAGCCGTTCGCCGCGAATCAGTACCAGGAGACCGTCACCTCGAACCAGTGGACGCACACCACCGACGGGGTCTGCCAGACGCCCGGCGACTGGGCCGGGGAGGAGGCGCTGGACGTCGAGACCGTGCACGGCATGGCGCCCGGCGCGACCGTGCACTACTTCGGCTCGAACTCCTGCGCGGACCAGGACATCAACGCGACGTTGGCGAACATCGTCGACAGCCACGCCGCGGACATGGTCTCCTCCTCCTTCGGAGAGACCATGCACCGCGCCTCCGGCTCCATCGACCCGGCGCTGATCTCGCAGGCCACGCAGCTGTTCCAGTACGCCGCGTCCGAGGGCATCGGCTTCTACTTCGCGACCGGCGACTGCGGCGACGACTCGGTGCGGACCGGGCCGGGCTGCGACCCGCAGTCGGCGCGCGCCCAGACCGAGTGGCCGGTGTCCTCGCCGTGGGTGACCGGGGTCGGCGGGACCGCGCTGGCGCTCGGGGACGGCGGGAGCCCGCTGTGGCAGGCCGCGATGGGCGACCGGCGCTCGGCGCTGTCCGATGACGGCAAGAGCTGGACACCGTTCCCCGGGGACTTCTACTTCGGCGGGGGCGGCGGCACCAGTGAGGACTTCCAGCAGCCCGCGTACCAGAAGGGCGTGGTGCCCGATGCCCTGGCCACCACGCTCGGCACCGGGGCGAAGGCCGCCGCGCCGATGCGCACCCTGCCGGACGTCGCGATGGACGGCGACCTGCTGACCGCGGTCCAGGTCGGCCTCACGGACCCGACCAGCGGCCAGTACGGCGAGATCCCGGTCGGCGGCACCTCGGCCGCCGCGCCGATGTTCGCCGCGACCCAGGCCGACGGGCAGCAGGCCCGGGTGGCCGCGGGCGGCAAGCCGATCGGCTTCGCCGACCCGGACGTCTACCAGCGCGCCACCTCGGCCACCTTCACCGACGTCGTGGCCCGGCCGGCCGGGGCGCCCGCCGACATCTCCACGGTCCTGGACCTGGGCACCGACCAACAGGGCAAGCGGCAGGTCCGCTTGTTCGAGCTCGGACACGACCAGGGCCTGACCGCCGGGGCCGGCTACGACCTGGCGACCGGTCTCGGATCCCCCCGGGAGGAGTATCTGAACTCGTTCAAACACTAGAAGTCAGGACGCGCGGTCACCCTTTCGGGGCGGCCGCGCATCCCCGAATCCTCCCGACGGTACGTACCGGTCATACGCACCGATTCGGGAGGGTTTGTTTATGTTCGGTCGTTTGGTCCGTCGTTCCACCTGGGCCGTCTTCTTGGCCGCCGGCGCGCTGATAGCGGTGTCGCAGGGTGCCGTTTCGGAGACGGCGCCGCGTCACACCGGGGCGGCGGCCGAGCCGGCGCGGGCCCCGGCCCCGACCACAACCGCCACCACAACGCCACACATAGCCAGGCATCTGGCCATGCACACCAACCACATCCGGCTGACCGACGACGACACCGACTACATCGGTCCCGAGAAGTGCTCCGACTATTACGGCGAATACACCGCCAGGACCGTTCCCAACGCATTCGGCGGCCGCAACCCCTTGGCCGTCTGCGGCTACACCCCCGCGCAGCTCCGCTACGCCTACGGCGTCACGCAATCCCATGACCGCGGCAAGGGCGTGACCGTCGCGATCGTCGACGCGTATGCCTCGCCCACGATGCTCTCGGACGCGAACCACTACGCGATGAACCACGACGAGCGTCTGCTCAGTCCCGGCCAGTACCGCGAGGTCGTCCCTCCGTCCTACAACCACCTGACCGACGGCGAATGCGAGGCGCCGGCTTCGTGGGCGGTCGAGGAGGCGCTGGACGTGGAGGCCGTGCACGCCATGGCCCCGGAGGCGAACATCGTCTACGTCGCGGCAGCGTCCTGTGATGACACCGATCTGATGGCGGCGTTGCAGACGGTCGTCGACGACCATCTCGCGACCATCGTCTCCGACTCCTGGGGCGGCATCCCGCACAGCGTCTACGGCGACGAGGATCCCGCGACGATGGCGGCGTATTCGGCCCTGTTCCAACGAGGCGGCCAGGACGGTATCAGCTTCCTGTTCGCGACCGGGGACTGCGGTGCGGCGGACCCGACGGCCCAGTGCGGAACCGGTTCGGCACGGCCGCAGACGCAGTATCCGGCGCAGGATCCGTGGGTGACCGCGGTCGGCGGGACCAGCTTGGCGATCGGGCCCTACGGCCGGTACGTCGGCGAGGCCGGCTGGGGCGACCGGCGATCGGAGCTGGCGCCGAGCGGGGGTTCGTGGTCGCCGTCGGCCGGGACCGGACAGTGGCGCTTCGGGGGCGGCGGCGGGACCAGCGAGGACGTGCCGCAGCCCAGCTACCAGGCCGGGGTGGTGCCGCTGGGGTTGAGCACGACGCTGCTGACCGGGCAGCACACCCTGGAGCCGATGCGCGTGCTGCCGGACGTGGCGATGGACGCCGACCCGATGACCGGCTTCATGACCGGGGTCACCGAGAAGCTGCCGAACGGCAAGATCGGCTACGCCGAGTCGGCGATCGGCGGCACATCCCTGGCCACGCCGCTGTACGCGGGTCTGGTGGCCGACGCGGAGCAGGCCGCGGGTCATCCATTCGGCTTCCTCAATCCCGCGCTTTACGCCCTGGCTGGTTCGCGGGCCTTCCACGATGTGACCGCGACCTCGCTGGGCTATGACGCCCCGCGCTACGGCACGCCGCCGGCGCAGGTCGTCGACCTGGGCGCGGACGGCAAGGGGGCACACCAGGCACGGCTGTACCAGATGGGCGACGACGGCTTGCTTTCCGCCGGTGTCGGCTTTGACGACGTGACCGGTCTGGGTTCGCCTTCTCAGTCCTACTTGCGCTCGTGGGACTAGCGACGCGTCTAGGATCAGTCCCCGGCACACGTGCTCGTTGGACAGAGCTGAAGAGAAACAGAGCTGAAGAGAAGAGGACCGGACTGTGGCTTCGGAGTCGTCGTTCGACGTGGTGAGCAAGGTCGAGAGGCAGGAGGTCGACAACGCGCTCAACCAGGCGTCGAAGGAGATCGCCCAGCGTTTCGACTTCCGCGGGGTGGACGCCGAGATCCGGTGGTCCGGGGAGGGCATCGAGATGCGGGCGAACTCCGAGGAGCGGGTCGCCGCGGTGCTGGACGTGTTCAAGGACAAGCTGGTCAAGCGCAAGATCTCGCTGAAGGTGCTGGACGCGTCCGACCCCCGGGTGTCGGGCAAGGAGTACCGGATCAGCGTCGCGATCAAGGAGGGGATCTCCTCGGAGGACGCGAAGAAGATCTCCAAGCTGATCCGCGACGAGGCGCCGAAGAGCGTCAAGGCGCAGATCATCGGCGAGGAGCTGCGCGTGTCCTCGAAGTCGCGCGACGATCTGCAGTCCACGCAGTCGTTGCTCAAGGAGCAGGACTACGACTTCGCGATCCAGTTCACCAACTACCGGTGAGGCGGATGGCGTCGGCCCGGCCGGCCTGCCGGGCCTAGGCGCCGGGAGCAGCCGGATGCGCCGGCGCATGCTGACCCCGATCGTGGCGGCGGCCGCCGTGGTGGCCGTCGCCGCCGTCTCGCACGGCCTGGTGCCGTCGGGTCCGCCGCGCCTGCCCGGCATATCCCCCTTGTCGCTGCTGCAGAAAATAGGGAAGCCGCAGACGCAGGCGGTGTCGGGGACCGTGCGGCTGAACGTCGACATCGGCCTGCCGCACCTGCCGAATCTGGGCAGCGGCGGCGGGGCGGATCCGATCCGGCTGCTGTCCGGGGCCCACCTCGTGCGGGTGGCCACCGACGCTTCCGGTCCCCAGGCGCGGGAGCGGATCGCGTTGCAGGACACGCTGTCGGAGTACGACCTGTTCCGCGACGGCGGCGACCTGTGGATCTGGGACTCGACGCACCAGACCGCGCGACACGGCTCGGTCGACGCTTTGACCTCCGCGCTGCTGTCCTTCGCCTCGCCTTCCGATCTGGCGAAGACGTTCACCGGTCCGACCGCGCTCGAGACGTTGCTCTTCAACACCGCGTACTCGACGCGGGAGACGACACGCGTCGCCGGCCGCGACTGCTACGTCCTGCAGATCACACCGCGATCCGAGGGCACCACGGTCGGTTCGGTGAAGATAGCCGTCGACGCCGCGACCGGGGTGCCGCTGAGCGTCGCGGTGTATCCGACGGGGTCTTCGACCCCTGCGATCCAAGCCGAGTTCCAGTCGGTCAGCTTCACCGCGAGTCCGGCGGAACTGCGGTTCACCCCGCCGCCGGGCGCGAAGGTGGTCGAGGAGGCCACGCCGGATCTGCCGGCGAACCCGGTGCAGGGGGCCGGGAAAGGCTGGACCGCTGCGGTCGCGATCGGGGGCGTCGACCCGCAGAAGCTGATCGCCGGGCTCGGGACGTCGCACGGCCCGCAGAAGGAGCCGCAGGGTGCGGCCGCGGTACTGGCCGCGTTGGCGGGCACGCCGGGGACGCCGTTGCAGAGCTACCTGCGCATGATGATGGCCGCCGGGCAGAAGTCGCCGGTCGGATTGGTGTGGAGCAGTCGGCTGGTCAGCCTGGTGTTCACCCCGGACCAGCGGGTTTTCGCCGCGTTCGCGACCCCGGAGTCCTTGGAAGCAACCGTCGCGGCGGAGGTGGGGAGCCATTCCTAGCATCGAGCTGGCCCTGACGTTCCGGCGGCGTCGCAATCTACTGATCCTCGCGGTGCTCGCCGTGCTGCCGGTCCTGCTCGGGGTGTCGGTGAAGGTGTCCGGGGTCGGGGCCGGAACCGGCACCGGGATGCTGAACCAGGTCGCCGGGAACGGGCTGTTCCTGGTGTTCGCCTCGCTGGCGCTGACCGTGCCGCTGTTCCTGCCGGTGGCGGTCGGCGTGGTCGCGGCCGACCAGGTGGCCGGGGACGCCGCCGACGGGACGCTGCGGACCGTGCTGGCCTGGCCGGTGGGGCGGAGCCGGCTGCTGGCGGCCAAGCTGGTCGCGGCGGTCGCCTACGCGGTGGCGGCGACGTGCACGGTGGCGCTGTCAGCGCTGGCCACCGGCACCGTGCTGTTCCCGATGCGGGACGTCACGCTGCTCAGCGGGGCGACGATCCCGCTGGCCTCCGCCTTCGGCCGGGCGGTGCTCATCGCCGGGGTCGTGACCTGCTGCATGGCCGGCGTCGCGGTCCTGGGCCTGACCATCTCCACGCTGACCGACTCCCCCGCCACGGCGCTGGCGGGCACCGTCGGCCTGATCGTCACCGCCGAGATCGCCGGCTCCATCCCGCAGCTGACCGCGGTCCAGCCGTGGCTGTTCTCCTTCGACTGGCTGGCCTTCGCCGACCTGCTCAGGACCCCTGTCTACTGGGGCACCATCGCCCACAGCCTGTGGCTCCAGGCCGGGTACGCGATCGTCGCGCTTTCCCTGGCCTGGGCCCGCTTCACCTCCCGGGATCTGGCGCTTTAGGCCACTCGAGCGCCACGCGAGCACCACGCGCCTCACCCGCCCGGCCCACAACCCCGGGAACCCCGGGGATCTTCGCCTACGTTGGACCGAAGGGGGAAGGCAGGGCACGACAGAAAACGGGCAAGGACGTCGATGGCATCCACCACGCATCTCCACGGCCGCCACAACGCCGTCAAAACCGCGGCGCTGATGGCGCTGCTGTCGGCGATCATCCTGGTCATCGGCAGCTTCTGGGGCAGCACCGGGGTCACGTTCGCCCTGCTCATCGCGGTGGCCACCAACGCCTACGCCTACTGGAACAGCGACAAGATGGCGCTGCGCTCCATGCGCGCCCAGCCGGTCAGCGAGGTCGAGCAGCCGGCGATGTACCGGATCGTCCGCCAACTGTCGACCCAGTCCCGCCAGCCCATGCCCCGGCTCTACATCTCCCACACCGACGCCCCCAACGCCTTCGCCACCGGCCGCAACCCCCAGCACGCGGCCGTCTGCTGCACCACCGGCATCCTGGACCTGCTCAACGAGCGCGAACTGCGGGGCGTCCTGGGCCACGAACTGTCGCACGTCTACAACCGCGACATCCTCATCGCCTCGGTGGCGGGCGCCCTGGCCAGCGTGATCATGTGGCTGGTGAACCTGGCGTGGCTGATCCCCATCGGCCGCTCAGAGGACGACGACGGCCCGGGGCTGGTCGGCATGCTCGCGATCGCCTTCCTCGGCCCGCTGGCCGCCTCCATGATCCAATTAGCCATCGGCCGCTCCCGCGAATACCAGGCCGACGCCTCCGGCGCCCGCCTCACCAACGACCCCCTGGCCCTGGCCTCCGCACTGGTGAAGCTGGAGCGGGGAACGCAGCAGCGGCCGCTGGCCCCGGAGCCGGAGCTGATGACCACCAGTTCGATGATGATCGCGAACCCCTTCCAGGGAGCCGGGATGTCGCGGCTGTTCTCGACGCACCCGCCGATTCCGGATCGGGTGCGGCGGTTGGAGCAGATCGCCGGGGAGAGTCTGCGGTAGGGCCGTCTGTCTGGCAGGTGTCGGCCGTGTGCTTCACTGGCCAGGTGGAAAACGGCGATCACTCTGCGATACAGCGAATCGAAGAGCTGATAGGGCAGGCGCAGGCTCTGATTCCGCACAATGCGAACAGGGCTGCCGTGCTTCTCGGCCTGGCCCTGGAACAGGCCGACAAGCTACTGCTCGACCGGCCGGAGGAGCCGGAGCTGGATCCGGGGCTAGAGCTGGATCTGGAGCTGGAGCTGGATCTGCTGAGGCTGGCATTGCCCGCGCGCTACGAACTCGCCAACATCGACAACGCCGCGGGCGTGCCCGACAAGGCCGTCACGCTGCTGGACAAGGCGGAACAGGAGTGCGCCACGCTCATCGCCGCGGGTGACGAGCGCGCGTTGCCGGTGCTGGCGGACGTGCTCAGCCGCCGGGCGTACAGCCTGCTGCTGCTCGGCCGCGGAGCCAGCGCAGTCGTGGACAGCGATCGTGCGGTCAGCCTGTGCCGTCTGCTTCGTCGGGGAGGCCTGACGCACGACGGCGATGTGGGGCGCCTACTCGCCTTCAACGCCCGGATCCTGGCCGAGTTCGGCGACGTGGGCCTGGCGATGAGATCCGTACGAGAGTCCGGCGAGTTGTTGGGGGAACTCGGAGAGTTCCAATACGCCGGCTACCTCCCATTCCTCAGCGATGCCACCGACATCGTCCGCACGGAGCGGAGCGGCAGCATGAATCTGTACGCGGCGCTCGACGCGATCCGCCTCGACCGCACCGTGCCACGCCGCACCAGAAGGCTCGCGGACCAGGTGACCGAACTGGCGCGCTACAACCAGGCGCCCGGTCTCGAGGAATCAGCCACCTGCCCCTCAGAGCGGCTGGGCCTGTCGCGCTGCGCCGGCATCGGCGCCAACCTCTCGAACGTCGCGGTCGCGGCCTACCCGGACGCCCCGAACCCGAGCACCTTCCTCGCCCGAGAAGCGCACTACCTCATCGCGGCCGCGTGGTCCGGCAGCCGGCCGGCCGGAAACCTGGCGGGCCTGGAAACCCACCTCGACGGCGGCCACCTCGCCGCTTGGGCCGACGCCGTCACCATCTGCATGGACGCCTGCCTGGTGGCGGACAACCTCACTCTCCACGACGACTATGCCGGGTGGCTGGAGACTGCCAAGCGCTCACGCAGCGAGTTCCCGGCGAACAGGGGCAAGTCGCGGGGGCGGCGGTAGGTGGGGGGTGCGCAGTAGTGGGTGC
>NZ_JAAFYZ010000177.1 GCF_018274385.1 Catenulispora pinistramenti | reverse complement strand
GTCGCGGACCCAGAAATCGAACAGATCCGCGCCGGGCTTGAACCCGGCGGCGCGCGCCACCTCGGCGGCTTCCTGGAAGCCGCTGGCGACTGCCTCGGGCACGTGCGCGTCCGACGCGAAGGAGACGCCCCTGCCGCCCTCCTGCCGCCACCAGCCGACCACCCGCGGATCGAGCGGGATCCGGGTGTTGAACTCCATGATCTTGCCGGCGCGCGCCAGTGTCCGCAGCACCAGGCGGATGTCGCCCTCGAAGGCCGAAAGATCGAAGGGAATCCGCTCGTGCGGCCAATCCCGCACCGGATAGTCGATGTGCGTGAGCACTTCGAACCCGTCGTATTCCTCGATCAACCGCACCATCTCGGCCAGATACCCGCGGTACTCGGCAATCGGGTCGCTCCGCTTGATGCTCACGGTTATGTCGGCGTAATCCTCGTCGCGCGCTGATGAGGTGTGCAGCGAGGCGAGGATCCGCTGGAACCCGCCGCGCTGAAGGAGATCCGCGGTCTGGTCCGGGAACCAGTGCGCCTCGCTGAGCTCCACCCCGGACAGGATCCGCAGCGTCGGGAAACGGTCGCGGCAGCGCTCCAGCGTCTCCAGATAGTTGGTGAGGTCGATGGCCGGGGGAGTGAGAATGCTGCGACCGTCCACTACCTCGACGTAGCGCTGCCACTGCTCCGGGAACCAGGTCTCCGGCGTCATCTCCGAGATGCTGAAGTCCGCGTGCTCGGTGAACGCGACCGACGGCAGCCCGAGCTCGACCGCGCGCTCGCAGGTCCGCTCCATGGAACCGGCGAGCGCGTCCCACGAGTATTCACTGTGGACGTGGTTGTCGGGTGGCAGCACCGGAACTCCCCCTTTCAGGGGCGGTGCCTCACCGCCCCCGCATCGCCAGCAACGTCACGAGATCGTAGGCCACGTGCGCGGCGGCGATCGAGGTGATCTCGGCGTGGTCGTAGGCCGGGGACACCTCGACCACGTCGGCGCCGATCAGGTTCAGGTCGTCCAGGCCGCGCAGGATCTCCAGCAGTTCGCGGCTGGTCATGCCGCCGGCCTCCGGGGTGCCGGTGCCGGGGGCGTGCGCGGGGTCCAGGACGTCGATGTCGATCGAGATGTAGACCGGCCGGTCGCCGATCCGCTCGCGCAGCGCCTGCGCCGCCGCGTCCACGCCCTGGCGCATGACGTCCGCGGAGGTCACGATGCCGAAGCCCATGCGCTGGTCGTCGCTGAGGTCCCGCTTGCTGTACAGCGGGCCGCGGGTGCCGACGTGCGCCACCGCCGAGGAGTCCAGGATGCCCTCCTCGAAGGCGCGGCGGAACGGGGTGCCGTGGGTGTACGGCGCGCCGAAGTACGTGTCCCAGGTGTCCAGGTGCGCGTCGAAGTGCAGCAGCGCCACCGGGCCGTGCCGGCGGGCCATGGTGCGCAGCAGGGGCAGGGCGATGGTGTGGTCGCCGCCGATCGTCACCAGCTTGGAGCCGGCCCGCACCAGCTCGTCGGAGTGCGCCTCGATCTGCTCCAGCGCCTCGTTCATCAGGAACGGATTGATGGCGATGTCGCCGGCGTCGGCGACCTGCACCGCCTCGAAGGGTGAGAAGTCCAGGCCCGGGTTGTAGGGCCGGAGCAGCCGCGAGGCCTCACGCACCGCCGCGGGGGCGAAGCGGGCGCCGGGACGGTAGGACACACCGGCGTCGAAGGGGGCGCCGAGGACCGCGACGTCCGCCTTCTCCCCGACTGGGAGCTGGTCCAGACGTGGCAGCCGGGCGAACGTCGCGAAGCCCGCGTAGCGCGGGGTCTTCGAGGAGTCGATCGGGCCTATCGGGGCCGGACGTCCGGTGCTGCCGTCTTCGGTGCTCGGCATTGAGCCGCCTCCTTGCTGTGGAACTTGTGGTGCGGTGGTGCCTACGTGGTGCTTGTGGTGCCTGAGGTGCCTGAGTGGTACGGGTTGCGATAACGCCTGGTGCCCCGATGCGACGGGTTCAACCACGCGCCTCGGCGCGCCGCCGGCCGACCTCGTAGAGCGCGATCCCGGCCGCCACACCCGCGTTCAGCGATTCGGTCGTGGAGGCGATCGGGATCGAGACCGTGACGTCGCAGAGCTCGGACACCAGCCGCGACATGCCCTTGCCCTCGGACCCGACGACCAGGCACAGCGGCTCGGTCGCGATCTCCAGGTCGTGCAGCGGCACCGTGCCGTCGGCGGCGAGCCCGGCGATCATCACGCCCTGCTTCTTGTACGCCTCCAGCGCGCGGGTCAGGTTCCCGGCGCGGGCCACGGGCAGCCGGGCCCCGGCGCCGGCCGCGGCCTTCCACGCGCCGGCCGTCATGCCCGCCGCGCGCCGCTCCGGCACGATCACGCCGTGCCCGCCGAAGGCCGCCACCGAGCGCATCACGGCGCCGAGGTTGCGCGGGTCGGTGACGCCGTCCAGCGCCGCGAACAGCGGGGTGTCGCCGGCGGCGAACACCGCCTCCAACAGGTCGTCCGGGTGCGCGTACTCGTACGGCGGCATCACCAGCATCATGCCCTGGTGCAGGGTCCCGTTGGTCATCCGGTCCAGCTCGTGGCGCGGGGCCTCCAGCAGCGGGACGCCCTGCTCCATGGCCAGCTTCATGGACTCCCGGACCCGGTCGTCGCTGTCGATGTACTGCGCGACGTACAGGGCCTTGGCCGGCACCTGCGCCCGCAGCGCCTCGACCACCGAGTTGCGGCCGGCGACCTGCTCGGCCTCGCCCTTGCCGGGGGTGCGCCGGACCGGGCGGGAGGTGGCCCGCGTGCCGGCCGCCGAGCGGGTGTTCGCAGCGTTCGCGGCCGCGCCGCGCTTGGCCGCCGACCTCGCCTTGCGGGCCGCCGGGTGCCCGGTGCGCTCCTCGGCCTTCGGGGTCGGGCCGCGGCCCTCCAGACCCTGGCGGCGCTGGCCGCCGGAGCCCTTCTGGGCGCCCTTCCTCGAGCTCGAAGCGCCCGGCTTGTTCGCTCGGCCGCCGGTGCCGCCGCCCTTGCTCGCCATGATGTCTTTTCCTTCGTGAAGTTTTGTGCTCGGGGAGACGCGCCCCCGCCTCACGCTACCTGGAGCGCGGCGGGGGCACGGTCGGGTGAGGCCGCCTAGGCGACCGGCCCCGCTGGTTAGTGGCCCGCTAGTCGACCGCCGGCTATCGGCTAGCCGACAGTCCAGCGCGGACCGCTGGGGGTGTCCTCGACGGTGACGCCGGCCCGGGCCAGCTGGTCGCGGATGGCGTCGGAGGCGGCGTAGTCCTTGCGCTCGCGCGCCGCCTGCCGCTGCTCCAGCGCCACCTTGACCAGGGTGTCGACGACCGGCCGCAGGTCGGTGCCGGAGCCGGCGGTGCCGGCCGCCCCGCTCCACGGCTCGGCCAGCGGGTTCAGGCCCAGGACGTCCAGCATCGTCAGCACCGAGGCCAGGTGCGTCGCGACGCCTTCCTTGTCGCCGCCGGCCAGGGCGGTGTTGCCCTCGCGGACGGTGTTGTGCAGCACCGCCACCGCGCCGGGGACGCCGAAGTCGTCGTCCATCGATTCCGCGAACGCCGCCGGGACCTCGGCCGCCGCCTCGGTCGGGCCGACCGTCTCCAGGGCCCGGGTGACGAAGCCCTCGATGCGGCTGTACGCGGCGTCGGCCTCGTGCAGCGAGGTGTCGGTGTACTCGATCATCGAGCGGTAGTGCGGGGTGCCGAGGTAGTAGCGGAGCACCACCGGGCGGTAGTGCTTGGCCAGTTCGGTGACCAGCACCGAGTTGCCCAGCGACTTGGACATCTTCACGTTCTTGAGGGTGACCCAGCCGTTGTGCATCCAGTAGTTGGTGAACTTGTCGCCGAACGCGTGCGACTGCGCCTGCTCGTTCTCGTGGTGCGGGAAGATCAGGTCGACGCCGCCGCCGTGGATGTCGAAGTTCGTCCCCAGGTAGCGGTGCGCCATCGCGGAGCACTCCAGATGCCAGCCCGGACGGCCCGGTCCCCACGGCGTGTCCCAGAACGGCTCGCCCGGCTTCGACGCCTTCCACAGCGTGAAGTCGTGCGGGTCCTCCTTGTGCGTCTCCGGGGCCACGTCGTCCAGCGCCTGCTCTTCGAGGTTGTCCACGCTGAAGTGGGCCAGCGAGCCGTATTCGGGCAGGGAGCGCACCCGGAAGTAGACGTCGCCGCCGGCGGCGTAGGCGTGGCCGTTGTCGATGAGCGTCTGCATCATCGCGATCATCTCGGGGATGTGGCCGGTCGCCCGCGGCTCCACCGTGGGGTCCTCGCAGCCCAGCAGCCGGTAGGCGTCCTGGAACGCGTACTCGTTGGCCTGCGCGACCCGCCAGGTCTCCACGTCCTGCTCGGCCGCCTTGCGGATGATCTTGTCGTCGATGTCGGTGACGTTCCGCACGAACGTGACGTCGTACCCGCGGTACTCGAACCAGCGCCGGACGATGTCGAAGGAGAGGTTGGAGCGGACGTGGCCGATGTGCGGCGGGGCCTGGACGGTGGCGCCACACAGGTAGATCGAGACCTTGCCTGGTGTGACGGGTACGAACTCGCGCGTGGCTCGCGCGGCGGTGTCATACAGGCGGAGTGTCATTCCCCAAGGATACCGGGGGTCGGCGGCCGGAATCGGCCTCTCCGGCGTTGTGCTTCCATAGGGTGGTGAAGCGTTCAGGTGGGGCTCCCTTGAAGTTGCTCCTGATATTGGGAGCGCTTTCCATGTTCGGGCCCTTGTCGCTCGACATGTACCTTCCGGCTCTTCCCGATCTTGCGCATTCCTTCCGCACTCCCGAGGCGAACGTCCAGCTGACGCTGACCGCGTGCATGATCGGCCTGGCCGTCGGCCAACTGGTGGCCGGGCCGATGTCGGACGCCTGGGGACGGAAGAAGCCGCTGGCGATCGGGCTGATCGCCTACGCGGCCACCTCACTGTTCTGCGCTCTGGCCCCCGACGTGTACTCACTCACCGCCGCACGGCTGCTCCAGGGCCTCGCGGGCGCGGCGGGACTGGTGATCTCGCGGGCGATGGTGCGCGACCTCTACGACGGGGACGCGCTCACCAAGTTCTTCTCCACCCTGATGCTGGTGAACGGCCTCGCACCGATCCTGGCCCCGGTGCTCGGCGGCCAGCTGACCCGGTTCATGAGCTGGCGCGGGGTGTTCGTCGTGCTGACGGTGATCGGCGTCGTGCTGCTGCTGGCCGCGACGCTCGGGCTCAAGGAGACGCTGCCGGCGTCCGCGCGCGGCACCTCCCGCGGCGGGCTGCCGGCGACCCTGCGGACGTTCCGGGCCCTGATGCGCGACCGGCGCTTCATGGGCTACATCCTGACCGGCGGCTTCGCCTTCGCGGCGATGTTCGCCTACATCTCCGGCTCGCCGTTCGTGCTGGAGAACATCCACGGCCTGTCGAAGCAGCAGTTCAGCTTCGCCTTCGGGGCCAACGCCCTGGGCATCATGATCGCCGGCCAGGCCGGCGGCCGGCTGGTGGGCCGGGTGGCGCCGGCCCGGCTGCTCGGCGTGGGACTGGCGATGTGCTTCGGCGGCAGCGCGATCCTGCTCGCGGCCACCGCGTTCTTCCACGGCGACCTGGCCGGGACCCTGATCGGGCTGTTCCTGATGGTGTCCTCGATCGGCGTGATCTCGCCCCAGGCCACCGCGCTGGCGCTGTCCGGCTACGAACCCGCGGTGGCCGGCGCCGCCTCCGCGCTGATCGGCACCGGCCAGTTCCTGTTCGGCGCCGTCTTCGCGCCGCTGACCGGCCTGGGCAGCAAGAGCAGCGGGATGCCGATGGCGCTGGTCATCTTCGGGCTGAGCGCCGCCGCGGTGGTGATGCGGGCGGTGTTGGTGCGGACGCCGGCGGCCCCGGCCAGCGAGCCGGTCGCGGAGCCCGCGGCGGCTTGAAGCACTCGGGTATCGGGCTCGGGTATCAGGCTTCGTCAGCCTTCGGCGGCACCGCCCGCCACCGTTCGGCCGAAGCCACCAGCTCGCGCGAGATCTGGTCCAGGAACCGGCTCATCTCGCGGAGGCGTTCCCCGGCCGGGGTGCCGGCGCCGAGCACTTCCACGCCGGAGCGGGCCGCCGCCGCCATGCTGTCGTTCAGCCGCGCGCTGGCCAGCGTCGCGCGGAACCAGACGTCGTCGTCGATGAGGTAGCGATCGCGGCGGTCCGGGCCCCGCTCGCGCTGGATCAGCTCCTGGGTTTCCAGGTAGCCGACCGCCTTCGAGATCGAGGCCGGACTCACCCGCAGCCGGGCCACCAGCTCCGCGGACGTCATCCCGCCCGAGTCGGCCGTGTAGAGACAAGCCAGCACACCGGCCATCATCCGCGGCATTCCCGAACTCTCCAGGATCCCTGTCAGGCTCTCGGCGTAGGCGCGCACCGCTTCCGGGTCGCGGCCGAAGTCCGCTGACGGCAGCGCGCCCGGTCCCGCGGCGCGCGCCGCCTTGCTGCGGCGGGCTTTGCGATGCGCCGCCTGGTGCGCGCCGTCCGCGCGATAGGCGAGCGGCCCGCCGTTGCGCATCACTTCTCTCGTGACGGTCGACGTCGGCCGCTCCAGGCGCTTGGCGATCTCGTTGTACGACAGGTCCCCGGCCAGCCCCGCGGCGATGGCGTGGCGGTCGGAGTGGGTCAGACGGCCTCCGGGCATGGACCCAGTCTGCGCTCGGACTGGATCTCATTGCAACAGCGATGCCAGCTTCCATGCATTCATCTTCAAGCTCATTGCAAGGATTCCGAGGCTGTCACCAGCAGCGATGGCACTTGCTTCAGGAAGCATTGCTTGATGATTCTGCGAACGCAACATAGCGTTTCGATTGTCGCAAACACCCAGCGACACCACCTCAAGGCCAAGGAGCCAGCCATGTCCGCCACCTCGATCCAGACCGTCCTCGCCGCGGCTGTCCCCGACTACCCCAGCGCCGTCGCCCTGATCCGTACCGAGGGCCGCTCGGAGTTCCACGCCGCCGGTGTCGCCGACATCGTCAGCGGTCGTGAGCGCCGGCCCGCCGACGAAATCCGGGTCGGCAGCATCACGAAGACCTTCACCGCGCTGCTCGTCCTCCAACTCGCCGCCGAGCGCAAGCTCAGCCTGGACGACACCGTCGAGCGGTGGCTGCCGGGGCTGTTGCCCGAAGCGCTGCGGCCGGCGGACATCACCATCCGGCGGCTGGTCGGCCAGACCACCGGGATCTTCCCCTACACCAGTGATCCGCAGCTGATGGAGAACTACTTCACCGCCGCCCTGCCCGATCACCTGGACGACACTCATACGCCCGAACAACTCGTGGCGATAGCCGCGTCACATCCCGCCGAGTTCCCGGTGGGTGAGCGATTCGGGTACTCGAACACGAACTTCGTGCTCGCCGCGATGATCCTGGAGAAGGCCACTGGCATGTCCTATGCGGACCTCATCGAGTACCGCATCGCGCGGCCGCTGAAGCTGAAGCACACGTATTCCCCGGGCACCGATCGGTTCTACCGGGGCGAGGGGGCTCGGCTTTACAGCAAGCTGAACTCGCCCGACGCGGACGCTCCCCTGCACGACGTCACCGACCGGAACGCGAGCGACGGGTTCGGTGCCGGATCGGTGGTCTCCACCGTCGAAGACCTGGCCGTGTTGCTGTCCGCGCTGCTCTCCGGCCGCCTCCAGGCGCCGAAGCAGATGGCCGAGATGTTCGCGATGACGCCGGTCCCGGACGGCGTCTGGCTCGACGGCTACCACTACGGCCTCGGCATCTCGTCCTTCACGCTTCCGGACGGCACCGAACTGTTCGGCCACGGCGGCCTGATCTCCGGAAGCTTCACCTACATGTTCGGCACGCGCGACGGCCGTCGGGTCGCGGTGGTGAACGTCAACGGGGACTGGGGAATGCCGCCGCTGGAGCTGTTCCCGGAGCTTCTGGCGGAGGTCTTCGCCGAAGCCTGATCCGCCTGTCTCAAGCGAGCGCTTCTCAAGCGAGCGGCTCTCTCAACCGAGCGCCCCGGTCATGCCGCCGTACTGCGCGGCGCGGCCGGGGCGCCGCCCCGTCGCACCGGGCTCAGCTCCGGTGCCTTCCGATGCAGCGTCAGCCGGCCGACCAGGTGGCTGATCAGCCCCACCATCAGCGTGGAGCCGCCCTGGACGTGGCCCAGCGAGCTACCGGTGATCATGAAGACGTGGGCGGCGATGGTCATCACCAGCGCCACCCGGGTCTTCGTGTCCTGCCACAGGTACTCGACCAGGTAGCGCCACAGGTCGCGGCCGGCTTTGCGGGCCGGGCCGACCAGGGAGACGGCCAGCACCGCCACCACCGCCAGCGGGATCAGGAACCTGATGTCGAAGCCGGGGATGGCCACGCCGCCGAAGGCGACCAGCCAGCCGGCGATCGCGCTGAACTCCATGCCGCGCAGGACCATGGTGCCGACGTGGGCCAGGCTCTCGTCGTCCGGGCCGGGGCGGGAGGCCAGGACCGCTTCCAGGTCGGCGACGAAGGCGACCGGTTCGGGGACGTCCTCGTCGGCCCTGGCGACCGACTCCTCGAAGTGCCGGGCCTCCGGCTCGGATTCCGGGTCGAGTTCGGCGGCCAGTTCGGAGGCGCGGCGGGCCTCGGCGGCGGCCTGGGACAAGTCGCCGCTGGCTTCCAGGGCGGCGGCCAGGCTGGCCCGGCTCTGCCAGACTTGCGGTCCCAGCCGTACCGCCTCCTCGGCCGCGGCGACCGCCTCGTCGGTGCGCTCCAGCAGCCGCAGGGCCGAGGCGCGCAGCCGGTGGCCCCACTCGTCGCCCGGGGCGAAGGTCACGACCCAGTCCGCCGCGCGCAGTGCCTTCTCGCCGTCGCCGGTCTCCAGGTAGACGGCGGCCAGCGAGCGCCAGACCCGGACGTCCTGGCTGCCGGCCGCGATCAGTTCGTTGAGGACGTCCAGGGCCTGTCGGCGGCGGCCGAGTTCGGCCAGCGCCTCGGCGCGGGCGATGTGCCGGCCGATCTGGTCCGGGCTCAGGGCGGCGGCCGGTTCCGCTGTGGTCACAGCCGGGGCCGGGGCGGATTCCCCAGGGGCCGGAAGGGGAACGTACTTCACGACCATGGTTTCCTCGAGATCGGCCGCCCCGGCCGGGTCGCCCTCGCCGGTCGCGGCGAGCACCTCCCCGGCCGCGCTGACGGCTGCCCGGACCTCGGCCTTGATGGCGGCGTCCATCGTCGCCGCCGGATACCAGACCTCTTGCTCACTTGCTTCGCCGGACATCCCGCAAACCCCCTCGACCGGACGGACCGCCGGTTATCAGTCGCCTGGTATACCCCACCGGCACGCCGGGATGCCAGAGGCAAGCCGTCACAGGAGTCGGACGTGGGATGATCGGGACTCCTCCAGGGAAGGACGCCCGACGTGACAGTGGCACTGCCTGAACGCCCCGCGCGCACGCCCCGCCCCGGTGCCTCGCGGCACGACGTCGTCGTGGTCGGCGGCGGCCACAACGCCCTGGTGGCCGCGGCTTACCTGGCGCGGGCCGGGCTGCACGTCACCCTGCTGGAGCGGCTGGACACGGTCGGCGGCGCGGCGGTGAGCGCGTCTCCGTTCGCCGGGCAGGACGCCCGGCTGTCGCGCTACTCCTACCTGGTGTCGCTGCTCCCTTACACGATCGTGCGCAACCTGGAACTGGTCATCGAGCTGCGCAGCCGCCCGGTCTCCTCCTACACCCCGGTGCGCCGGGCCGGCGCCGACACCGGGCTGCTGGTCGAGCGCCGCCCCGGCGCCGCCACCGAGGACAGCTTCCGCCGCCTGACCGGGGGCGACGCCGAGTACAAGGCCTGGAACCGGTTCTACGAACAGCTCAGCCGGCTGGCCCGGGCGATCTCCCCGACCCTGCTGAACCCGTTGCTGGGCCGCGGACAACTGGAGGCGCTGGTCCGCGAGGAGGGCGCCGGACAGGCCTGGGAGTGGGTGTTCGAGCAGCCGATCGGTGCGGCGGTGGAGCAGTTCTTCGGCGACGACACGGTGCGCGGCGTGGTCCTCACCGACGCCCTGATCGGCACCGACAGCTGGGCCGGGGACGCCGGCCTGAAGCAGAACCGGTGCTTCCTGTACCACGTCATGGGCAACGGCAGCGGCGAGTGGCGGGTGCCGATCGGCGGCATGGGAAGCGTCACCGAGGCCCTGTACCGATCGGCCGTCGACGCCGGGGCGCGGATCCTCACCGGGGTTGAGGTGACGCACATCGAACCGGACGCCGGCGGCGGCCGCGCCGAGGTCACCTACCGCGACCACAACGGCACCGAGCAGGTGATCCAGTCCGGCTATGTCCTGGCCGGAGTGGCCCCGGCGGTGCTGACCCGGCTGCTCGGCCGCGGCAGCGCCGGCGCCCCGCAGCCGCAGGGCACCCAGATGAAGATCAACATGTTGCTGGACCACCTGCCGCGGCTGAAGTCCGGGGCCGATCCGCACGTGGCCTTCGCCGGCACCTTCCACATCGACGAGGGCGCCGCGCAGCTGCGGCAGGCGTATCAGGACTCCCACGCCGGCAAGCTGCCGGACCCGCTGCCGTCCGAGGTCTACTGCCACACCCTCACCGACCGCTCGATCCTGGGCAAGGACCTGCTCAAGCGGCCGGACGTGCAGACCCTGACGCTGTTCTCGCTGCACACGCTGCCCGGCGGCGCGACGAAGGACGAGATGGTGCGCAGCGCGGTGGCCGGGCTGGACGCGTACCTGGAGGAGCCGCTGGCCGACTGCCTCGCGCTGGACGCCGAGGGCAAGCCCTGCCTGGAGGCCAAGACCACCGAGGACCTGCAGGACGAACTGGCGATGCCCGGCGGCCACATCTTCCACCGGGACCTGTCCTGGCCCTACGCCGAGCGCGCGGACCAGGTGGGCAAGTGGGGCGTGGAGACCGGGATCGACAACGTGCTCATCTGCGGCGCTGGCGCGCGCCGCGGAGGAGGTGTGTCCGGAATCCCCGGCCACAACGCTGCACGTGCAGTTCTCGACCGCGTCGCCGACGCGGGTCGTAGGCGCAGCAGCGGGATATGAGGTTCACGTTTCCATTCCTAGCACACGGGGTTTCGGCGTTGTGCCGGGTCCGCGAATTAAGACCCACGATCGTGGGTGATCATCATGATTTTCGTGGTGGTCAGCGTCGGCACTGTGTGACCGGCGGACGGCTGAGCGCGAGCGATCGCCGGGCCCGGCCGAATCCGTCGGCGCGGTTTGAAGATTGCTTGAGGGTCACGTCCGAGGAAACACGATCGCGGTCGCGATTCCGGCGAGTCCTTCACCCTTCCCGGTGAACCCGAGCCCGTCGGTGGTCGCCGCGGCGACCCGGATCGGGGCGCCGGCGGCTTCGCTGAGTACTTGCTCGGCTTCGGCGCGGCGCCTGCCGATCCGGGGCCGGACCCCGACCAGCTGGACCGAGACGTTGCCGATCTCGAACCCGGCGTCCCGGACCCGGCGCGCCGCCTCGCCGAGCAGCTTCAGGCCCGAGGCGCCGGCCCATTCCGGATCGCTGGTGCCGAACTGCGCGCCGAGGTCGCCGAGCCCGGCCGCGGAGAGCAGGGCGTTGCAGGCGGCGTGCGCGACCACGTCGGCGTCGGAGTGGCCGGCCAGGCCGGTCTCGCCGGGCCAGTGCAGGCCGGCGATCCAGAGCTCGCGGCCTTCTTCGAAGGCGTGGACGTCGACGCCGATGCCGACGAGGGGGAGTGCGGTGGTCATCGGCGCCTTCCGGGGGCGGCTGTGGCGGTGGCGGACAGAGTGCCGCCAGCCTGCGGGAGCGGCTTCGTAGTAGTCATCAGGGGCTTCCCGGGTCGGCTGTGGCGGCGCGGTGCCGAGCGCGGTCCTCGCGCGCGTGGGGCTCGGCCGCGGTCATCGGCGTCTCCTGAGCACGGCTTCGGCGAGGACCAGGTCGAACGGGGTGGTGATCTTGAAGGCCTCGGCGTGTCCGGGCACCGTGCGCACCGGCAGGCCGAGGGCTTCGACCAGTCCGGCGTCGTCGGTCGCGGGGAGGGTCGGGTCGGCCGCCGCGTGTGCCTTGGTGAGTACGTCGCGGGTGAAGCCCTGCGGCGTCTGGACCGCGCGCAGGGTGGAGCGGTCCACGGTCGCGGTCACCAGGTCCCCGTCGACCGCCTTGACGGTGTCGGCCACCGGCAGCACCGGGATCACCGCGCCGGCCCCGTCCCGGACCGCCGCGACCACGGCTTCGACCACGTCGACCGGGGTCAGCGCGCGGGCGGCGTCGTGGACCAGCACCACGTCGCAGTCCTCCGGCAGGGTCGCCAGCGCCAGCGAGACCGACTCCTGGCGGGTGTCGCCGCCGGCCACCACGCGGGTGTCGCCGGGCAGATCGGCCAGCAGCCGCTGGACCTCGGCCACGCCCTCGGCGCTCGGCGGCGCGGCCACCACGACCAGGTCCACCGAACGGGCCGTCACCAGGGTGCGGACCGCGTGTACCAGCAGCGGGAAGCCGCCCAGCTCGCGCAGCGCCTTCGGGGCGCCCGGGCCCAGCCGTTCGCCCTTGCCGGCGGCCGGGACGATCACGGCCACCCGGCCGCGGACGCGGACGGCGCCGGCGCCGGTGTCGGGTCCGATGCCGGGTCCGGTGTCGGCGGCGGCGCCGGTGTCGGTCCCGGTCGCGGGGCCGGCCTCGGCGGCGGGATCAGTACTCATGCTCACGGCCCGGGACATTAGCGCACAACAAGCCGCCGGCCCCGGCGGCTGATCGCCGCGGGGCCGGATGGCGTGCTCATGCTGAAAAGAAAAATGGTGCCGAGTAATTCAGAACAAGCGATGATGCCAGAAGCGTCAGGAGGCCAGGACTTCGTCGAGAATGGCGTCCGCCTTGTCCTCGTTGGTCGCCTCGGCCAGCGCCAGCTCGCTGACCAGGATCTGCCGTGCCTTGGCCAGCATCCGCTTCTCGCCGGCCGACAGCCCGCGGTCGCGGTCGCGGCGCCACAGGTCGCGCACCACCTCGGCCACCTTGATGACGTCGCCGGACTGGATCTTCTCGATGTTCGCCTTGTAGCGGCGGGACCAGTTGGTCGGCTCCTCGGTGTGCGGCGCGCGCAGCACGTCGAAGACCTTCTCCAGACCGCCTTGGTCGACCACGTCGCGCACGCCGACGTACTCGGCCTTCTCAGAGGGCACGCGTACTGTCAGATCACCTTGTGCGACCTTGAGCACGAGGTATTCCTTCGGCTCGCCCTTGATCACGCGGATCTCGATATCCTCGATGAGCGCGGCCCCGTGATGGGGATAGACCACGGTCTCGCCAACTTTGAACGTCATGTGATATGTGCCCCTTCCGTGGCTCTCCAGGATACCACGTTGTACGCCCGTTCTGAAGACCGTTTGCGCAGGTCAGCGTGCCCGTGGGGGCTTGACAAACCCGCTTGCGCCGTGCTTGCGCAGTTCAATGGCCGTCGGTCCGCGCCATTCGATCTCCATATCGCGCGGCGGGCGATCTTGGTCGATCGGCGACCGAAGTCGATCGCCGGCGCCGTGCGGAAATCGTTTGTTCCCCGCGTGATTGACGCCCCCGGAACTCTGGGCACAACGCTCTGCGAAGCGCACAATGACGCTACGGCTCCCGACAACGCGTGGGGTGGGTGCATACACCGGTGAACAGTCCAGGTCGCGACAACGGCGATCAGTCTTTCGGCTCCTTCGGCGATCCGGGTGACGACGGCGGCTTCATGGTCGTGGTCGTCCCCGACGACATCTCCGCCCTCGACGCCGAGGTGCGGGCCTACCGACGGGAGGTCGCGTGGGCCAAGGCCCGGGCGAAGACCGGTGCGGTCTTGGCGTGGCCGTTCCGGGCGGCGGCCCGGCTCGGGCGGCGGATCGGGCACGCCTTGCGCTTCCTGGTCTTCTGGCGACGCTTCCCCGGTGACATCTGACGCTCTGCGCCGGTCTGCGGCGGCGGTACCTTGTGCCGCCGCCGGCACGGTTCTGACACGCTCCGCCCGGGCGGCTTCCAGCCTGCCCGATCAGCCGGCGTAGCGAACATCACGGCGATGGAACGGCCCCCGGGCCCGGGCCTGATCTGAGGCCCTTTTAGACTAGCTGCGAGCCGCCGTTGATCGGGTGGTCGGGAAGTCGCACGAATCCATCCGGACCGGCGGCCCCACCCCGATCGACACCGGCGGCGGCCCGTGAGCAGTTGGACCGTCTAGGAGCCGTTCCGCCGTGAAGAGCACTCTCCCGCCCGCCACCCACCGCCACCCGTTGAGGGGTCGCTCCGCGACGCTGCGCAAGATGGGCCTCGTCATCGCCGCTGTCGCCGGCACCGCAGCGGTCTCGACCGGCTGCGCCGCCGGCGGCGGTGCCGCGACCCTGCAGATCCAGCCGAACTTCGCCACCGGCACCAGCGGCGACGTGCAGGCCCTGAACATGGTCGTGGTCGTGGACCCGGCCACCAACGCCGCCCAGGTGACCGGGACCGTGGTCAACAACGGCGACGACCCGGCCACGCTGTCCGGCGTCACCGTCGACGGCAAGTCGGTCTCCGTGGCCGGCGCCGGCCTGGCCCTGGCCCCGCACTCGGCGCTGAACCTGGCCGCGCCCTCCGGCCCGAAGATGGTGCTGGCCGACTCCACCTCGGTGGCCGGCCGCATCTCCCCGGTGGCGCTGAGCTTCGCCGGCGGCGCGACCATCTCGGTGGCCGCCTCGACCGAGGCGAACACCGGCATCTACCAGCAGTTCCAGCCGTCCAGCTCGAGCTGATCGGCGCTGGTCCGCACGCACGTCCGGCCCGCTCACCGGTGTTTCGGTGGGCGGGCCGGAGTCGGCTCAGCCGGCTCAGCCGACCAACATCGCGACCAGCGCTCCGAGCAGCAGGAACGGCCCGTAGGTCAGCGCCGACTTCCGGTCCATCCGGCCGGTGCGCAGCATGACCAGCCCGAACACCGACGCGGCGGCCGACCCCGCGAGGATCCCCAGCGTCAGGTCGCCCCAGCCGAGGTAGCCCAGATACAACCCGAGCACGGCGGCCAGCTTGGCGTCGCCGAGCCCCATCCCGTCGCCGTCCGGCCGGATCAGGGCCAGCGCCAGGAAGAGCCCGCCGGCCAGCGCCGCCGCTATCAAACCTCTGAGCACCGGGGTCATGTCCCGGTTCAGATACGCGGTGGTACTCAGGCCGACCAGGCCGAGCACCGCCAGCGGGGCGGTCAGCTGGTCCGGCAGCCGCCGCACCGCCAGGTCGATGAACGCCAGCAGCACGCCGCCGAACGCGAACGCCAGGAACGTCAGCACCGCCGGGTCGTTCCCCAGCCGCAGCCCGACCGCGAAGCCGGCGGCCGCCGCCGCGATCGCCACCAGCCAGATCCGCGGTCCGAGGGCGTCCCGGCAGTGTCCGCACCGGCCGGTCCACAGCCCGAACCGGGCCCAGCCGGCCGGCAGCGGCTCGCAGCAGTGGCCGCAGCGCTGCCGCGCGGGCGTCCCGGCGTCGACCGACATCTGATAGGCGCCCCGCGCCAGGGCCGGCCCGCTCAGCGCTCCGACCAGGGCGGTCACTACTGCGACGTCCATCCGGGCTCCTGTTCGGCCAGCCGTGAGCGGGTTGTGTTCGCCACGCGCCAGTAGGGGGTTCCCCGATGGGGATCCGCGCTTGTCAGGCCGGACCTTATCCCCTGACGCCGCTGGCCGTAGACTTCCGAGTCATGCGTATGACGTTGACGGTGGTGGATCCTGTCCAGGGCGCCTGGATGGACGCACTGCTGGACGCGGACGGGGAGTCATCGATCCCACAGGTCGCGGACCAGTTGGGTCGAATGCTGGGGGCGCAGGGGCCGAACCCGGGGTCACCACCCCTCCTGTTCGTGGACGGCGATCTGGTGGATCAGCGCCACACATTGGCTTCCTCGCCATTGCGCGAGGGCTCGGTGGTCTCACTCCACAATCCCTCGGGCTGTCTGCCCGCGGAGCCCTACGGCACGGTCGAGGTCCGGGTGGCCGGCGGCCCGGATGCCGGCGGGGTGCACCGAATAAATCCCGGTTACGCCGATATCGGCCGTTCCCGGCGTAACCGTGTCAAGATCGACGATCCCGGTATACCGGACTTCGCGCTGCGGGTCAGCCTGGATGTCCGAGGCGTGATCCGCGTCGCCCCGTACGAGGGCGTGGCCGCCACCCTGGAGAAGCAGCCACTGGTCGGGGAGGCCGAGTGGAAGCCGGGGATGCAGGTCGTGATCGGCACCACGATCCTGGAGGTCGGCTACTTCACGCCGCCGGACGCGGCCCTGACCCCGTCCGAGGACGGCGCGTTCCTGGACTACAACCGGCCGCCGCGAATCCTGCCGCCGGAGCGGCAGACCCGGTTCCGGCTGCCCTCGCCGGTCACCGAGGAGCACAAGCGCCCGTTCCCGATCGTGATGCTGGTCGCGCCGCTGCTGATGTCGGTGGCGATGGCGGTCATGATGAAGCGGCCCGAGTACCTGATGATGGCCGCGATGTCGCCGGTGATGATGCTCGGCAACTTCTGGCAGGACAAGAAGTCCGGCAAGAGCACGTTCGCCATCAAGACCGCCGAGTACGAGGCGAAGAAGGCTCGGATCGAGCAGGACGCCCGTGAGGCCCTGGCGCTGGAGCGCAACGCGCGGCGCCAGGAGAGCCCGGACCCGGCGACCCTGCTGGACATCGGCATCGGCCCGCGCCAGCGGCTGTGGGAGCGCCGCCGCCGGGACGCCGACCACCTGCTGCTCCGCGTCGGCACCCTGGACCAGGACTCCGAAGTGGTGCTGGAGGACCCGGAGCAGGACGAGCACCGGCGCAACGTCGCCTGGACCGTCCCGGAGGCCCCGGTGATCATCCCGCTGAAGGAGCGCGGCGTGATCGGCGTGGCCGGCCCGGCCGGGACCCCGAGGGCCCTGGCCCGCTGGATGGTCGCCCAGACCGCGGCCCTGTCCAGCCCGGACGACGTGCAGTTCGTGCTGCTCACCGACTCCCACGCGCAGCAGGACTGGGAGTGGATGCGCTGGCTGCCGCACCTGCGGCCGGCCACCGGGCAGAACGCGACGGCGCTGATCGGCACCGACGCCGAGACGGTCGCTCAGCGCATCGCCGAGGTCACACAGCAGCTGACCTTTCGGCTCAAGGAGCAGATGACCAAGTCCGGCAGCCCCACCGAACAGGTGGCGTTCAAGGACCCGGACATCGTGGTGATCCTGGACGGCTCGCGCCGGCTGCGTTCGATGCCCGGCGTGATCCAGATCCTGCAGCAGGGCCCGATGGTCGGCATCCGGGCGATCTGCCTGGACGCCGAGGACCGCTTCCTGCCCGGCGAGTGCCAGGCCATCGTGGTCGTCGAGCCGCAGGGCCTGCGGGTGCAGCAGGTCGGCCTGGACATGCTGCGCGGCGTCCGCCCGGACGCCGTTTCGCCGGTCTGGTGCCAGCGCCTGGTGCGCGGTCTGGCCGCGGTGCGCGACGTCTCGGGCAACGAGGAGGCCTCGGGCATCCCGAACTCCTCGCGACTGCTGGACGTGCTGGGCCTGGAGCCGCCGACCAGCCAGGCGATCGCCGCCCGGTGGACGATGGGCGGCGAGACGACGATGGCGATGCTGGGTGAGTCGTTCGACGGCCCGTTCGGGATCGACATCCGTCGCGATGGTCCGCACGGTCTGATCGCCGGTACCACTGGTGCCGGTAAGTCTGAGTTGTTGCAGTCGATCGTGGCGGCGTTGGCGGTGGCGAACAAGCCGACGGCGATGACGTTCGTGTTGGTGGACTACAAGGGCGGTTCGGCGTTCAAGGACTGTGTGCAGTTGCCGCACACCGTGGGTATGGTCACCGACCTGGACAACCACCTGGTGGAGCGGGCGCTGGAGTCGTTGGGCGCGGAGCTGAAGCGCCGGGAGCACATCCTGGCGCAGGCCGGTGCCAAGGACATCGAGGACTACGGCGACATCCGGAAGAAGAACACGCAGCTGGACCCGATGCCGCGGCTGCTGATCGTGATCGACGAGTTCGCGTCGATGGTGCGGGAGCTGCCGGACTTCGTCACGGGTCTGGTGAACATCGCTCAGCGTGGTCGGTCTCTGGGTATTCACTTGCTGCTGGCCACGCAGCGGCCCTCGGGTGTGGTGTCGCCGGAGATCCGGGCCAACACCAACCTTCGGATCGCGCTGCGGGTGACCGACGGGAACGAGTCGACGGACGTCATCGATGACCCGTCGGCCGGGTTCATTTCGAAGTCGACGCCCGGTCGTGCCTATGTGCGGCTGGGTGCCAACTCGCTGGTGCCGTTCCAGGCCGGCCGCGTCGGTGGCCGCCGCCCCGGGGCCAACGTGGTGTCGCAGGCTTCGGTGTGGAGCACCCGCCTGGACTGGCCGGGGCTGGCGGCCGCGCCGCCGAAGAAGCCCGAGGGCCCCAAGGCCGAGGACGACGCGGAGATCACGGACCTGAAGGTGCTGGTCGACGCGATCCGCGAGGCGAACACGGCGATGCAGATCCCGCCGCAGCACTCGCCGTGGCTGCCGGCGTTGCAGGACGTGGTGTTGCTCTCCGACGTGCCGCCGGTGCGTCGGCACGGTGGTCACGACCTGGCGCCGGTGCCGTGGGGCATCGACGACCTGCCGTCGTTGCAGGCCCGGCGGGCGGCGGTGCTGGACTTCGGTTCGCTGGGGCACATGCTCATCGCCGGTGCGCCGCGGTCGGGGCGCTCCCAGATGCTGCGGACGATGGCCGGTGCGATCGCGTTGACGCAGTCGACCGCTGATGTGCACATCTACGGGATCGACTGTGGTTCCGGTGCGCTGCTGCCGCTGACGGCGCTGCCGCATTGCGGTGCGGTGGTGCAGCGTCAGCAGTCCGAGCGGGCGACGCGGTTGATCTCCCGGTTGAACCAGGAGATCGCCAACCGCCAGGAGCGGCTGTCGGCGCAGGGCTTCGCCGGGATCATCGAGCAGCGGATGTCGGTGCCGGCGGATCAGAAGCTGCCGCACATCGTGGTGTTCCTGGACCGGTGGGACGGGTTCCTGGGCTCACTCGGCGAGATCGACGGCGGCACGCTGACCGATGAGATCCAGCGGATCATGCGCGAGGGTCAGGGGGTCGGCGTGCACATGGTCATCACCGGTGACCGCCAGGTGCTCAGCGGCCGCATCGCCTCGCTCACCGAGGACAAGCTGTCCTTCCGGCTGCCGGACAAGCAGGACTTCGGTCTGATGGGTCTGCAGCCGCGCAAGCTCCCGGACGAGATCGCCACCGGGCGCGCGTTCCGGGCCGAGTCCGGGCTGGAGACCCAGGTCGCGATGCTGACCCCGGACGGCGCGGGGCAGGCCCAGGCCGCGGCGCTGGCCGCGATCGCCGAGCAGGCCAAGGCCCGCGACGCGCAGATCCCGCGCTCGCGCCGCCCGTTCCGGGTCGACGTGCTGCCCAACCGGATCTCCCTGGCCGAGGCCTGGGAGCTGCGCGACGAGGTCTCGCAGGGCCGGCCGCTGTGGGCGCTGGCCGGCGTCGGCGGCGACGAGCTCATCGGCGCCGGTCCCGACCTGAGCGACGGCGTGCCGGCGTTCGTGATCGCCGGTCCCCCGAAGTCGGGTCGCTCCACGATGCTGCACACCATGGCCCGCACCCTGGTGGTGCAGGGCGCGCAGGTGGTGCTGATCTCCCCGCGCAACTCGGCGCTGCGCAAGCTGGCCGGCGAGCGCGGGGTGCTCGCGGTCTTCGAGAACGCGGACGTCAGCGAGGACGACCTGCGCGGAGCGCTGGACGCGGCCGGCGGCCACCCGGTCTGCGTCCTGATCGACGACGGCGAGATGCTGAAGGACGCGCCGTGCGGCCCGGTGCTGCGGGACATCATCAACCTCGGCGCCGACCGGGGCCAGGGGCTGATCGTGGCCGGCAGCGCCGAGGACCTGAACAGCGGCTTCAGCGGCTGGCACGTCGACGCCCGCAAGAGCCGGCGCGGCGCGCTCCTCTCGCCGCAGTCGCCGATGGACGGCGACCTGATCGGCGTGCGGCTCAGCCGCAGCCAGGTCGGCGCGCAGGTGCAGGCCGGCCGGGCGCTGCTGCATCTTGGTGACGGGGAGCTGCGGACGGTGCAGGTGCCTACGGACTGAGGTGGGGGCTTCGCGCGAGGTGCTGAGCGTGAGGTGCTAGTGCTGCGCGTGAGGTGCTGAGCGTGAGGCGCTGATATTGAGCGCGATGTGCGAACGCCGACGGCGGTCCGGGCTTCGGCCCGGGCCGCCGTCGGCGCTTGTTGCGCAGGGGTTTGCTGGTTTGCTGGTTTGGTTGGTTTGGCCGGTTATGCCAGGTCGGTCAGGCGCAGGCCGGGTGTCCCCAGCGTCCGCTGCCGAGCTTCGTGATCTTCTCGCCGGCGTCGTAACCCTTACCGCAGGAGCAGGTGCCCGCGAACTTCGCCTGGATGGTGAAGGCCTTCCCCGGCTTCGCCGCGGGGGTGTCGCCGCCGGTGGTCTTCGCGCTGCTCGTCGTGCCACCCCCGCCGCCCGCAGAGCCCGCCCTGCCGCTCCGGGCGGGCCGGTCCGGGGTCCCGGGAACCTGCGAGGCGTCCGTCCCCTCTATGGCCTTCTGGCTGACCGCCGTGGCGCTCGCGGCCCGGTCGGCGAGGTCGTTGTAGGGGTCGCCGTTCACCTGGTGCGCGGCCACGTGCACGAACACCACGTCCCGGGCCCCGAGCAGGGCGTCGATCTCGCGGATCAGGTCGGCGTTGGCCACCGGCTTCTTCCCGGCGGTCATCCAGCCGTTCTTCTTCCACGACGGCAGCCACTTGGTCACCGCGTTGATCGTGTACTGCGAGTCCAGCCGGGCCTCCACCCGCGCCCCCGGCCCGACCTCCACCAGCAGCTCGCGCAGCGCGGTCAGCTCGGCGATGTTGTTGGTCGCGTGCCCCAGCGGCCCGGACCGCCACCGCAGCACGGTCCCCTCCGCGTCGGCCAGGACCCAGGCCCAGGCCGAGGGTCCGGGGTTGCCTTTGGTGGCGCCGTCACAGGCGGCGATGAGACGCTTCTGGGTGCTGGACATCAGTCCATGGTGGCAGACCGGCGGCCCGGAGAAACGGACTGGGGCAACACCCGCCGCGTTGGGTACGATGGCGGCGGATCAGATCGGCCCGCCGATCACCCGGTCCGGCCGCTGTGGCGCAATTGGCAGCGCACCTGTCTTGTAAAGCGGTGAGGCGGACCGCGCGGGATCGTCTCATCCGATCAGCGACCATCTTGGCGTCTTGCTGCCTCCCTCCCCAGCTCAAGATCTATTTCAGCCTGCTGTGTTGACCTGGGGTATGCCATCCGCTGTGGCTAGCTGGGCGGTCCGGCCGAGCGATCCGGAGTTGATGCTTGCTCTCGTGCGGTCTCACTGGATCTCACTGAGTCCGGCTGGTCGCGGAAAATACGCGGAAAAGAGTCTTCGATTCCGTAGCCGCGAAGCACCTGGTCAATGCGGTCCGCGGCCTGAGCCGGGAGCCGATGTCTGTCGCGCTCTGGGGTGCGGTATCCCGGCGCCCTCCGCCGTGTGATTCGATACGATGTCCGCGTGCGTTCGCCTTGATCGGCTTCCGCACCCGCCGCCGTGGCGCAATTGGCAGCGCAACGCACTTGTAATGCGTAGGTTAGGGGTTCGAGTCCCCTCGGCGGCTCAGGACTTGCCTTGCAAGGCCGCAATGAGCCTTTCTGCGGGCTCCGGAACGTCGGGTTCAGTCACCGGTGGGAGCAGCTTCCAGTACGCCAACACTCGGTTGACCAGCATGATTGCCCTTTCCTGCTGGCCGTCGACGCACTTGGAGTAGATCTTCAGTAGAACGTCGATACTGTGGCCGGCCATCTCGGCGATCAGGGCCGGGTCGACGCCAGCATTCAGCATAAGCGACACCCCGCCGTGCCGCAGGTCATACGGCCTCTTGGCTAGGAGCGAGTTGTGCTGCTGTGCGGTGAAGGCCTCCTTGCGCGTCCACCGCCACACGGCTGCGTAGGTCGTCTTGTCGATCTTGCCGCCGTGGCGGCCGATGAATAGTCGCCCGCCGGGCGAGATGTTGAAGGTCTTGAGGTGTCGGCGCAGCCACCTCACGCCCGGTGGGGGCACGAGCACCGTTCGACCCTCGCCGTCCTCACGATGCTTCAGCCCTTGGTCCTCCACGGTCTTGCCGTCGTCGGTGTACTGCGCCTGCGGCTGGGGGTTCGACTTCTTGAACGTGATGGTCGCCCACCCGGTTTCCTGCTCGCCCTCGGGCGGCTCCGGTGGTAACACAATGGCGTCCTCTCTGAGGACTAGTGCCTCGCCAGGCCGCATGAGCCCGTAGTACAGGAGGGCGAAGAAGGCCTGGAGCACCTGCCCGACTCCTTCGCCGGGGTAGTCGCCAGCCTTGGTGATGAGCTGCTCGACCTGCACGGGGTTGGCGACAACACTCCGGTCGACCTTGCCCTCGTCGTCACTACCGGAGCCTGCGGCCAGGGCCCGCTTCCACTTCGGGTTCTCCAGCGGGTTGAGGTCGATGACCTCCTGCTCCACCAGGTAGTCGAACACCTGGTGCATCTTGGAGCGGTTGTTCTTGACTGTGTTCCGCGCTGCCTTGCTCCCGCTGCTGGGCTGCCGCTTCAACGCCTCGACGATCAGCCGGATGGTGGCTTCTTTGCGCAGCTCGGCCTCCGGCAGCGAGTGCTTGTGGGCCCAGGCCAGGGCTGCCGCGTGATGCTGGCGCGGTGGTTGCAACCCGCGGTTGTGCTTGTTGAGGGCGTACTTGTTCAGGACGTAGTACAGGTCCTTACTTTTCGGTGCCCCGGGCCCGTCAGGTGTTGTCAGAGCGACGGTCGCGGTCGCCAGAGACCTGATCATCGACTCCCGAGACTTGGGTTTGAGACTGGACCACTTGTCGTCCATAAAGTCGATGAAGCGCTCCAAGCAGCTCTTCGCACTTGCCGCAGCCGCCTCGGCCTCGGCACGGGCTTTGGCAGCGGCCTCCTGTCGGTACTCCGACATCGGCAGCCCCGACCGAACGTGGAACGCCTCGCCCTTCTTCACCGCCAGAGTCAGCTCCATGAGGCGACTCTCGGCGCCGGTGAAAGTCGCGTAGCTTTCCGTGCACTCCTTGGGGCGCCCTTCTACGATCCAGCGGATCGAGTAGGTGCGCTTGCGTTCCTCCTCAGGTTTCGCCAGCTCGGCCTTGGCCCTGCTGACGTGCTCCTTGATGGCCCAGATGCGGACCTGAAATGTGGACTCTTCGTCTTCCAACGTTGTCTTCCTGAACCAAGGGCACTAAGGGTGAAGTTCGTGGGATCGGCGGCTAGTGCTGTTCGCAGGACTTCAGCCACCGCTCGATGTCAGTGGTGCGGAACCGCAACTCGCCACTGGGGTACTTGATCGACTTCGGGGCCCTGCCCCGGGACTTCCAGCGGAAGAAGGTGGAGCGCGGCAGCGGCTTGCCGGGCTCGCCCAGCTCGACCAGCAGCTCGTCCAGGGATATGAGGCCGTACGCGTTGCCCACAGCTGGGCCCTTTCTGGGAGGGCCGACCCCGGCCAGCCCGGTGGGAGGCCGGGCTGGACTTGGATCGGTTCGATCAGGGGGTGTGGGTGGGGCTCACCGTGG
>NZ_JAAFYZ010000176.1 GCF_018274385.1 Catenulispora pinistramenti | reverse complement strand
GTCCCGGCCCCGGCCCAGGCCGCCGCCCAGCCGGCCGCGCCGGCCGCGCCCGCCGCCACCGGCGCGCCGGCTCCGGCCGCCACGCCCGCGGCCCAGGCCCCGGTCCAGGTCCCCCGGGACGCGGCCACCACCGCCGCCCCGGCCCCGAGCAGCACCTCGGCCAACACCACGGCGGTCCTGAAGGGCCCGGCGGCCCGCGTGGTCACCAACATGGAGGCCTCCCTGGAGGTCCCCACCGCGACCAGCGTGCGCGCCGTCCCGGCCAAGCTGCTGATCGACAACCGGATCGTCATCAACAACCACCTGAAGCGGGCCCGCGGCGGCAAGGTCTCCTTCACCCACATCATCGGCTACGCCCTGGCGCAGGCGCTCAAGGCGATGCCGGAGATGAACCGGTCCTTCACCACCGAGAACGGCAAGCCCGCGGTCCTCACCCCGGCGCACGTCAACGTCGGCCTGGCCATCGACCAGGTGAAGCCGGACGGCACCCGGCAGCTGCTGGTCCCCTCCATCAAGGGCGCCGAGCTGATGGACTTCCGCGAGTTCTGGCAGGCCTACGAGGACGTGGTCCGCCGGGCCCGGAACAACAAGCTGACCCCGGACGACTTCGCCGGCACCACGATCTCGCTGACCAACCCGGGCACCATCGGCACCGTGCACTCGGTGCCCCGGCTGATGAAGGGCCAGGGCACGATCCTGGGCGTCGGGGCGATGGAGTACCCGGCCGAGTACCAGGGCACCAGCGAGGAGACGCTGTCCCGGCTGGCGGTCAGCAAGGTCATGACCCTGACCTCGACCTACGACCACCGGATCATCCAGGGCGCGCAGTCCGGCGACTTCCTGCGGATCATCCACCAGCTGCTGCTGGGCGAGGACGGCTTCTACGACAAGCTCTTCGAGTCGCTGCGCATCCCCTACGAGCCGGTCCGCTGGGTCCAGGACATCAGCGCCAGCCACGAAGACGACATCAACAAGACCGCGCGCGTGCAGGAGCTCATCGAGTCCTACCGCACCCGCGGCCACCTGATGGCCGACACCGACCCGCTGGAGTACAAGCAGCGCCGGCACCCGGACCTGGACGTGGTCAGCCACGGCCTGACCCTGTGGGACCTGGAGCGCGAGTTCGCCACCGGCGGTTTCGGCGGCAAGAAGATCATGAAGCTGCGGGACGTGCTCGGCGTGCTGCGCGACTCCTACTGCCGGACCATCGGCATCGAGTACATGCACATCCAGTCCCCGGACGAGCGCAAGTGGATCCAGAACCGGGTGGAGCACGGCTACGCCAAGCCCGACCGCACCGAGCAGCTGCGGATCCTGGAGCGGCTGAACGCCGCCGAGGCCTTCGAGACCTTCCTGCAGGTCAAGTTCATGGGCCAGAAGCGCTTCTCGCTGGAGGGCGGGGAGTCGGCGATCCCGCTGCTCGGCGAGATCCTGGCCCGCGCCGCCCGCTCCGGGCTGGACGAGGTCGCCGTCGGCATGGCGCACCGCGGCCGGCTCAACGTGCTGGCGAACATCGTCGGCAAGGAGTACGCCGAGATCTTCCGCGAGTTCGAGGGCAACCTGGACCCCAAGTCCATGCACGGCTCCGGCGACGTGAAGTACCACCTGGGCGCCTCGGGGTCGTTCACCGCGCTGGACGGCTCGGCGATCGCCGTGACGCTCGCGGCGAACCCCTCGCACCTGGAGACCGTGGACCCGGTCCTGGAGGGCATCGTCCGGGCCAAGCAGGACATCATCGACAAGGCCTCGGCCGGCTTCACCGTGCTGCCGCTGCTGATCCACGGCGACGCCGCGTTCGCCGGCCAGGGCGTGGTGGCCGAGACCCTGAACCTGTCACAGCTGCGCGGCTACCGCACCGGCGGCACCGTGCACCTGGTGATCAACAACCAGGTCGGGTTCACCACCTCGCCGACCTCCTCGCGCTCCTCGATCTACGCCACCGACGTGGCCCGGATGATCGAGGCGCCGATCTTCCACGTGAACGGCGACGACCCCGAGGCCTGCGTCCGGGTGGCGCAGCTGGCCTTCGACTACCGCCAGGCGTTCAACAAGGACGTCGTCATCGACATGATCTGCTACCGCCGCCGCGGCCACAACGAGGGCGACGACCCGTCGATGACCCAGCCGCTGATGTACAACCTCATCGAGGCCAAGCGCAGCGTCCGCAAGCTCTACACCGAGGGCCTGATCGGCCGCGGCGACATCACCCTGGAAGAGGCCGAGGAGGCCCTGCGCAACTACCAGGGCCAGCTGGAGCGGGTGTTCGCCGAGACCAAGGAGGTCTCCAAGGCCCCGGTGTCGGCGACCTTCGCGGTCGACGTGCAGCCCTACCCGGCGCAGGTGGACACCGCGATCACCGACCAGGCGGTCAAGGTCATCGCCGACTCGCAGGTCAGCCTGCCGGACGGCTTCACCCCGCACCCGAAGGTGCTGCAGCCGCTGCAGAAGCGGGCGCAGATGATCACCGACGACAAGATCGACTGGGGCATGGGCGAGACCCTGGCCTTCGGCTCGCTGCTGATGGAGGGCGTGCCGGTCCGGATGGCCGGCCAGGACTCCCGGCGCGGCACCTTCGTGCAGCGCCAGCACGTGCTGGTGGACCGGGAGAACGCCACCGAGTACACCCCGCTGTCCAACCTGAGCACCGACCAGGCCAAGTACACGGTCTACGACTCGCTGCTGAGCGAGTACGCGGCCCTGGGCTTCGAGTACGGCTACTCGGTGGCCCGGCCCAACGCCCTGGTGCTGTGGGAGGCGCAGTTCGGCGACTTCGTCAACGGCGCGCAGTCGGTCATCGACGAGTACATCTCCAGCGGCGAGCAGAAGTGGGGCCAGCGCTCCGGCGTGGTGCTGCTGCTGCCGCACGGCTATGAGGGCCAGGGCCCGGACCACTCCTCGGCCCGCCCCGAGCGCTTCCTGCAGATGTGCGCGCAGAACAACATGACCGTGGCGATGCCCTCGAACCCGGCGTCCTACTTCCACCTGCTGCGCTGGCAGGCGCACAACCCGGCCCACAAGCCGCTGGTGGTGTTCACGCCCAAGTCGATGCTGCGCCTGAAGGACGCGGTCTCGCCGGTCGCGGACTTCACCTCCGGCCGCTTCGAGCCGGTGCTGCCGGACGTCACGGTCGACCCGGCCGGCGTGCGCCGGGTGCTGCTGGTCTCCGGCAAGCTCTACTGGGAGCTGGCGGCCAAGCGGGCCAAGGCGGGCATCACCGACACCGCGATCATCCGGGTGGAGCGGCTGCACCCGCTGCCGGCCGCCGAGATCGCCGCGGCGCTGGCCTCCTACAGCCCGGACGTGGACCTGCGCTGGGTCCAGGAGGAGCCGGCCAACCAGGGCGTGTGGCCGTTCGTGGCGATGAACCTGCCGGCCACCCTGGGCCGCGGCCTGACCGTGGTCTCCCGGGCCGCCGCCTCGTCCCCGGCGGTCGGCTCCGGCAAGCGGCACGGCGTGGAGCAGGCGCAGCTGGTCGAGGACGCCTTCACCGGCTGACCTGGAGCGCGACACGGGTGGGATCCGCGCTGCGGCGCGGGTCCCACCCTTTTGCATAGGAACTCAGAGCTCTTCCACAGGGAACGGATTCACGATGTACTTCACGGACCGTGGTATCGAGGAGTTGGAAAAGCGCCGCGGGGACGAGGACGTGTCGCTGGGCTGGCTGGCCGAGCAGCTGCGCACCTTCACCGACCTGAACCCGGAGTTCGAGGCCGCGATCGACCGGCTGGCCACCTGGCTGGCCCGGCTGGACGACGAAGAGGACTGAGAGCCGGCGCGACACCGACCGATTGGGCGGCGCGCACGAAACGGCTCTGTAACAGGTGGCGGCCGGAGACCGTAGGTACTTGCCCTCCCGAGCAACGCGATATATCGTCTTCTTCAGAGACGCGATACATCGTGAGAGGACCCAGGTGATGACCAGACACGAGCTGAAAGGGCCGGACCGGCTCGCCTTCGAGGGGATCCACCGGCTGAAGGTCGTCACCACCTCGGGCAAGGTGGACGTGGTCGGAGCCGGCGAGGACGGCGCCGCGGTGGTGGACGTGACCCGCGTCAAGGGTGACGAACCGCTGGTGGTCACCGCCGAGGACGGCGAGCTGAAGGTGACCCACGGCGACTACCGGCCGAACCTGTTGGGCTGGCTGATGCACACCCGCAGGATCGAGGCCGACATCTCGATCCAGGTGCCGCCGGACTGCCTGGTGGACGTCACCGTGATCTCCGGACCGCTGGTGCTGTCGAACCTGCACGAGCGCACCCGCGCCCACGGCGTCTCCGGCGAGATCACCCTGGCCCAGGTGCACGGGCCCACCGACGTCAAGACGGTCTCCGGCGCGATCACCGCCGAGAGCGTCACCGACGACCTGAGCGCGCTGACCGTCTCCGGGCCGATCACCGTGATCGCCCTCGGCTCCCAGAACACGATCAAGGCCGGCACCACCTCCGGGGCCATCACCGTGGACCTGGAGGACGGCACCGACGCCCCCCGGCTGGACCTGAACGTGGTCTCCGGCCAGGTCATAGTACGGGCCCCGGAGGACGCCAACCTGGACGTGGACATGTCCACGATGAGCGGACGCACCGTCACCACCTTCGACGGACTCGACTCCCAGGCTCTGTTCCAGAACAAGCAGATCCCCTTCACCAAGCCGCGTCAGCTCTCCGGCCGCCTGGGCACCGGACGGGGCCGGCTGCGCGCCAGGGCGGTGTCAGGTGATATGACGCTGTTGAGAAGGGCCGTCGACCACGAGGTGAAGAACTCCGTCGTGGACGACGAGGATGGAAAGGACCGTTAAATGGCACCCGTCTTCGGACACGGACGGCTGCGGCTGTACCTGTTGAACCTGCTCGCCGAGAGCCCCAAGCACGGGTACGAGATCATCCAGCAGCTCAAGGAACGGTTCCAGGGCCTGTACGCACCCAGCGCCGGCACGGTCTACCCGCGCCTGTCGCGCCTGGAGAGCGAAGGCCTGATCCGCCACGAAACCGACGAACGCGGCCGCAAGGTCTACCACATCACCGACGCCGGGCGCACCGAACTCGCCGCCCGCGCCGACGACATGGCCGCGCTCGAGAGCGAGATCCGCGAGTCGGTCAGCAGCCTGGCCGAGGAGATCCGCGACGAGGTCAAGGAATCCGCCCGGCACATCCAGGAGGAACTCCGCGCGGCGGCCGCCGAGGCCCGCACGGAATCCAAGGACCGCGCCGCGGCCACCGGCCGTCCCAAGCAGGCCCCCCACGACCACGACCACGCTCCCTCGGCGCACCCGCCGGCGGACCGCTCCCAGTGGGGCAAGGACGACTGGCGCGACTGGAAGCGCGCGCAGAACGACTGGAAGGAACAGTGGAAGGACCAGTGGGCCGCCCAGTGGCGCGAGCACTGGCAGGACGAAGCCGCACGCTGGCAGCGCTTCGCCCAGGACAGCGTGGACGACTGGACCGGCCGCCGCCCCCGTGAGCGCGCCGACGAGGAACAACTGGACGAGCTGCGCTCCACCTTCCTCCGCTTCCGCGACGAGGTCCGCACGATGGCGCGGGAGCACCGACCGGACATGCCGGTGACACCAGACCAACTGAACGCCGCCCGCGAGGTACTGGAGCGAGCGGCCCGGGAGCTGCGAGACATCTTCCGGAGCTGACGACGAGGCCCGGTCCGGGCTCCAGGCCGAGCCGGGCTTCGGCGTGAGGGGGTGACGGCGCGTGCCGCGGGACGGGGGTCCCGGGCACGCGCCGTCGCATGTCCCGATGCGGGCGGCGGAGAAGCCTTCGCACCCCACGGCCCGAACGCGACCCGGCTCGGAAACCGCCCGCCCGGATCCGGCGGCACCGCGCAGGACCGGTCGTCGGCACCATGCGGCATCATGGCCTGTGGGAGGGAGCCATCGTGGTCGCAGGCTTGATCGACGCCTTGCACTTCGCGGAGCGCGATGACGCGTCGGCGGTGCTGTACGGACTCGGAGACGCGCAGGTCGCCGCCGGGATCGCGGCGGCTTCGCGGCCCCTGCCGGTGGCGGTGAGCGACTTCGTCCTGGACACCGCGGGCGCCGCGTCCGTGCTGGCCCTGACCCGCCGGGCGCTGGCCGACGAGACCGTGGCCGATCCGGACGCCGTGTTGCGCGCTTTGATCCGGCTCGCGGACCCGGCTGTGGACGAGTTGCTGGTGCGGACCGCGGCCAAGCGGCCCCGGGCCTGGATCCTGGCCGCGCTGGTCCGGGACCGCCGCGACGCGCGAGGCCGCCCGGTCATCACCAACGACGTCGAGCGCTTCCTGCGCAACCAGGTGGCACGGGCCGAGCGGCGGCACGCGAACCGCCACACGCCGATGCCCGCCCGCATCGAGATCGACCTGGTCGTGGCGGCGACGGTGGCGGACCAGCCCTGGCTGGCGATGACCGCGATGCCGCTCGCGGTGCGGCTGGAGCAGACGACCGCCGTGGCCCGCGGGCTGCGGACGCTGCGCGATCACGGGCTGCTCGCCGACGTGTGGGAGGACGGACTCCGCGAGACCATCCTCACCCATGCGAAGAAGAGCTCGTACTACCAACCGCAGTGGGACGCCGTGCTCGCCTTCGGGGACACCGGCGACAGCCCGCGGATGACGAAGACACCGGGGGCCTCCCACCTTCGCTTCGAGGGGCTGCCGGACCCGGGCGCCGCCGACGCCTGGACCGCGCCGAACACCGGATCCCAGCACTACGCCCTGGCCTGGGACCTGGTGCTGGAGTACGCGGCGCTGGTCGGCACCGGCGAGCAGGACCGGCAGGCCGGCCAGGCGACGGCGCGCGGGCTGGACGAGGCGGCGGCCCGCGAGGACGTGCCGCAGGACGTGCGGGCCGAGTTCGAGGCCCGATACCCGCGGGCCGTGTTCTGGGCGGCGCGGCCGGACGTCGCGACGCTGCGGCGGGCCCACGCGGCGAAGGCGTCGCTGAACCCGGCGACGCGCCACTTCGCCACCCGCGAACTGCTCCGCCGCGGCCTGCTGCACGGCTCGCTGAGCGCCCCGGAGGCGGTCGCGCACGCGGAGCCGGCGGCCGAGGTGCTGGCCCTGGCGCTGCCCACGCCGCCGGGACTGACGACGTACTACACGGCGAAGGGGAAGAACGGCTTCGCGCCGCACTTCGTCTGGATCCCGCCGGAGGCCGAGGAGCGGTATCAGGCCGATCTGCGGGCGGCGGTCGCCGCGGCGCTGGGTCCGGACCCGGCGCGCTGGCTCAAGGCGCTGACTCGGGTCGCGGCGTGGGAGGGCAGCCTCGGCGACCTGCTGGCGGCGATCGACTCCGACCAGCCGCCGCCCCTGCCCGCTCGACGCGGGTCGCGGTGGCCACGCGGGGTGGATCCGGCGGCGGTGCTGCTGGAGATCGCGCCGCCGGAAGTGGTCACGGCTGTGGTGGAGGCGGCCTGGCTGCTTCCCGATGCGGCCGAATCCTTCGCCCCTGAGACGCGCGCGCTCGCAGGTGTCTTCACGCGGGTCCTGGACCGTGGCCCCGAGCCACGCTGGCTGCTGGACCTCGCGGTCGACCCGCACGGGACGCCGGCGATGCGGCTGGCGGCGGCGCGGAATCCGGCGGCGACCGTGGGGACGCTGTGGCGGCTGGCGGACCGGGAGCCGGCCGAGCCCCGAGTGCTGGCGGCGGTGTACCTGCACCCGCTGGCCTCGCTGGAGCTGCGGATCGCCGCGCTGGTGCGATCCGAGGCGGTGGGCGGGCTGTACCCGGCGCTGGTGCGACGGCTGGTGACCCGCTACGCGGAGCCGGCGCTTCTCCAGCCGACCCTGGAATCGCGTGATCCCGAGCTGCTGCACAACGTGCTGCGGCGCAGCAACCGCTCGCTCCAGACCGACCGGCGCATCGTCGCCTACTCCAGGCTGGCCGAGGCCGCCGGGCCGGAGCCGGTGTGGGCGCTGGAGCTGGAGCGGGCCGGGAGTCTGGAGAAGATGCACGAGGCGGTCCGCGCCTCGATGACCGAGCACAGCGACGAGCCGCTGCACGCGGCGGCCACGGGGATCGCGCGGCCGGATCCAGAGCGTGTCGCAGCATCCTGGGACGCCGACTTCCAGTCGAGTCGCCCCGACACCGCCGAACGGGTGCGCAAGCACCTCGACGGACATCCTGAGCTGTGGATGCGGCTGGCCGAGGACGGCGTCACGCTGCCCGGGCTGATCGCCGAGCTGGAGGGTGTCGAACCGCGCGCGCCGCAGACAGCACAGACAGCACAGACAGCACAAGCACCGCCGACGCCGGAAACACCACACCGGAGCCCCGACACGCCGGAGCCGCCGACTCCCCCAGGCCGCGAAGCCAGGCCCCGGCTGAGCGAGACCCCGCGACTGCTGCCGCCGCTCCCCGGCAGCGACCCCGCAAAGCCGCCCACCCCATGAACGCCCCGGCCCGCGTCCTCAACCTCCTGCACGCGGCACGTCCCGAAGACGTCGCCCCGGTCCTGTCCCTCCTGTCCAAGTCCGAGCTGGCCGCAGGCCTGGCCTCCGACTACTGCGATCCCGACCTGCGCGCGCTCCCGCCCGACCGCAAAGCGCTCCGCCACGCGCTGCTCAACCCGCGCCCCGCCACCGAGCACCTGCTCACCGAACACGGCGCCGCGCAGGACGCCGTGCGCCTCGCCGCTCGCGCGCCCTACCAGCGGGTGCTGCCCGAAGGTGTCACGCCCTACGGCCGCCCACAGGCTGACCTCAGCCGACAGCTCCGGGCCCGGCTCGCCGCCGTCCTCGGGGACGAGCCACTGCGGTGGTACGGGGTCCTGGCCACGCTCTATGGCTGGGAGAGGTCCTTAGCCGAGCTGCTCGACCTGGCCGCGAGCCGGGGCCCGGCACCGGCGCGGCCGACGGTCCGGATCCGGCACGGTCTGCGGCAGGAGCTGTTCCTGCCCGGCGTGCTGCTCGCGATGGCGCCGGCGGCGGTGATCGCGGGTGTCCTCGCCTACGACGAGCAGGGATACACGTCCCTGATCGAAGCGTTGTTCACCTCCGCGCCCTATCACCCCGGCTACTTCGAACACGCCCTCGGTCCCGCCGGGTCCGACTTCGCGCGCGAGCGGCTGTGCGCGGGCTTCGCCAAGCCGCTGAGCGTGGCGTATGAACTGCTGGAGCGCGGGGTGGGAACCGAGGACCTGACCCGGCTCACCGCCACGCACGGCGACCTCGCACTGAGGTTGCGGATCTACCACAGCCTCGCCGTCTCGGAAAAGCCGTGGGGGGTGAGCAACCTGGGCCGGACGAAGCCCGAGCAGATCCACGCGCTGCTGGCGTCGGCCACGACAGCCGAAGACCTCCTGCGCCTGATCACCGAGCTCCGTCCCCTGTTCCAGCGGACACCCGGCCTGGCGGAGCTGCGCCTGCCCGCCTACCTCCGACTCGCGCAACTGGCCGGGCCGGAGCCGGTGTGGAGCGCCGAACTGGACTTCGCCGGCAGCTTGGAGCTCATGCACGAGGGGGTCCGCGCGTCCATGGCCACGGGCGACCTCGCGCCGCTGGTCACCGCCGCCGACGCCGTCGAGCCCCCGGGGCCGCCGCCCCCGCAGCCGAATCAGGGCTCGCTGACCGACTGGCCGCTGGAAGACGCCGTGTGCCGCCGCCTCGACGGCCGCAAGGCTCGCTGGCGCGCCGTGCTCCGGCTGGCCGAGGACGACAGCGCCTCGGTTCTGGACATCGTGCAAAAGGCAACCGGCCGATCGGTTCGACCAGCGGGCCCAGACATAGAAGACTTGAAGCAGGACCCGAAGAACGTGAAGCAGGATCCGATGACCCCGCTCCCCGACCATCCCCGCCCCGCGAAGGAGGACTCCGCGTGAAGGCCCACGAGTCCGGCCGCCGCTCGCGTCGCCTGCCGGTCAGCGCCACCGACCGCAAGGCGCTGGCGCAGTGGCAGCCGGCCGACCCGGCGACGATCGCCGCGGCGGTGCGGCTGAAGGAGGCGGCGCTCGTCGAGTTCGGGATGGAGTCCTCGGCCATCGCCGGGTGGATCTACTCCAAGTGCGCGCACCAGATACCCACCACGGCGATCGACACCGCCGCGGTGATGGCCGCCGGGGACGGCAGCTGTCTGCTGCTGTTCAACCCGGACTTCTTCGTCGAGCTGGGGCTGGAAGGGGTGAAGTTCGTACTCTTCCACGAGGCCCGGCACCTGATCCAGCGGCACCTGTTCACCGAGCCGGAGCTGCGCGAGGACCCGGTCTTCGACACCGCCATCGAGTGCACGATCAACCACGTCGCGCTGACCCGGCTGCGCCGGGACGACCTGCCGGTGTTCAACGGCGAGCCGACCGGGGTGGATCCGCGCAAGATCTTCAAGAACTACCACGCGGACCTCACCGCGCAGGGCCTGAGCCCGTTCTCCTACGAGGAGTTCATCCGCACCGACATGGGCTGCTACACCGAACTGCACCGGATGAAGCACCCGCCGAGCCCGCCGCCGCTGTGCGTCCACGAGCTCCTGGAGGAGCTCCAGGAAGAGCTCGCCGACGCCGAGACCATCGAGCGGATCGGCAACGAGGTGCTGGCCAACGTGCTGCTGGCGGGCAGGCGCGGGATGCGCGCGGCGCGCTCGGAGCTGCTGGACCTCATCGAGCGCACCGACGGCGCCACCGACCGGCTGGCCAAGCTCTGGGACCAGATGGGCGCCGGGATGATCCGGGGCCAGACCCAGAAGACCCGGCGGGTGGACTGGTGGCAGCGCTGGCTGGTGGACGTGCTGGCGTCCAAGCTGGCCGAGGGCGAGCGGCTGATCTACCCGAAGAAGCGCGGGGCGGTGCTGGCCGCGTTGGGCGAGGACCCGACGCTGTCCCGGCGCGGGCCGGAACGGCACCGGGTGGTGGCGATCGCCGTGGACGCCTCCGGCTCGATGCCGGCCGCGGTGGTGGACTGGGTCGCCTCGCTGGTCGGGCAGCTGGACGGGGTCAAGGCGCACTGGCTGTCCTTCGACGCCGCGGTGGTGCCGTTCGCGCCGGGCGACCCGCTGGTCGGCGGCGGCGGGACCAGCTTCCAGGCGGTCGCCGACTACCTGGAGGGGCGCGCGCCGTCGGTGAAGACCGGGGAGCCGTTCGACGAGACGCTGGACGCCGTCATCATGGTGACCGACGGCATCGCCGCGCCCATCACGCCGGCCGAGCCGGACAAATGGATCTGGCTGATCACCGAACGCGGCGACGACTGGCCCGAGAACCACACGCCGCAGATGGCCTGTCACAAAGTACGAACGGGGGACCGTTGAGCACGCACAGCACCGGGCAGACCGCCCTGACTCCAGACGGGGAGCAGGGCCGGGTCGGGTTCGACGACGACCGCAGGCTGCCGCACCAGGGCGGTTTCGGCGGCGCGGCCGGCGCCTCCAGGGCCGCCGACCGGCCGGCGGCCCTGGAGGCGTTCATCGACGCGATGATCGACCTGGGCCAGACCGGACAGATCTTCGGCGAGCACGGCATCGGCAAGACCGCCACCTTCGCCGCGCACATCAAGAACGCCTACGAGGACACCGAGCTGGTCTACGTCCCGGCCGCCAACCTGGCCCCGGACGACCTGCTGGTGAACGCCCCGGTGCGCGATCCCCACACCGGCGAGCTGGTGCTGCGCCAGCTGGTGATGCGCCAGCTCAAGCCGGGCCGCAGGTTCGTGCTGCTGATCGACGACTCGCTGCAGGCGGGCCCGGCGATCCAGTCCCAGCTGATGCAGATCGCCTGCAACTGGAGCCTGGGCGAGCACGACCTGCGGGCGCTGGGCTGCATCGGGGTGTTCCTGGCCGACAACGAGTCGCTGGCCGAGACCGCGGCCCGGCGCAGCGACTTCGCGATCCTGGACCGGATGGTGACGATCAAGGTCACCGCGAACGACACCGCCTGGCGGGACGCGCTGCGCCGCAAGTTCGGCCAGTTCGACCTGACCGGGGTGTTCCGGGTCTGGGCCTCGCAGCCCCCGGAGATCCGCCGGCTGCTCTCGCCGCGCACCCTGGAGCACATCCTGGCCAACGCCGCCGAGGGCTTCCCGCTGATCTGGGGCCTGCCGCTGCTCAACGGCAGCCGGCTGCGGCTGGCGCTGCCGGCCGGCGAGGGCAGCCGGGTCCAGGAGGCGGACCGCACCGCGGAGATCCTGGACGCGATCGCCGACGCGCTGGGCGTCCCGAACCGGGCCGCGATCGCCGACCCGGTGCGCCGGCTGGTGCGCGCGGCGTTGAAGAACCGCTGGTGCGTGCTGGTCCAGGGCCCGCCCGGCTGCGGCAAGACGGAGGTGGTCCGGACCCTGATCCAGGAGGTGCTGCGCCGCGACCCGCTGTACTTCTCGCTGCCGGTCACCAACGTCGAGGACCTGTGCGCCCCGGTCCCCTCCGCCGACGGCACCCTGGACAACCTGCTGGCCGCCGGGTTCACCGGTGACGAGCCGAAGGCCGTGGTGTGGGACGAGTACAACCGCCCCAAGGACAAGGCGGCGTTCGCCCGGCTGATGGAGATCACCCAGGAGTGGTCGGTGGCCGGCCGCCCGATCCACGGCCTGCGGGCCCAGGTCGCGTTGCAGAACCCGCCCTACCACGTCGGCCGCAAGCTGCTGGTCTCGCGCAACAACATCGCCCAGGCCTCCCGCTTCACCGCGTCGCTGGACATCACCCCGGAGGACATCCCGGCCAACGAGTGGCTGATCGCCAAGTACGGCGCGGTCGCCGAGACCGTCCTGGAGTGGTGGAAGAACGACATCGACGACGAGGGCCGCGCCTGGATCACCAAGCGCACCCTGGAGCGCCTGATCCGGCTGCACGGCCGGGGCCTGCCGCTCCAGCAGGGCCTGGTCTACCTCGGCGACGGCGAGTACGCGCCGGTCCCGCTCGGCGCCCTGACCGCGCGGCTGGCCGGCTCGCAGCGCACCGGGCTGAAGGAACTGGCCGCGGACGTCGACACCTGGGAGCGCCGCCTGGCGCTGGCCGTCGCCGGCAACCCCGAGGGCGACGACGCCTCCGACGTGGTCCACCAGGTCTTCGCCAACGCGGAGCTCTCGCAGCTCAAGCAACAGCGCGAAGCGGTGATCCGGCTGGCCGCGCACCTCCCCAAGAAGCTCCGCGCCACCTACCTCGTCGGCGCCTCGGAGGACGCGCAGGCGTTCTGGGTCGGTGTCCTGGCGGCTTGCAAGGCACGGGAGGGTTCCGCCAGGATTCCGTGAGCGGCCCCGTAGCGCAGAGGCAGGCGCACCGCTCAGATCCACTCAAGCGACGCGGGGAACGCCGGTTCGAATCCGGCCGGGGCCACTCGGGGAGGGACGGCATGAGCCTGGAGGAGCTGAGCCGCGCGCTGGCGGCGCTGAAGGCGCTGCCGCTCGACGACCCGGCTCGGCTGCACGCGGAGCGGGTCGCGGAGTCCTTTGTGCGGTCCGGGCAGCGCCGGCGGAAGAAGGAACTGCGGGCGGTGCGGGAGGCCGACGACCGGGCGGTGCTCTGGGCCGCGGCCACGGGGGCTGCCGGGCGGCGGGAGGATGTGGCGCTGACGGCCGCGGACGCGGCCGACCAGCCGACAGGCGACGACCCGCAGGCGGCTGAGGCAGTTGCGGCCCCGGCAGGCGAGGACTGTCGCGGATCCGCCTCGGTCGGCACCCTGAACCGCCCACGCCGCTGCTACGTCTGCAAGCAGCACTTCACCGAGGTCTCAGCCTTCTACCACCAACTGTGTCCCGCCTGCGCCGCGGAGAACTTGTCGTGGCGATCGGCACGCACCCCGCTCGACGGCCGGCGGGCCCTGGTCACCGGCGGCCGGGTGAAGATCGGATTCCAGGTCGCCCTGATGCTGCTGCGCGACGGGGCCGCCGTGCGAGTGGTCACGCGCTTCCCGCACGACGCCATCCGCCGCTTCCGCGCGGTCGAGGACAGCGCGAAGTGGCTCGGCCGGCTCACCGTCACCGGACTCGATCTGCGCGACCCGCGCCAGGTCATCGAGCTCTGCGACGGGCTGCTGGCCGCGGGCGAGCCGCTGGAGATCCTGATCAACAACGCCGCTCAGACGGTGCGCCGTCCGGAGGCCTCCTACGCGCCGCTGATCGCCGCGGACCGGCGCGCCGCCGCCGAGCTGACCGGCGGGCTGACCGGCGGGCTTCGTGAGCTGGCCCCGATTCCCGGCTACCGGGGCGCGGGCAGCCAGGTGACTCCGCAGAGTGCTGAGCCGGTCGCGGTCGACGAGAACGGGCTGCTCCCCGATCTCTCGCCGCGCAACTCCTGGTCGGCGGAACTGGGCCAGGTGGACCCGGTCGAGCTGCTGGAGGTGCACCTGGTGAACGCCGTGGCGCCGGCGTTGCTGGCCGACCGGCTGTTGCCGCTGATGGTCGGGTCGCCGTTCCCGCGCCGCTACATCGTGAACGTGACGGCCGTCGAGGGGCGGTTCGAGGTGCGCAACAAGACCGCGGGGCATCCGCACACCAACATGGCCAAGGCGGCGCTGAACATGCTGACCCGGACCAGTGCCGGGGCGTTGGCCCGGCGCGGGGTGTATCTGAGCAGCGTGGACACCGGATGGATCACCGACGAGAAGCCCGCGCCGCGCAAGGCCCGGCACGCCGAGGCCGGGTTCCGCACGCCGCTGGACATAGTCGACGGCGCCGCGCGGATCTATCACCCGATCGTCAGCGGCGAGAACGGGGAGCCGTTGTTCGGCGCCTTCCTGAAGGACTACCGGGCGGTGGCGTGGTGAGCGACGGCAACGGTTTCGACGGCTCCGGCGCCGCCCGCGGCTTCCCGGCCCGCCCCGCCGCCGAACTGGCGCCGGTCCTGGCCTGGCTGCGCCGGGGCGAGGCGGTGCACGCCCGCACCGACTTCCCGGCCGGCACCGCCCTGCCCGACGGCCGCCTCGACATGTGCAAGCAGGACCTCGGTCCGCTCGGCGCCCAAGCGGTCGCCGACGCGCTGCCCGCAGGCGGCGGCCCGGTCCGGCATCTCCTGTTGGGAACCGACGGCCTCGGCGACGGCGGCGCGGCGGCGGTCGCGCCGAAGGCCGTCGCAGCCCACGTCGAAACGCTCTACCTGGGCTGCAACAACATCGGCGGCGGCGGGGTCTGCGAGATCGCCGGCCGGCTGATCGCCTCCCCCGGCGTGGTGAAGGCGCTGTGGCTGAAGCGCAACCCGGTCGGCCCGGACGGCGTGCGCGCGGTCGCGGAGACGGTCCGCGCCGGCACCGTCCTGCGCACCATCGACCTGACGCAGACCGGTCTGGCCGCCCCGGACGTCGCAGTACTGGTAGACGCGATGATCGCCGCCGCCGGTGGTCATCATGCCATCGAGCGGCTTTATCTCAGCGGCAACCGACTGGCCGCCGACGGCGCGCAGGAACTGGCGCGGTTGCTGGTGGCCGGGGCGGTAGCAGAGCTCTATGTCTCAGCAGCGCATCTCGGCGACGCCGGCGCGCACGTCCTGGCCACAGCCCTGCACACGGCACCCGCGGGAGCTCTGCGCCGCCTGTCGGTGGCGAGCAACGGCATCGGCCCCGCGGCCCTCGCCGAGTTGGTCGCCGCCGCGGCCGGTGCCGGTGTCGAGCTCTTCGACGCGGCCCGGGTGAAAGCCGCCGCCGTCCTCGGCGCCGACGACAACCGCCTCGACGAGTCCGGCGCCGCGACCGTCGCCGACGCCCTCGCCGCCCCGCACCGCCTGGCGTATCTCAACCTGCACCACACCGGGCTCGGCAGCCGCGGTGCCCTCCGTCTCCTGGACGGTGCCCAGCGCGCCACCACGCCGACCCGCTTCAAGCTCGGCGGCGGCATCGCCAAGCGGGTCAAGAAGGAGCTCACGGCGCTGGCCGCGGACATCCCGGCGTCAGTGTTCGACGTCGCGCCGGACGTCCGGGCGATCCGCAGCGTGTATCGGACCGCCCCGCCGGCCTGACCGCCGCTGCCGCCACCGCCCGGCGCGCGGCGCCGCGCCTCGCGGCTCCACGACCCGAACCGAGGCCGTGACAAGCCACACAGCACCCGACCGCCCCGACCCCCGCGGTCTAAGCTCGGCCTCATGTTCGCAGTGAGCGCCGTGCGCATCGACTCCAAGGACCCCCTCTCCGGCCTCGAACTCGGGGAGCGCGAGGAACCCGCGTCCCGCGCGGGCTGGACCACCGTCACGGTCAAGGCCGCGTCCCTGAACCACCACGACCTGTGGACCCTGCGGGGCGTGGGCATCACCGAGGACAAGCTGCCGATGATCCTGGGCTGCGACGGGGCCGGTGTGGACGAGGACGGCAACGAGGTCGTCATCCACTCGGTGGTCGACCCGCGCGACGGCAAGCCGTCGATCCTCACCGAGGCCTACAACGGCACGTTCGCGCAGAAGGTGCTGGTCCCGAAGGCCAACCTGGTGCCCAAGCCGGCCGCCCTGTCCTGGGAGCAGGCCGCGTGCCTGCCGACCGCCTGGCTCACCGCCTACCGCATGCTCTTCCGCAACTCCGGCCTCAAGCCCGGGGACACCGTGCTGATCCAGGGCGCCGGCGGCGGCGTGGCGACCGCGGCCATCGTCCTGGCCCGGGCCGCCGGGTTCCGGGTGTGGGCGACGTCGCGCAGCGAGGAGAAGCGGGCGCGGGCGGTGGAACTCGGGGCGCACGCCGCGTTCGAGTCCGGGGCCCGGCTGCCGGAGCGGGTGGACGCCGTGCTGGAGACGGTCGGCGCCGCGACCTGGTCGCACTCGGTGAAGTCGCTGCGGCCGGAGGGCACCATCGTCATCTCCGGGGCGACCTCCGGAGCCATGCCGCCGGCCGAGCTGACCCGCATCTTCTTCCTCCAGCTGCGGGTCATCGGCTCCACCATGGGCTCGCTGGACGAGCTCAAGGCGCTGGCCCGGATGTGTGAGGTGACCGACGTGCGGCCGGTCATCGACTCGGTCCTGCCGCTGGCCGAGGCCCGGACCGGATTCGAGCGCATGGAGCAGGGCGAGGCGTTCGGGAAGATCGTCTTCACGGTCTGAGAAGACACAGACTGAGAAAGCACAGACTGAGAAAGCACAGAACAAGCGGCGCCGCGCTCGGAACAGTCCGAGCGCGGCGCCGCGGCGATACCGGCGATACCGGCGATCAGCCCTCGACCTCGACGATCCCCAACCGGCGCGTGGCCCGCGTCAGGGCGACGTAGAGGTCGTTCTCGCCGTGCCGGGCGGTGACGATGGCCGCCGGGTCGACCACCAGCACCGTGTCGAACTCCAGCCCCTTGGCCTGCCGGACCGGCAGCACCACGGTGCGCCGCTCCAGGTCCGGGTCGGAGCCGTAGCCGGCCTCGGGCAGCCGCGCCGACACCGCCGCGGCCACCTCGGCCAGCCGCTCGGCCGGCACCAGCACCGCCAGCCGCCCGGTGTCCCCGGCACCGCCGCCGTCGGTGCCGACCCCGCCGGCGTCATCGGCGCCGTCGCCGGTCCCGGCGGCCAGCGCCGAGTCCTCGCGCAGTGCCAGCTCGGCGACCTTCTCAGCCAGCGAAGACGTCGGCACCGACACCCGCCACGGCTCCTCGCCGCTGGACCGCACCGAGCGCGGCGGCTTCAGGCCCGGATCGATGCGCTCCAGCACCTCGGCGGCCACGGCCATGATCTCCGAGGGCGTCCGGTAGTTCACCGTCAGCTCCGCCAGTCGCCACCGGTCGCCGACGTGCGGGGCCAGCATCGTGCCCCAGGAGGTCGCGCCGGCCGGGTCGCCGGTCTGCGCCACGTCCCCGACCAGGGTCATCGACCGGGCCGGGCAGCGCCGCATCAGCAGCCGCCAGGCCATCGGCGACAGCTCCTGCGCCTCGTCCACGATCACGTGCCCGAACGTCCACGTCCGATCGGCCATCGCCCGCTCGGCGACGCTGCGCTCGTCGCGCTCCTCGAACCGCTCGGCCAGCATCTCGGCCGAGACCAGGTCCACGGCGGTGACGATCTCCTCGCGCGGGTCCTCCAGGTCGATCGACCGGGACCCCTCGGCCACCTCCAGCGCCCCCTGCGCATAGGCGATGCGGGCCCGCCGCTCGGCCTCGGCCCGCGCCGCCGCCTCGGCCGTGTCGGAGTCGCCCAGCAGCTCCGCGGCCTCGTCCAGGAGCGGGATGTCCGCCGCCGACCAGCCGCCCGGGGTACGCAGCAGCAGGTCGATCTCAGCGTCCGTCAACAGCGGCCCGCCGTCCTCGCCGGAGGCCTCCTCGACGGCCTCGCGCAGCAGTTCCGGCGTCGCGAGCAGCTCGGCCAGCATCCGCTGCGGCGTCAGCTGCGGCCACAGCCAGTCCAGCGCCTCCTGCACGCTCGGCTCGTCGGTCAGCGCGGCCGCGACCTGCTCGCGGTCGGCGTTGCCCAGGAACACCCCGTCGGCCATCTCCGAGGGGTCCTCGCCGAGCTCGGCGGCGATCAGGTTCACCATCGCCAGCGTCTCCTGGCGGTGCGGGTCGTCGTTCAGCCGGTCCACGACCTGCCCGGCCAGCGAGTCGATGATATGCTCGGCGAACGCCTTGCGCCCCAGGTTGGGCCGCCGGTTGGCCTTGCGGCCGAGCTCGCGGGCGGCCACGCAGGTCTCCCGGTCCAGCCGATACTTCACGCCCTCATATACGACCTCGAGCACGTCCTCGGGCACCCGCTGCCGGGCCCGCACCGCGCCGCCGACCAGATCGGCCATCGCCGCGCGGCCCTTGATCTCCGCGACCTCCGGCGCGTCGGCCCGCGAGGCCCGCACCCCTGGGAACATCTCCCCGACCGTGGCCAGCACCGCGCTGGTCTCCCCCAGCGCCGGGAGCACGTGCGAGACATAGCGCAGGAAGGTCGGGTTCGGCCCGACGATCAGCACGCCGCGTTTGGCCAGCCGCTCGCGGTAGGTGTAGAGCAGGTAGGCCGCGCGGTGCAGGGCCACGGCGGTCTTGCCGGTGCCCGGGCCGCCCTGCACGACCAGCATCCCGCGCAGCTCCGACCGGATCGCGTGGTCCTGCTCGGCCTGGATGGTCTCCACCACGTCGCGCATCCGGCCGGTGCGGCCGGCGCTCAGCGCGGCCAGCAGCGCCCCCTCGCCGACCAGCCCGGAGGTGTCGCCCTCGGCCGCCGCGTCGAGGTCGAGCACGTCGTCGTCGACCCCGACGACGGTCCGGAACCGGGTGCGGATACTGCGCCGCCGCCGCACACCCTGGGGCGCGGCGGAGGTGGCGACGTAGAACGGCCGCGCCGCCGGGGCCCGCCAGTCCAGGAGCAAGGGCTCGAAGTCGCCGTCGTCGTCCAGGATGCCGATCCGGCCGACGTAGTGGCGCTCGCCGCCGGTCAGGTCCAGCCGGCCGAAGCAGAGCCCTTCCTCGGCCGCGTCCAGCTGGGCCACCCGGCCGGCGCCGGCGGTGGCCAGGTTGTCGCGCTCGGTCCGCGCCTGCTGGGTGCCGGCGCCGGATCGCAACACGCCGGAGAGTTGGCCCTCGGCGCGGGCCCGCAACGTGTCCAGCCGGGCATACAAGAGGTCCAGATACCGCTGTTCGTGGGAGATTTCTTCCGTTCCCCTTGACAAAACGCCTCCCAATGCTCCAGAATCAAGCACGTACCAGGTTTCTGGTTATTTATGTGTGCCCGAAAACTCTACGATAGCAGATGCCATCGCTGAGCCTTCGGGCACGTGGCGTTTTCGGGGCCTGCCTCAGGGCTTCCGGGCTTCCGGCCACCCAGGGGCTTCCGGGTCAGTTCACCGCCACCAGATCCTCCTCCACCGCGGCGAGCGCCTCGGCCTCGGCTTCGCTGTGCACATTGCGGGTCCGCAGCGCGATGACCGCGGCACACGCCACGGCGATCGCGCACGAGGTCAGCGCCCACGACAGTCCAGAGGCCATCGCCGCCGCGGGCCGCACACCGCTGTTCAGCTCGTGGTTCAGCCGCGCCGTAGAGATCGCGGCGAAGATCGCGAGCCCCAGCGCACCGCCGACCTGTTGCGAGGCGTTCAGCAGCGCGGCGGCCAGGCCCGCCTGGTGGTGCGGCACACCGGCGTTGGCAGCCGTGGCGATGGCCACGAACAGCAGCCCGAGCCCGAACGCCATGACCACCATGCCCGGCAGCAGACCGCTGTCATACGAGCCGTGCACCTTCAGCCCGGCCAACAGGTAGATGCCGACCGCGGCCACGGCCGCCCCGACCACCGCCACCGGCCGGGTGCCGACCCGGGCCACCACCTTCGGCGCCAGAGCGGCCCCGATCCCGACCGCGACCGTGATCGGCAGGTAGGCCAGGCCGGCCCGGATCGGCGAGTAGCCCTCGACGTTCTGCATGTACAGGGTCAGGAAGAAGAAGAACGACAGGAAGCCGGCGACGCCGACCAGCTGCGTGACGTTCGCCGCGACCAGTCCGCGGATCCGGAACACCGAGAGCGGCAGCAGCGGATCGCCGGTGTTGCGCTCGTTGACGATGAACGTCACCAGCAGCACCCCGGCCCCGCCCAACTCCAGCACCGTCCGGCCGGACCCCCAACCCTGATCCGGCGCCTTCACCAGACCGAACACCAGCAGCAGCATCCCGGCGGTGGCCAGGAACGCACCGACCAGATCCAGGCCCTTCACCGCGACGCGCTTGCCGTCGGCCTCGAACATCCGGAACACGGCGACCAGGATCAGCACACAGAACGGCGGGTTCACGAACATCACCCAGCGCCAGCCCGGACCGTCGGTGAGCAGACCGCCGGCCAGCACGCCGACCGCCGAGGCCAGCCCGGCGACCGCGCCCCACGCACCGAAGGCCTTGGTACGGTCCGAGCCCTCCTTGAAAGTGGTGGTGAGCAGCGACAACGCGGCGGGCATCATCAAAGCGGCGCCGACGCCCTGCACCAGCCGCGCACCGACCAGCAGCCCCGCGCTGTCGGCGAACCCGCCGGCCAGCGAGGCCAGGCCGAACACCGTGGTCCCGGCGACCAGCACCCGGCGCCGTCCGAACAGGTCGGCAGCCCGGCCGCCGAGGAGCATGAAGCCGCCGTAGGTGAGCAGGTAACCGCTGGGCACCCACTGCAGACCCTGGGTGCTGAAACGCAGATCCTTGCGGATGGACGGCAACGCGACGTTCACGATCGAGGCGTCGACCAGATCCAGGAACGCGACGCCGCACAACAACAGCAGGATGACCTTGCCTCTGCCGGTTGATAGGAAGGATGCAGACACGGGAGACCCCCTCCGGTACCCTATTATTTTGAGTTCCGTACGTTATGAAGAAGGTATCATATGAGTTCCGTATCATCTACCGACGCGGCGGCCTCCCGCGAACGTCGGCGCACGATGAACCAGATCACGGACAGCTTCCGCGAGATGGCCGTGGTGATGACGGTGCTCAACCTGCGAGCCGGCGAGCAGGTGGGATTGCGGGATGTGGAGCTCAAGGCCCTGGACGTGCTGATGCGCGACGGCGCGATGAGCGCCAAGGCCCTGGGCCAGCGGCTGGGCATGCACCCGGCGACCATGACCGGGATCCTGGACAAGCTGGAGAAGTCGGGCTGGGTGACGCGCGAGCGCAGCCCCGAGGACCGGCGCGTGGTGCTGATCCAACCGGTCCGCGAGCGGGTCGGCGAGATCGTGCGGCTGTTCGCCGGGATGAACGTGATGGCGAACGGACTGCTGGACCGCTACGACGCCAAGGACCTGGAGACCATCGCGGAGTTCATGGGGACGATGGTGAACATGGCCAAGGAGGCCTCGGAAGAATGGGGGGCATGATGACACCGATCAGCCGGAACACGACGATCGTGTCGCACGCGCGCTTCGCGGTCCGCGAAGAATCGTGCGCCGACTTCGAGCGCGTGGCCGCCGCCTTGGTGGCGCGGGCGGAACAGGAGCCGGGCACGTTGACGTACCGCTTCTTCCGCGGCGCCCCCGGCAACTACGCGGCGATCGAGGAGTACGCGGACGCCGAGGCGGTGGACGCCCACCAGGCGGCCAACCAGGACCTGCTCGCCCGCGTCTTCGAGTACGCCGAGCAGAGCTGGATCACGGTGCACGGGCCGGTTGGGGCGGAGATTCAGGAGTGGGCTCGCGGGGCTGAGGGGGTCACTTTGTTTTTGGATCCGCTGTGAGCGCTGGGGCGCTGGGGCGCTGGGGCGCTGCGGCACTGGGGGCGCTGGGGCACTGGGGGCACGGTTCGCTGGGACCACGGTCCGCCGGGGCACAGTCCGCTGGGAGCTGGCTGGGGTTCGGATCTTCGTGGGGTGGGCTTTGGCTTGCGGGTTGCTGTTTGTTTGTGGGTTTTAGAAGCTCTTTACGGCCTTCGGTCATAGTTGAACCGGTTCGGGGTTCGGGTCGGCGGGTGTGTTTGTCGGCTGCCGGTTCGCGTGTTCACAACCCCGCCCCACCTCAGGCCTCTTCAACTCCGGCAAGTTGGGACAAGGGCACAAGCCAGGTCAAGAGCAAGATCAACGACACAAGCAAGATCAACAGCAAGATCAAGGTCAAACCCATGGTGAAGAGCCGGGCCTCCGGCGGGCCTCGGCAACCTCAGGGAAACTAGCGCGGTTCCCTAGAGTGGCCGATCTAGTCTCAGCGGCGGCGGTCCCTGAGGTGGTGCGGTCCGTTCCCCACGGTCGCGTCGTCAGCCCGATGGGTACAGCACCGGCGTCCGGGGGTAAAGTCCGCGCGCTTGCGGTCATGCGTGTGAGCTGCGGTTTTTGATAGCGCGAACTTGACCCCCGGCCACCGGCACTGTAGGCGAAGCCCTGCCGACGCGACCGAGGGGAACGAACCGAAAACCAGCCGGAAGAATGGCAAAGCCCGGTGGTTCGGTACCGGCGACCCGGCGAGGTCAGCCGCCAGTCTGGGTGTTGGCAACGCGGCAGCCCCGATGGTGGGCATCCCGGGCTGGCGGGTGCGGATGGCTGCCAAGATGGTTGTCGCCTGTCGAGCAGGTCTGTTGGTGTCGAGGATGTGGCGGTCCGACCCGCCCGAGCACGTGTTGATCTTCATGGATGTGAGAATCCGGCCATGGGATGGCTGCTTCTTCACATCCATCAGCGCGATCCCGCACTCGGGCGTGTCGCAGGGCACGTGTAAGACGCTAACAACACCCTCACCGGCAGCGGCAGCGGCAGCAACAAACCGGTGCCCTCGGACCCTGCGTTTTGTATTTCTCCGGCTGGTTTTCGGTTCGTTCCCCTCGGTCGCGTCGGCAGGGCTTCGCCTACAGTGCCGGTGGCCGGGGGTCAAGTTCGCGCTATCAAAACCGCAGCTCAGGCACCCAACCGCAAGTGCGCGGACTTTACCCCCGGACACCGGTGCTGTACCCATCGGGCTGACGACGCGGCCGTGGGGAACGGACCGCACCACCTCACAGGCCGCCGCCGCTGAGACTAGATCGGCCACCCTAGGGAACCGCGCTAGTTTCCCTGAGGTTGCCGAGGCCCGCCGGAGGCCCGGCCCTTCATCACAGTTTTTGACCTTGCTCTGACTTGCTGGAGTTGAAGAGGCCTGAGGCGGGGCGGGGTTGTGAACACGCGAACCGGCAGCCGACAAACACGACTCGCCGACCCGAACCCCGAACCGGCACAACTATGACCGAAGGCCGTAAAAATCGCCTTTCAGCCCACACCCCAACCGCAGCCCGCCTCGAAAACGCCTCAACTCGAATACACCCCGCC
>NZ_JAAFYZ010000175.1 GCF_018274385.1 Catenulispora pinistramenti | reverse complement strand
TGCCCGCCCCGCCGGCGGCGTGAGCCAGGCTTGAGCCCCGCCTGGACCAGGACCAGGTCCAGGTAGCAGGTCCAGGCAGACAGTGGGCACATCGCGGCCGAGAGCGTCGGCCGCGTTCGGTCAGGACAAGTCCAGCAGCGCAACCACGGGGACGCCCCCGAGCCGGAGCCGACGTCGCTCCGGAACGGGCTTGTGGTCAGGACACTGGACAGAACGACGGCCGCTCACCTTCGTACGGGGTGGGCGGCTGTCGGCTTTCGGCGCTCTGAGGGCGATCACCGATTCCCACTTCGGTGACGCACCGCGCAGGATCGGGCGGGCGCTGCATGAACCGCGCGGCGAAGTCGGGGATGTCGCCGATTCGGTCGCCGCGGCCACCGATTCCGGCGATGCCGATTGGCCCGACCCGGTGTTTCGCTTCGATGATGGCGAGATCGGCAAGTCGCCTTGAGCGCGGCGGTTTCTTCGCAGATTTTAGAAGCTCTTTACGAAACCACCCGAGCGCGACTATCTCTGAAGCAAGTCGCAGTTCCCTGATTCCCCGATCGCACACACTGTCGGCGCCGGTGAGTCCGAAGTGCGCGAATGCCCGAATCACTTGCCGGATACCGGTAGACGGCATGGTTTTTTCTTTGTCGCCGTCCCGCACAGCGAACGGCCCCCACCGCGAGCGATGGGGGCCGTTCGTTTTCGGCGGAGATCAGGCACTGACTCCAGGCGCCGCCTCCGGGGCCGCCGGCGGCAGCGTCCCGGACTCCAGCACCGAGGCGTCCTCCGGGACGTCCTCCTTCGGGCCGGACTTGAAGGTGAACCGCTGGTCGGACTCGACCGCGCCGGTCTCGGTGTTCTCGTCCACCGTGATCAGCTGGCCGGCCCGGACCTCGCCGAAGAGGATCTTCTCCGACAGCGGGTCCTCGATGTGCCGCTGGATCGCGCGGCGCAGCGGCCGGGCGCCCAGGACCGGGTCGTAGCCGAGGCTGGCGATGAGCTCCTTGGCCTTGCGGGTCAGGACGATGCCCATGTCCTTGTCCTTGAGCCGGCCGTCGACCTTGCTCATCATCAGGTCCACGATCGCCACGATGTCGTCCTGGCTCAGCTGCGGGAACACCACCGTGTCGTCCACGCGGTTCAGGAACTCGGGGCGGAAGTGCTGCTTCAGCTCGTCGTTGACCTTGGCCTTCATCCGCTCGTACGGGGCCTTGGTGTCACCCTGGGCGGCGAAGCCCAGGCCGAAGCCCTTGGAGATGTCCCGGGTGCCGAGGTTGGTGGTCATGATGATCACCGTGTTCTTGAAGTCCACGACCCGGCCCTGGGAGTCGGTCAGGCGGCCGTCCTCCAGGATCTGCAACAGCGAGTTGAAGATGTCCGGGTGCGCCTTCTCGACCTCGTCGAACAGCACCACCGAGAACGGCTTGCGGCGCACCTTCTCGGTGAGCTGGCCGCCCTCTTCGTAGCCGACGTATCCGGGCGGGGAGCCGAACAGCCGGGAGACCGTGTGCTTCTCGGAGAACTCGGACATGTCCAGCTGGATCAGCGCGTCCTCGTCGCCGAACAGGAACTCGGCCAGGGCCTTGGCCAGCTCGGTCTTACCGACGCCGGACGGGCCGGCGAAGATGAACGAGCCGCCGGGGCGCTTGGGGTCCTTCAGCCCGGCACGGGTGCGCCGGATCGCCTGGGACAGGCCCTTGATCGCCTGGTTCTGGCCGATGACGCGCTTGTGCAGCTCGTCCTCCATGCGCAGCAGGCGGGAGGTCTCCTCCTCGGTGAGCTTGAAGACCGGGATGCCGGTGGCGGTGGCCAGGACCTCGGCGATGAGCTCCTCGTCGACCTCGGCCACGACGTCCAGGTCGCCCTGCTTCCACTCCTTCTCCCGGCGCGCCTTGGCGCTCTGCAGCTGCTTCTCCTGGTCGCGCAGCGCGGCGGCCTTCTCGAAGTCCTGCGCGTCGATCGCGGACTCCTTCTCCTTGCGCACGTTCGCGATCTTGTCGTCGAACTCGCGCAGGTCCGGCGGCGCCGTCATCCGGCGGATCCGCATCCGGGAGCCGGCCTCGTCGATCAGGTCGATGGCCTTGTCCGGCAGGAACCGGTCGGAGATGTAGCGCTCGGCCAGGGTGGCCGCGGCCACCAGCGCGCCGTCGGTGATGGACACCCGGTGGTGCGCCTCGTAGCGGTCGCGCAGGCCCTTGAGGATCTCGATGGTGTGCGCCACCGAGGGCTCGGCCACCTGGATCGGCTGGAAGCGGCGCTCCAGGGCGGCGTCCTTCTCCACGTACTTGCGGTACTCGTCCAGCGTGGTGGCGCCGATGGTCTGCAGCTCACCGCGGGCCAGCATCGGCTTCAGGATGGACGCCGCGTCGATGGCGCCCTCCGCAGCGCCCGCGCCGACCAGCGTGTGCAGCTCGTCGATGAACAGGACGATGTCCCCGCGGGTGCGGATCTCCTTGAGCACCTTCTTCAGGCGCTCCTCGAAATCACCGCGGTAGCGGGAGCCGGCCACCAGCGCGCCGAGGTCCAGCGTGTACAGGTGCTTGTCCTTGAGCGTCTCGGGCACCTCGCCCTTGACGATGGCCTGCGCCAGGCCCTCCACGACGGCGGTCTTGCCGACGCCGGGCTCGCCGATCAGCACCGGGTTGTTCTTGGTGCGGCGGGACAGCACCTGCATGACCCGCTCGATCTCCTTCTCGCGCCCGATGACCGGGTCGAGCTTGCCCTCGCGGGCGGCCTGGGTCAGGTTCCGGCCGAACTGGTCCAGGACCAGGGAGGTGGACGGCGTGCCCTCGGCCGGGCCGCCGGCCGCCGCGGCCTCCTTGCCGCCGCCGGAGTAGCCGGACAGCAGCTGGATGACCTGCTGGCGCACCCGGTTCAGGTCCGCGCCCAGCTTGACCAGCACCTGCGCCGCGACGCCCTCACCCTCGCGGATCAGGCCGAGCAGGATGTGCTCGGTGCCGATGTAGTTGTGGCCCAGCTGCAGCGCCTCGCGCAGGGACAGCTCCAGGACCTTCTTGGCCCGGGGGGTGAAGGGGATGTGCCCGGACGGGGCCTGCTGGCCCTGGCCGATGATCTCCTCCACCTGCTGGCGGACCGCTTCCAGCGAGATGCCCAGGCTCTCCAGAGCCTTGGCCGCCACACCCTCACCCTCGTGGATGAGGCCGAGGAGGATGTGCTCGGTCCCGATGTAGTTGTGGTTGAGCATCCTGGCCTCTTCTTGGGCCAAGACGACGACGCGCCGTGCGCGGTCGGTGAACCGTTCGAACATTCCTCATCGCTCCCCGGAGCGTCGCGGGCTGACGTATGGATCGAAGTGCTGCTTTGTGAAGCGAGTACAGATCGTGCGCTTGCCCTGGTGTGTTGCTGGTTCCATGCGGTGCCAAACCACTGTTCCCCACCTGGGGTGGCGGGCGGGTCTGGCAACCAATCTAGTCCCGCCTTCCCACGCAGGTGGCGTGACTTCCCCGATGTCAACGGGACGGTCACCGCGCCCAGTGCCTTCCGTTAGTCCAACTCGCCGCCTCTGACGTGGTGTTCCCGGTACCGGGGCCGTAGACCCGAATAGGCTGTACGCCAAGAGCGAACGGGGAGGTCGATCCACATGCCGGACGTGGTCTCCGTACCGGAACCAGCGGGGCGCGAGGCACTGGCGAGGCTGCTGGGATACGGCCAGCCGGCGGTGGCGCCGGGCCCCGTGGCGCTGTCCGCGACCGGCCGGGTCCTGTTCTATGTCGCCGCCGGCGGCGCCGAAGACCTGCCCGAGCTGCTGGAATGGCTGGACTGGGGCGGAGTGCGCCTGGATCTGAGCGCGGTGCCCGCCGAGGAACTGACCGATCCCCCGGTGCGCTGGCTGCACCCGGCGATGGTGCCGATGCAACGGCCCGGCGGACTGGAACCGGAGCACCCGGTCGGCCCAGCGGACGCCGCCGATGACCCGGAAGACGCGGACGGCGCCGCCCGGACCGCCCCAGGCGGCTCGCGTCGCGACGCCTATCCGACTCCGGGACTGCCCGAACCCCCGGAGCTGATCGCCCTGCTGGCCACCATCGCGGCCGCCTGCCACCGGCTGGCGGTGGCCGCGGCCCGCTGAAGCGGCGCGGCGCCGGTCACCGGCGCTGACCGGTCCTGACCGGCCGCGCCGACCGGCGCGGACTCCTCCGCGACGTCGGCCGGGCACACTCCCCGGCCGAGGTCGGGAGTATTTAGTGAGCGGCGTTGTAGCGATTCATCAGGTCGGTCGGAATGCGACCGCGGTCGCTGATTTCCACGCCCTCGACGTTACGGAGCCATTCACGGATGTGCTTCGTGTCCCGGCGCGCCGGGCCGGTACCGTACTTCCGGCGACCGGAGGCGGCGGCGCTGGCGCCCGTCACCTGCGACGCGGCCGCGAGGTACTTGTCGAGCGCCTTGCGCAATTCCTTCTCATGCGCCTCGGACAGGTCGATCTCGTAGGACTTCCCGTCGAGGCCGAACTTAACGGTGCTCGCGCCCTCGGAGCCATCGAGGTCGTCGTGAATCACCACGGTCGTGCGCTTGGCCATCGGGCGGCCCGCCTTTCTCCGGTACGGGTTATTCCGTCTGTCAGCAAAGCGCATTCCGGTGATGAAATCAAATCCTCTCCGAGAACCCGGGGCAGGTCCTACAAGATCCGCAGCATGCGCGTATTGCCCAGAGTGTTGGGTTTGACCTGCTCCAAGTCCAGGAACTCCGCGACCCCGCCGTCCGGGGACTTCGACAGTTCGGCTTCGATCTGCGGCGGCACCGGTACCCCGCTGATCTCGGAGAATCCGTGCGCGGCGAAGAAGTCCACTTCGAACGTGAGGCAGAACAGCCGGCGAACGCCGATGCGCGCGGCGGTACGGACTAGTTTGTCAAGGATTCGCGCGCCGACCCCCATACCCCGGCATTCCGGGTCGACGGCCAGGGTGCGCACTTCCGCGAGATCCAGCCAGAAGACGTGCATGGCGCCGCAGCCCACCACCCGGCCGTCGCCGTCGTGTTCGGCCACCCAGAACTCCTGGATGTCCTCGAAAAGCGTGACGTCCGGCTTGTCCAGCAGGATGTCTTTGTAACGGGCGAGCAGTTCGCGGATCGCGCCGACATCGTCGGTACGGGCCCGGCGCACCGTGATATCGGCGGCGGAGGCGGGGAGGGTCATCCGAAAAGATCGCTTCTCACGTCGGCGGGATCGGCCCCGGCGGCGGCCAGGACACCGAGGCAGGCCTGGACCGTGCCGGTCGAGCCGACGGCCACGCCGCCCCATCCGGACAGTGTCCCGCCGTCGGCCAGGCGCTTGACGTACTCGTCCAGATGTTGAGGCAATTCCTCGGCGGCACCGAGGAAGACCACCTTCGCGTTGCCGTGCGCGGCGGCCAATTCAGACAAGCGTTCGTTGAGGTAGTGAGTCCCGGCGTCCGCGGACCCGTCCGCGGCGTCGGCGGCCTTCGCCGTCTTGGCGGCCTTCTCGGCCGCGGCCGGGGCGGCCTTGGCGGCGGCCGCGGGCTTAGCCGTCTTCTGGGCTTTCTTGGCCGTGGCGGCCTTGCCGGCCGGCTTCGCGGCGTTCAAGGAGTTCCCGACCACGATGTGCACCGGCCGGTCGTCCCCGCTCGCCGCGGCCTCCTCCAGCAGCGCGGCGATCGGCGCCAGCCCGGTGCCGTGCCCGACCGCGATCAGCCGCGAGGCGCCGGCCGGGAAGGCCAGCTCGCCGACCGGGGCCGCGATCCGGATCCGGTCGCCGAGCTCCAACTCGTCGTGCACGACGTTGCTGAGCCGGCCGTCGGCGGTGCGCTGGACGTGGAACTCCAGGACGGAGTGATCCGGGTCCGCGCCGTCCGCGCCATCCGGGCCGGTCGGCGCGGCGGCGAACGAGAAGTCCCGCCAGACCCAGGGCAGCCGGCCCAGCTCGATCGCGGCGTACTGGCCGGCGTGGTAGGGGTACGGGAACGCGGTGCGGGCCCGCAGCCGGACGACGTCCTCCCCCATCCGGTCTACCGCGACGACCTCGGCCTCCCAGTAGGCCGGGCCCTGCGCGTCGGCCTCGGCGGCGATCCCGAGCATCGCCGAGGCGACCATGGTCAGCTCGTCCACCCAGGCGGCCGCGGCCTCGTAGGTCCAGGCCTCGCCTATCGTGCGCTCCAGGGCCGTCATCACCGACCCGGCGAACGCCCGGTAGTGCGGCTCGCGGACCCCGTACTTGCGGTACTCCAGCGCGAGCCGGCGCAGCAGCGGCAGCAGCGCCCCGGGGCGGTCCAGATCGGCCACCACCCGGGTCGCGGCCTCCAGCGTCCGCTGGTCGCGGCGCACCTCGCCGCCGGCCGCGAAGTACTTGCGGTAGCGCGGGTTGGAAGTGAAGAAGTCCTCGTACAAAGCCGAGAGGAAGACGTCCGGTCGTGCGGTGACGGCCGCGAATCCCTGCCGCACCAAAGCCAGCGCCTGCCCACGGCCGGCCAGCAGATCGTCGTTGAGGTTTTCGCCGTCCACAGCCAGAGCTTCCGTCACGCGCACGACATTAACAGGACGCTAAGCGGCGTCTTACCGTGATCCAGGCTTCGGTCCGAACCGCGGATCGTTCCGCTCGGCCTCCAGCTCACGCGCCCGCGCCTCGGCCCGCTTCTGCGGGTTCTGCGACACGACGATGAGCCTGATGACGTAGACGAACGCCACTGCCACCACAAAAGACGGTACGTACAGGCCCAGATTGCCCATCATCGTGTCGCTTCCCCCTCGAAACCAGCCGAGGTGTTTGTCGGTCCCGCCAGACTACATACGCGAGTTTGGCGAAACCTACGCGGGCTTCACGAACGGGAACAGGATGGTCTCCCGGATCAGCCGCCCGGTCAGCGCCATCAGGATCCGGTCGATCCCGGCCCCGATGCCGCCGGCCGGCGGCATCGCGTACTCCAGCGCGCGCAGGAAGTCCTCGTCCAGCTGCATGGCGTCGGGGTCGCCCCCGGCGGCCAGCAGCGACTGCTCCGTGAGCCGCTCGCGCTGGTCCACCGGATCGATCAGCTCCGAGTAGCCGGTGCCGATCTCCGCGCTCCAGCCGACCAGGTCCCAGCGCTCGGCCAGCCGCGAGTCCTCGCGGTGCGCCCGGGTCAGCGGCGAGACGTCCTTCGGGAAGTCCCGGTAGAACGTCGGCAGCACGGTCTTGTCCTCGACCAGGTGCTCGTACATCTCCAGCACCACCTGGCCGCGGGTCCAGCCCGGCGCGTAGGGGATGTTCGCGCCGTCGCACAGCTTCTTCAGCGCGCCGATCTCGGTGTCGGCGGTGACCTCCTCGCCGAGCGCGGTGGAGATCGCCTCGTTCACGGTGACCGACTTCCAGTCGCCGCTGATGTCGAACTCCTCGACCTCGCCCTCGGCGTTCACCCGGCGGGCCACCTGGGAGCCGAAGATCGCCTCGGCACCCTCCTGGATCACCTGCTGCGTCAGCTTCTGCATGACGTTGTAGTCGCCGTAGACCTCGTAGGCCTCCAGCATGGTGAACTCCGGGCTGTGCGTGGAGTCCGCACCCTCGTTCCGGAAGTTGCGGTTGATCTCGAAGACCTTCTCCACCCCGCCGACCAGCAGCCGCTTGAGGTAGAGCTCCGGCGCGATGCGCAGGTAGAGCTTCATGTCGTAGGCGTTGATGTGGGTCTCGAACGGCCGGGCGTTGGCCCCGCCGTGGATCGGCTGCAGCATCGGGGTCTCGACCTCGGTGTAGCCGCGCGCGCCGAGGCTGGAGCGCACCGAGCGCACCAGGTCCGAGCGCGTGAACAGCATCCGGCGCGCCTCGGGGTTCACGATCAGGTCGACGTACCGCTGCCGCACCCGGGTCTCCGGGTCGGTCAGCCCCTTGTGCTTGTCCGGCAGCGGCCGCAGGCACTTCGCGGTGATCGCCCAGCTCTCGACCATGATCGAGAGCTCGCCCCGGCGCGAGGTGATGACCTCCCCGGTGACCCCGACCAGGTCGCCCAGGTCGACGTCGGTCTTCCACTCCTCCAGCGACTCCGCGCCGAGGCGGTCCAGCGAGAACATCGCCTGGATCTCGAACTCGCCCTCCCGCAGGGTGGCGAAGCAGAGCTTGCCGCCGGTCCGGGACAGCACGACCCGCCCGGCGATCCCGGCCCGCTGCCCGGTCGGGGTGTCAGGGGCCAGGTCGCCGTACTCGGCGCGCAGCTCCCCGATGGTCGCGGTCCGCGGGTACCCGACCGGGTACGGGTCCACGCCGCGCTCGCGCAGTTTGTCCAGCTTCTCCCGGCGGATGCGGATCTGCTCGGGGAGGTCGGACTCGGGCTGCGCCGGAGGCGGGGTGGTCTCGGTCATGGGACAAGGCTACTTGGCGGGCTTCCAGGGGCCGCAACCGAATACCACGTGGCGGGCCGCACGGGGGAACGACGGCCGCGCCGGGCGGCGGGATGCCCGGCGCTCAGCCGCTGAAAGCCGGATACTTCGCCAGGTCCCCGGTCCGCCAGTCCTCGGTCGCGGCCAGCAGCCCCCGGAACGCGGACGCCACGGCGGGAAGCTCCCGGGCCCGCTCCAGCGAGGCCGCCGTGGCCTCCCAGCGGTAGCGCAGCACCTGCCGCATGCTGGACTCGGGCATCCGGGTGCGGTTCATCGGCCGGTCCGCCTCCTGGACCACAGGCACCTGCCACACCGACATCATGACCACGAAGGCGACGGAGCCCCGCCGCACCCCGGGCCGCCAGATCCGGTCGTCGGCCAGTTCGGGGTACGCCTTCACGACCTCCTCGCGATAGGCGCGCTCGGCCTCCATGGAGAAGGTCTTGGGCAGCCGGAACACACACCAGCAGGTTCCGAACGGCATCCGGCTGTAGGCCGCGTCCAGGAAGACGGAGTGGAAGCCCGCGCCCTCGAAGTCGATCGGCCGCAGCCCCTCGGCGGTCAGCAGATGGTTGTCCGGGCAGATGTCGCCGGGCGAGAACCGGTCGTGGTCCAACACGGACACCGCCTCGATGTCGGACTCCAAGCCCGGTGGCGGCGCGATGCCGAGCCCGTCGAGGAAGCCGGGCAGCTTCGCCATGCTCTTCGCGACCCACGGCTCGCTCGGCACCTCCAGGTCGCCCTCCCGCCCCACGGTCTGCACGGCGAGCCGGCCGTAGGTGGCGGCCCACTCGACGAGCGCCGCGCGGGCCTGTTTCTCGTCGCCGCCGAGCAGCAGGTCGGCGAGGTTCGGGGCGTCGCCGAGGTCTGCCATGACGATCAGCCGGTGCTCCGGATCGGCCGCCAGGAGTCGCGGGCCCATATCGGTGAGGCGGAGTCCGCTGGTCTCGGCCGCGTAGGCGGACTGTTCCTTGTGCGCCTTCAGGATGACCGTGTCGCCCGCCGTGTCCCCCGCCGCCGTGCGGACCCGCAGCACCACGCTCCGATCGCTGCCGCCCAGATCGACCGGATCGGTCAGCTCGGTGCCGAGTAGTGCCGATGCCGCCGCGAGGATCTCCGTTACTTCCATCGGATCATGCAAGCACGCGGACGCGACGGCGGCCGAACGTTTTTCCGTCCGGCCGCCGTCGCGAACCCGCCATGTCCCGATTGGGAAATCAGCTCCCGCTGTCCCGCCGGGGAAATCAGCTCCCGCTGTTCCGCTCGTACACCAGCCGCAGCCCGACCAGCGTCAGCCACGGCTCGTGCACGTCCACCACCTCGGACTCGTCCAGCACCAGCCCCGCCAGCCCGCCGGTGGCGACCACGGTGACGTCGTCCGGGTCCTCGGCCATCTCCTCGGCCATCCGGTGCACCACGCCGTCGACCTGGCCGGCGAACCCGTACAGGATCCCGGACTGCATGCACTCGACGGTGTTCTTCCCGATGATGCTGCGCGGCTTGGTCAGCTCGATCTTCCGCAGCTGCGCGCCGCGCATCCCCAGCGCCTCGACCGATATCTCGATGCCCGGCGCTATCGCCCCGCCCAGGAACTCGCCCTTGGCCGAGACGGCGTCGAAGGAGGTCGCGGTCCCGAAGTCGACCACGATCACCGGGCCGTCGTACAGGTAGTGCGCGGCCAGGGCGTTCATGATCCGGTCCGCGCCGACCTCCTTGGGGTTGTCCACCAGGATCGGCACGCCGGTCTTCACCCCAGGCTCCACCAGGACCGTCGGGACGTCGCCGTAGTGCCGCCGGCTCATGTCGCGCATCTCGTGCAGCACCGAGGGCACCGTGGAGCAGATCGACAGCCCGGTCAGGCCGCCGGGCTTGCCGGCCGTCGGGTGCTGGTTCAGCAGGCCCTGCGTCATCACCGCGAGCTCGTCGGAGGTACGGCGCGGATCGGTGGCCACCCGCCAGTGGTCGGCGATCTCCTCGCCGTCGAACAACCCGTAGACGGTCTGCGTGTTGCCGACGTCAATGGTCAGGAGCACCGGGCTACTTCCCTTCTTCGCGGACGTCCGGGTCCTCGCGGAAGTCCGAGCCGATGTCCAGGATCGGCGCGGAGTGGGTCAGCGCGCCGACCGAGATGTAGTCCACCCCGGTATCGGCCACGGCCCGCGCCAGATCCAGCGTCAGCCCGCCGGAGGCCTCCAGCCGGGTCCGGCCGTACAGCTCGTTGCGCCCGGTCACCTGGACCGCGGCCCGCATCCGGTCCGGGGTGAAGTTGTCCAGCAGGATCAGCTCGGCGCCGGCCGCCAGGACCCCGGGCAGCTGCTCCAGGGAGTCGATCTCGACCTCGATCGGCAGCCCGGGGTGCGCCTTGCGCACGGCTTCGAAGGCCTCGACGACACCGCCGGCGGCCACCACGTGGTTGTCCTTCACCAGCCCGGCGTCGGACAGCGACATGCGGTGGTTCACGCCGCCGCCGCACCGCACCGCGTACTTCTCCAGCGCGCGCAGCCCGGGGGTGGTCTTGCGGGTGTCGCGGATCTTCGCACCGGTGCCCTCGACCGCGTCCACCCACAGCCGGGTCTGGGTGGCGATCCCGGACAGGTGGCACAGGAGGTTCAAAGCGGTGCGCTCCCCGGTGAGCAGGTCCCGCGTGGCGCCGGTGACGGTGAGCAGGACAGTGCCCGGCTCGACCCGGTCGCCGTCCTTCACCGCCTGCCGGATCTTCGCCGTGCCCTGCGAGATGAGGTCGAACACCGCCGCGGCCACCGGGACGCCGGCGGCCACACCGGTCGCCCGGGAGGCGAAGTCCGCGGTGGCGGCGGCGTCGGCCGGGACCGTGGCCTCGGTGGTGGCGTCCGGGCCGTCGGCCAGGTCCTCGTCCAGGGCCATCATGATCACCGAAGTCACGTACTCCGGGTCCAGGCCGCCGTCGGTCAGGGCCTTGGCGACATCCGGGGACAACGAGCTCATCAGGGCTTCACTCCATCCATCTCAGCACTGCGCAGCGGCTGCTTCTCGGTGACCAGGTTCCCGGTCGCGGGGTCCAGGCGGGTCGCCAGGCGCACCAGCCAGCGGTCCGCGCTCTCCGGGAAGTCCTCACGCCAGTGCGACCCGCGGGTCTCGTTCCGCATCAACGCGCCCTTCACCAGCGCACTGGCCAGCAGGTGCAGGTTCGTCGCCTCCCACGCCTCCAGGTGCGGGGCCTCGGCACGGTGCTCGGCGAGCCGCTCCAGCTCGTCGGCGGTGCGGTCCAGCGACTGCGCACTGCGCAGCACGCTCGCACCGGCGGTCATGGTGTGCTGCACGTCGGCCAACACCGACGGCTCTAGCAGCACGTCCACCACGTCCTCCGGTGCCTCGACAGGGACCGGGGTCTGCGTCCACGGCAGCCGCTTGGCGAGGTCCGCTCCGATGCGCTCGGCGAAGACCAGTCCTTCCAACAGCGAGTTGGACGCCAGGCGGTTCGCTCCGTGCACGCCGGTACAGGCTGCCTCTCCGCACGCGTACAAGCGCGGGATAGAAGTACGTCCCCATATGTCGGTCCGGATACCGCCGGACGCGAAGTGTTCGGCCGGCGCCACCGGGATCAGGTCCTTGGCCGGGTCGATCCCGTGCTGGAGACAGGACTCACGGATAGTCGGGAAGCGCGTACGCCAGTACTCATCGGAGAACTCTGCTACGCCGGTCCGTGCGTCGAGCCACATATGCGGCTCCCCGGTCTCGGCCATACGTCGCATGATGCCCTTGGCGACCACGTCGCGCGGCGCCAGTTCGGCCAGTGGATGCTGCCCGACCATGAAGCGGACACCGCTGCCGTCCACCAGGTGCGCGCCCTCGCCGCGGACCGCCTCGGAGATCAGCGGCTGCTGCCCGCGCGCCGCCCCGCCCAGCCACATCACCGTGGGGTGGAACTGCACGAACTCCAGGTCCGCCACCTCCGCGCCCGCACGGAGCGCGATGGCGACGCCGTCCCCGTTCGCGACGGAGGGGTTCGTGGTCGCGTCGAAGACCTGCCCCATGCCGCCGGTGGCCAGCACCACGGCCTTGGCGTGCACCGCGCCGACGCCGTCGCGCGCGCCCTCGCCCATGACGTGCAGCGTGACGCCCGCGGCGCCGCCGTGCTCGTCCTTGAGCAGGTCCAGCACCAGCGCGTGGTCGATGACCTCGATCTCGCCGATGGTGTGCTCCAGCGCCGCGATCAGCGCGCGGGAGACCTCCTTGCCGGTGGCGTCGCCGCCGGCGTGCGCGATGCGGTGGGCCAGGTGCCCGCCCTCGCGGCCGAGCGCGATGGAGCCGTCCGCGGTCTTGTCGAACTCGGCGCCGAGCGCGATCAGTCTGCGCACCGCCGCCGGGCCCTCGGTCACCAGGGCCCGTACGGCGTCCTCGTCGCAGACCCCCGCCCCGGCGACCAGCGTGTCCTGCAGATGCGCCTCCGGACTGTCGCCGACGCCGAGCGCCGCGGCGATGCCGCCCTGCGCCCACTGGGTCGACCCGTCCTGCAGACGTGCCTTCGTCACCAGCAGAACGCTGCCGGCCTGCCGCGCGGCCAGCGCCGCCGTGATGCCGGCCACGCCGGACCCCACCACGACCGTGTCCGCATACGCCCGCCACCCCGGATGGGGTGCCCTTAGCCGCTGGACCATTGCCTCGCCCCTCACGTACCGGAAACCCAGTACTCCTAGTTCGCGGTGACGTCGCCCCGACTCAGCACCTGGGAACCCGGGATCGGTTCGGCCGGGTCGGCCCCGAGGGCGACGATCCGGTTCTCGGTGTCGACGTGCACCACCTTCGGCTGAAGACTACGCGCCTCCACGTCGTCCACCTGCATGTAGGAGATCAGGATGACCAGGTCCTGGGGGTGCACCAGGCGCGCGGCGGCGCCGTTGATCCCGATCACCCCGGTACCGCGCTGCCCGGGTATGACGTAAGTCTCAAGGCGGGCGCCGTTGTCGATGTCGACGATCGCCACCTGCTCGCCGGGCAGCAGGTCGGCGGCGTCCATCAGGTCCTCGTCGATCGTGACCGAACCGACGTAGTGCAGGTCGGCCTGGGTCACCGTGGCGCGGTGGATCTTCGACTTGAGCATCGTGCGGTACATCAGCGGGCTCCGTGGGTGGTGAGGGTGAGGGGCAGGTTGTCGATCAGGCGGGTGGTGCCGACGCGGGCCGCCACGGCGAGCACGGTCTCTCCAGAGAACGTCGGCGGGGCCTCCGAGAAGTCCCGCGGGTCGACCAGGGCCAGGTAGTCCAGGTCCAGCCGTCCGGTGGCGACGGCCGCCTTCAGCACCGCGGTAGCCGCGTCGCGCACTGCGTCGGCGCCCTCCGTGGCCTTCTCCTGTCCGGCGAACAGTGCGCGCGACAGGGCGAGCGCGGTAGTGCGCTCCTCAGAGCTGAGGTAGCGGTTGCGGCTGGACTTGGCCAGACCGTCCTCGTCCCGGACGGTCGGGACGCCGACGATCTCGATCGGCATGTTCAGGTCCAGGACCATGCGGCGCACCAGGGCGAGCTGCTGCGCGTCCTTCTGCCCGAAGAACGCCACGTCCGGGTCCGTCAGGTTGAGCAGCTTGTTCACGATGGTCAGGACCCCGGTGAAGAAGCCGGGACGGAACTCGCCCTCCAGCACCTCCCCCATCGCCCCGGGGGTGACCCGCACGATCGGCTGACCGCCCGGGTAGACCTCCTCCACGGCCGGCGCGTAGACGACATCCACTCCGGCTTCCGCGCACAGCTTCAGGTCGTCGTCCAGGGTCCGCGGGTAGCGGTCGAAGTCCTCGTTCGGGCCGAACTGGAGCGGGTTCACGAAGATGGTCGCGACGACCAGGTCGCAGTCGTGGCGAGCGCGCTTGAAGAGTTCCAGGTGCCCTTCATGAAGCGCCCCCATGGTCATGACCACGCCGCGCTTCCTATTAGCGAATCCATCCAGGAAGGGCTGCAGTTCGGCGCGGGTGTGCACGAGCGCGGTCATGCGTCAGGCTCCTTGTTCAGAACTCCGAGCAGGGGTTCGGCTTTCTCTGCGGAGAGCTGTCCGGAGGCCATCGCGCGGTCCGCGGTCAGGCGTCCTAGTGCGCGGTAGCCGCGGGCGGCCTGCGGGTCGCGCTCTGCCAGGACCTCCAGGTGCGCCGCGACGGTCCCGGCGTCCCCGCGCGCGACCGGCCCGGTCAACGCCAGATCGCCGGAACGCAGCGCGTTGTCCAGCGCGGCGCCGAGCAGCGGGCCGAGCATCCGGCCGGGCTGCCGGACGCCGGCCGCGGCCAGCAGGTCCTCGGCCTGCGCGACCAGGGTGACCAGGTAGTTGGAGCCGTACGCGAGGGCCGCGTGGTACAGCGGACGCGCCGCCTCCTCGATCCACTCCGGCTCCCCGCCCATCTCCACCACCAGGGCCTCGGCGATCGGGCGGAGCGGATCCGGGGCGGTCACCCCGAAGGAACAGCCGGCCAGCCGCGCCACGTCGACCTCGGTGCCGGCGAAGGTCATGGCCGGGTGCAGCGCCAGCGGCAACGCCCCGGCCCTGGTGGCGGGGTCCAGGACGGTGTAGCCGTGCCGGCCGGAGGTGTGGGCCAGTATCGTGCCGGGCTTGATCGAACCGGTCGCCACCAGCCCCTCGACCAGCCCGGACAGGGCGTCGTCGGGGACGGTGAGCAGGGCCAGGTCGGCGACCGCCAGCACGTCCTGCGGCGGCACCAGCGGCACGTCGGGCAACAGCTTGTCGGCACGGCGGCGCGACTCCTCGGACACACCGGAGGCGGCGACCACGTGATGGCCGGCGCGCTGTAAGGCCGCCCCGAGGGCCGATCCAACGCGGCCGGTACCTACGACCCCGACCGCCAGGCGGGACTCTGCGGAATCCATGGGCTCTCTATCTGTCAACGATCCAGTCCACTTCGGGTACCAGTCGTATCAAAATGATGGCGGGATCAAGAGTATCCCGGAGTGGTCCTCACGGTCATCATGGTCACTGATCTGCCATCATTCCCCCATGCCACGCTCCACGGACTCGGTAGGCGAGTTCACCAGGGAGTTACTCGGGCGTGGTCACACCACCCTGCGCTCCGGGATCGAGCACTCGGTGCGGGCCTTCCGACTGCACGGCGTGCGGCACTGGTTCAACCGCGAGCGCGAAGCGTTCATACAGACCCTGAAGACCGCCCTGGCCTGTGCGGTGGCCTGGGAGCTGGCCAAGCGGGTGATCTACCACGGCCATCCCCAGTTCCACGCCGTCCTGGCCCCGGTGGCCGTCCTGATCACCATGCAGGTCACCATCTACCAGACCTTCCGGCGCGGCCTGCAACAGGTCGCGGCGGTATTGCTCGGCGTCTTCGCGGCCCTGGCGATCGGCCGGTTCATCGACCTGACCTGGTACACGCTGTCGGCCCTGGTGATCGTGGCGCTGATGGTCGGCCGCGGCCTGCGCCTGGGCACCCAGGTCAACCAGGTCGCCACCACCTCGCTGCTGGTCTACAGCCTGGGCCGGGGCTACGGCCTGGAACGCATCTGGGACACCCTGCTCGGCGCGGCCGTCGGTGTCGTCGCCAACGCACTGATCGCGCCCCCGACCTACGCCGACACCGCCGCCAAGGACCTGGCCGACCTGGCGGACGACCTGGCACAGCTCTGTAGAGACGTCTCCAAAACCCTCAGTACCGAATGGTCGGCAGCCGACGCCAAGAAGTGGCTGGACCGTTCCCGCGCCCTGGCCGGCGACAGCCACGACGCCGAGGACATCGCCGACCAGGCCGAGGAGGCCGTCCGCTACCACCCCCGGCGCTCCGCGCTGGAACCGGAGGTCAACCGCGTCGACCAGGCGGCGATCTGCCTCAGCCACGTCTCCTCGCAACTCAACAGCCTGCTGCGGGGCCTGAACGACCTCGCGAACGGCGCCCGGGGCCTGCCGGCCACCACCGAGGTCCCCGACGCGCTGGCCATACTCCTGCTCGACGTCGGCCGCGCCCTGAACCGCTTCGGCCGGCTCCAGATCCCGGACCGCGACAGCCGCCAGGTCCTGGAGGAGCTGAAGGTCATCATCACCGCCGCGGCCGACCATCAGCTCTCGGCTATAGAGGACATGCTCCCTATAGGGGCGCACGCAGTAGAGCGCTGGTCTGTTCACGGAGCGCTCCTGGACGAGGTCCGGAGGATGCTCTACGAACTCGACCCGGTGGACGGCCCGCACGCCCTGGCCATCCCCGAGATCCTTCCCCCGCCGGTCCCCAGCTCGTCCACGTGACCCGCGTCCTTATAAGGGGCGCTACAAGCACGGTCCCTGTAGAGCTCCTATAAGCGGGTCGTTTATACCGCGCAGAGTCCCGCAGATCTGGGGATGATGCGCGGTATGACTTTCCTGGACCGGAGCGACCGCACCACCCTGGCCGCCGCGCGCCTGTTCGCCGGGCAAGAGGACGGCACCGTCATCGGCGAGGACGCGGGCATGCTGATGGTGGCGTCAGCACGCCCCTACCTACGCTCGCTGTTCTACAGCTCGGCACGCCGCTACGACCGCACGGTCCCGGCGGCCAAGTCGATGGAGGCGGTCCGCTCCTTCGGCGCCGAGCACAGCCAGCCGCTGAACCTCTGGGCCTCCGTCGACGGCGACGCGGACCTCATAGCCGCCGCCGAAGCCATCGGCATGACCCGCGGCATAGAGCTGGACGACATGGGCACCACCACCGCCCCGGCCATCCCGGCCCCCGGCCCCGAAGTCGAACTCGCGGAAGTCCGCGACCCCGAGGAAGCGGACGCCTTCGCAGAAGTGCACCGCGCACTCCGCATCGAGGCGAAGCAGGACCCGGACACAGTGCTGCACTTCGGATCACCCGCAGTCCTCCTGGACCCGCACGTCCACGCCTTCGTCGCCTACCTGGAACGCGAACCGGCCGCCGCCGCACTGGCCCTCCGCCACGAAGACTCCGCCGGGCTGTTCTGGGTCGCCACCAAGACCTCCGCCCGCAAACGCGGCCTCGGCGCCCTGGTCTCCGCAGCCGCCGTGGACGGAGCCTTCCAGGCCGGCGCGAAGAGCGCGACGCTGACCGCCACCCCGCTCGGGGCGCCCGTGTACCGGCGGCTCGGGTTCGAGCGGTTCTCGGGGCGGGCCCGGTACTCGTTCTAGAGAACACAAGCTAGAGAACGCACAAGTGGGGCGCACTCCTATATAAGGAGCACGCCCCACAGAGCGCTACTAGAAGCGACCTACTTCAGCTTCGTCCCCACCGACCGCAGGTCCGTGCAGGCCTCGAGGACCCGGGCCGCCATGCCCGCCTCGGCCGACTTGCCGTACGTCCGCGGGTCGTAGGTCTTCTTGTTCCCGACCTCGCCGTCGACCTTCAGCACGCCGTCGTAATTCTTGAACATGTGGTCGGCGATCGGCCGGGTGAACGCGTACTGCGTGTCCGTGTCGACGTTCATCTTCACCACGCCGTAGTCCAGCGCCTCGCGGATCTCCTCCAGCGCCGAGCCGGAGCCGCCGTGGAAGACCAGCTCGAAGGGCTTGTCGCCGTGGCCGGAGTGCTTGGCCGCGACCGCGTCCTGCAGGTCCTTCAGGATCGCCGGGCGCAGCTTGACGTTGCCCGGCTTGTAGACCCCGTGCACGTTGCCGAACGTGGCCGCCAGCAGGTAGCGGCCCTTCTCGCCCAGGCCGATCGCGTCGACGGTCTTCAGCGCGTCCTCGGGGGTGGTGTACAGCTTCTCGTTGATCTCGTTGGCGACGCCGTCCTCCTCGCCGCCGACGACGCCGATCTCCAGCTCCATGACGATGTCCGCCGCCGCGCACTTGGCCAGCAGCTCCTGCGCGATCTGCAGGTTCTCGTCCAGCGGCACCGCCGAGCCGTCCCACATGTGGGACTGGAACAGCGGCAGCTTTCCGGCCTTCACCCGCTCGGTCGAGACCTCGATCAGCGGCCGCATGAAGCCGTCGAGCTTGTCCTTCGGGCAGTGGTCGGTGTGCAGCGCCACCGTGATGTCGTAGCGGGCCGCGACCACGTGCGCGAACTCCGCCAGCGCCACCGAGCCGACCACCATGTCCTTGACCGAGCCGGACAGGTACTCCGCGCCGCCGGTGGAGATCTGGAGGATGCCGTCGCTCTCGGCCTCGGCGAAGCCGCGCAGGGCGGCGTTCAGCGTCTGGGAGGAGGTCACGTTGATCGCGGGGTAGGCGAACCGGCCGGCCTTGGCCCGGTCCAGCATCTCGCGGTAGACCTCAGGGGTCGCGATAGCCATCGCTTAATCTCCTCGGTAGGACGGTCGCACTCGGTTCAGCGCTGCTGGAGCGCAGTTTACCGGCCGCGGTGCCGGCCGCTCGAGGCGACCGAATCCTGGTCGGCCGCCGGGTAGCCGGCGGCCGTGGCGGCGGCGTTGGCCTTCTTCGTCTTGCGCCACTCGAAGAAGATCGGCAGCAGCGACAGCAGCACGATCACCAGGGTGATCGGGATGATGTACTTGTCCACCTTGTCGGCACTGATCACGTTGGAGGCCAGCCGGCCGAGCAGCAGCACGCCGTCGGCCCAGATGACGCCGCCGATGAGGTTCGCGACGAAGAACTTCTTCGCGGGCATCTCCAGCACGCCGGCGACCGGGTTCATGAACGTGCGCACGACCGGGATGAAGCGCGCCAGCACCACGGCCTTGGTCTCGCCGTACTGGTTGAACACGCCCTCGGCCTTCTCGACGTACTCCCGCTTGAACAGCCGGCTCTCCGGCTTGTCGAACAGCGGCCGCCCGAAGCGCGCGCCGAGATAGTGCCCGAGCTGGGCGCCGGCCACGGCACAGATCGGCACCGCCACCAGCAGCAGCGGCAGCGACAGGTGGTGGGTGTTGGTCACGCCGGCGGACGCCTTGCCGGACAGCGTGAGCAGACCGGCGATGAACAGCAGCGAGTCGCCGGGCATGAAGAAACCGATCATCAGACCGGTCTCAGCGAAGATGATCGCGCAGACCCCGAGCACGGCGAAGTTGCCGAGCGCGTTGATCCAGTCCGTCGCGGAGATCGGGTTGAAGGCCAGGAAGTGGGCCAGTGAGGAGGTCACGGGACAGAGGCTACCTTGTCATTACTACAGCGTGTGGCAGATGGCGGGATCGTGACGCTCCCCAGCCTGGTCAGACCGGGAAGCGTGGGGCGATACGAGCGGTTCCGACCGGATCGCGGGGCAGCGCGCCGACCCTGGTCAGCTCGCCTGGTGCAGAGAGCCCACCATACCGAGCAACGCCGTGTCGTACTTCGGGTCGACGGAGACGACCGTGGCGACCGCGAACTGCGACGGAGGTGTGGCCCCCGGCGCGGCGTTGAGCTTCCACAGCATCGGCTGTGCCCCGGTGCCGCTGGAGCAGGTCACCGCCCACTCGTGGTACTCGGCCGTGGTCGGCGCGGCTGTGGTCGATCCGGTGGTGGTCGGTGCGGCCAGGGCGTAGTCCGTCGAGGTGCGCAGCAGTACCGAGCTCTTCACCTTGTTGCCGCTTCCGGAATTACCGCTCCCGGACTGGCTACCGGTCCCGGACTGCCCCGCCGGGCAGACGATGTCCGAGGCGGAGCCCACGGCGGTCGGCCACCAGCCGGTGCCGCTGCTCGCGGTGCTCAGCGGCCAGGCGGTCGGCGCGGCGTCGGTCTTGAGGTAGAGCGCGTCCACGCCGCAGGGCAGCGTGCCGGCGCTACCGGCGGAGGCCGGAACCGGGCGGGTCTTCGGCGTCACGCAGCCGGCGGTGGCGGATATCGGGGTCAGCTGCCAGCCGTCGGCCAGGGTGAAGCTGACCGTGCCGACGGTCTCCGGGGAGCCCGCCGCCACGTCGGACTTGGTGGACGGGCTGCCCTCGCTCCCGGCCACACCCGGCTGACCGGAACCGGCGCCGACCTCGGTCTTGTTCGAGTCCGACGGCAGCTGCGCGCCCACGAAAACGCCGCCGGCCAGCGCGGCGGCGACGGTGACCGGCACCCACATCCGGCGCCACGACCACCAGGATTCGCGCCCGGTCCGCACCCCCGCCGTGTGTTCGTTCGGCGGGATGCCGGGCCGGAGCGTGGAATGCGTGACGAGTTCACTGCGCGCCTGCAACGCAGCACGCAGCCTCGTCTCGATTTCTAGCTCGTCCCGCTCTTCCACAGCCCGCACCCCAAAGTGTTGACACCTGATTAGGTTCTGGCAGGTAGACGCGCGAACCACCACGCTGGTTGCGTCCGATTCGCGGTCGAGATCGCGGGAACTCTACTGCGCCCGCCTCTGATGTCTACACTCCGAGATCCCCCAGCGTATAGACGGTGTAGTAGGGCAGTCCCTCGGCGGCGATCGCTTCGGCGGCACCGGTCGCGCGGTCCACGATCGTAGCGACCGCGACCACCTCCGCACCGGCCTCCCTCAGCGCGCGCACCGCTTCCAGCGGCGACCCGCCGGTCGTGGAGGTGTCCTCGACGGCCAGTACGCGCCGGCCGGCCACCTCCGGGCCCTCGATGCGGCGCTGCATGCCGTGCGCCTTGGCGGCCTTGCGCACCACGAAGGCGTCCAGCGCCCGGCCGCGCCCGGCCGAGGCGTGCAGCATCGCGGTGGCCACCGGGTCCGCCCCCATCGTGAGCCCGCCGACCGCGTCGAAGTCCAGGTCCGCCGTCAGCTCCAGCATCGCGGTGCCGACCAGCGGCGCCGCCGTCCCGTCCAGCGTGATCCGGCGCAGGTCCAGATACCAGTCGGCCTTGAGGCCGGAGGACAGGGTCACCTCGCCGCGCACCACCGCTTTGTCCTGGATCTCCTTCAGCAGGGCATCACGGGCGGGGCTGGGCTGGGCGACGATCGGCGCGTGGGACATGTCCCCAAGCGTAGCCAACCCGGCGCCGCCGCCGATCGTCTTCCTCAGCCTCTCGCCTCGGGCCGAGGACTGCGCTTAGGCTCAACCGGGTGAACGTCGTGTCCGTACCGTGTGCTGTCGCCTGCTTTGGGAGCCGTCCGTGGCGATGATCTGTGCCGTCAGCTTCACCCGCTACGGCCGTCTCTATTACTACGCACCAGGACCCATCACCCCGCACGTGGGCGACAAGGTGCTGGTCCCCACCTCCGCCGGGCCCGAGGTCGCCGAGTGCATCTGGGCGCCGCAATGGGTCGACACCGAGGGCGACGCGGAGATCGGCGGACTGGACGAACTGGTCGGCTTCCCCACCCCGGACGACCTGGCGCGCGACGAGCGCAGCCGGGAGCGCCGGGCCCGGGCCCGGGTGGTCGCCAAGCGGCAGATCCGCGAGCAGGGACTGCCGATGAAGGTGGTCGGCGTCGACTTCGTGGAGTCGGAGAAGCAGATCACTGTGTACTTCTCCGCCCCGCAGTACGTGGACTTCCGCGAGTTGGTCCGCACCCTCGCCCGGGAGCTGGACGCCCGGATCGAGCTGCGCCAACTCGGCGCGCGGGACGAGGCGCGGATCCAGGGCGGGATCGGGCCGTGCGGGCGGGACACGTGCTGCTCGACGTTCCTCAAGAACTTCGAGCCGGTGTCGGTGCGGATGGCCAAGGACCAGGACCTCCCGGTGAACCCGCTGAAGATCTCCGGGGCCTGCGGGCGGCTTATGTGCTGTCTCAAATATGAGCACCCGCTCTATGTCGAGACGAAGGCGAAGGCACCGGCGCGCGGCGAGAAGGTGCTGACGCCGGAGGGGCCGGGGCGGGTCGTCGGGCTGAACGTGCCGTCGGAGACGGTGAAGGTGCGGCTGGACGAGACGGGGCGGACGTGCTCGTGTTCGCTGGCGTCCGTATGCGGGTCTCGGCAGGACTATGAGACGTCCCGCAAGGACGGGTCTATGCGCTGGGATGCGGAGTAGGGCTTCGCTCTGGGCTCCCTCTGGGCTTCCCCCGCGTTCCCTCTGGGCTTCCCTCTAGCGGCTGCGGCATGGTGTGGAACCGGACTTTTCTGGATAGCTAACCACAAACGCCACAGACCGTTTGTGCCGCGCACCCCGCGCCCCGCACCGTAGGAGGAGACCCGCCTGTGAACCCCAGTCCGACAGCACGACGGGCCCTAGCGGTGGTCGCCGCGAGCCTTCTTCTGACCACTGGGTGCGGCGGGAGTTCGCACGCGTCGCAGAAACCTTCGACGCCCGGTGGACGCGGCGCTTCGGGCAGCGCCTCGGCCGACGCGCCCACCGGCGCCTCCGCCGCCCCGCGCTCCACCACGATGTCCGCCGCGGACGCCGTCCCCGCGGACCTACAGCAGTTCTACAGCCAGCAGCCGAAGTGGGCGTCCTGCACCTCGGACAGCAGCGGCCCGGGCTGGACCTGCGCGAAGATCACCGTGCCGCTGGACTACTCGGACCCGGCCAAGGGGACGACGTACATCATGGCCACGCGCAAGGCCGCGACCGGCCCGGCGAGCCAGCGGGTGGGCTCGCTCCTGCTGAACCCCGGCGGCCCCGGCGGCGCGGGTATCGCCTACGCGCAGGACCCCAGCGTCGTCACCAAGAACGTCGCGGCACACTACGACATCGTCGGCTTCGATCCGCGCGGCGTCGGCCAGTCGGACCCGGTCCGCTGCCTGTCGGACGACACGGCGGCGATGGACGAGTTCGTGTCGGCGGACCCGATGCCCCGCACCGACGCCCAGGTCGCGGAGGTCGTGAAGGAGTCGCAGGCGATCGGCAAGGCCTGCGAACAGAAGTCCGGCCGCATCCTGCCCTACATCGGCACCCCCAACGCGGCCCGGGACATGGACGTCCTGCGCGCCGTCCTCGGCGACCAGAAGCTCTACTACCTGGGCAAGTCCTACGGCACCTACCTCGGAGCCGTCTACGCGGGCCTGTTCCCCCAGAACACCGGCCGCCTGGTCCTGGACGGCGCCATCGACCCGACCCTGACCGCCAAGCAGATGAACATCGCCCAGGCCCAGGGCTTCGAGAAGCTGATCCGCGAATTCGCCGCCGACTGCGTCACCCAATCCGGCTGCCCCCTGGGCACCGACGGCAACACCGCGGTCGACAAGCTCATGACCTACCTGCAGTCGCTCCAGGACCACCCAGTCCCCACCCACGACGGCAACCGCACCGTCAACTACGGACTCGGACTCACCGCGGTCCTCCAGGTGATGTACGTCCCCCAGTACTGGGGCGACCTCCGCGACGCCCTCAGCGCGGCCATGAACGGCGACGGCACCCGCCTCCTGCAATGGGCGGACCTGTACAACGACCGCACCAACGGCACATACGACAACCAGACCGACGCCAACATCGCCATCAACTGCCTCGACCGCCCCGACCCCGACGCCGAGAACGCCCAGCAGATCGAGAACAAAGAGGTCCCGGACTACAAAACCCAGGCCCCCCTCCTCGGCGAAATGCTGGCCTGGGCCGACCTCAGCTGCGCCACCTGGCCGGTCAAACCCCAAACCCAACCAGCCCCCATCAC
>NZ_JAAFYZ010000174.1 GCF_018274385.1 Catenulispora pinistramenti | reverse complement strand
GGTGGGGGGTGGGTGTCGGGGAGTGGCCCTCGGCGGCCAGGTGGAGGGCGGTGCCGAGGGTGGAGAGGTCGTTGGCCGTGGTCTCGATGGGCAGGAGGACTACATGGCCGTCGTCGGTGAGGAGGATGTTCTCGGGGGTCGCTGAGAGGCGGGGGCCGGTGGCGGACAGGGCTGTGAGGGCTTCCGCCGCTATCAGGAGGACCTGTTCGTTGGGCAGGGCGCCCCATTCGGCGACGGCGTCGGCCAGGGTGCGGGCCGCGATCGGTTCGGTCACCAGCCAGGCGCCGGCGTCGCCGGTCGCGGTGCCGATGACGGGGAGGACGCCTCGGCGGTCGTGCCAGCGTGCGGGGTCGAGGACTCCGGAGCCTGCTAGGGCCGCCACCTCCGCAACGGTTCCCGGGCCGTCGTCCTCCGACATCGCGACCGGGACTAACACCACCTCGGCGCCGCCGGACTCGTCGCGCGCGCGCCATGCCGGGCCTAGCGGCTCCTCGGCACGATACCTTCCGGCGACCAGATCCCCACGCTGTACGGACAAGGCCCCGCCCTCCCTCGTCATCAGGTCCCTGCTATCTCGTCATTGGTTCGCGACTTGGGGGCCGCCCAGCTTCGCCGCGCTGGTGGCCGCCGCGTCGAGCCAGGCCCGCGCCGACTGGTCGCTGGTCAGGTTCACGTAGAACGCCACCGCGTGGACCAGGTACCGGTGGTCGGGCTGGACGTACCCGTACTCCTGGGCGTTGGTGGTGCTCTTGTGCTGGGCGCAGATGTCCGCGCCCGGTCCGGTGGAGGGGCACCAGATGCCCCAGTCGTCGAGCGTGTACGCCTGCTTGGTGTCGATGTCCGTGAAGGCGTTCTTCGCCGTCGGCGTGTCCGGCAGCGGCAGTACCGCGATGTCCACCAGGACCCGGCCCGCGCTGTCGGTGTACGTGCCGATCGCCTGGTTGGTGCACTTGTACTTGGTGAGCACGCCCTGCAAGTAGGAACTCTCGTTCTTGTTCAGGCAGGTGTCGGTCCAGCGGTTCGTCGCGTTGTACACCACGCCCTTGGAGTCCGTGAACGTCACCGGTAGCAGCGCGTCCGGGTTGAACGGCGTCTGGTCCGTCGTGGAGAGGTCCCACGTCGCCGGGTCCGTGGAGTTGCCCGTGCTGGACGGGGCGCTCGTGGACGGCGACGTGGTCGGCCCGGTGGCGGTGGCCGAACCCGAGGCGGGGGCGGACGACTTCGGTGCGGACGGCGCGCCGGAGCCCGACGTGGAGACCGAAGAGGTGTTGCCCACCGGCGTGTTCGCGTTCTGGTTCTTGCTGCCGCCTCCGCCTGACAGCGCGATGGCCGCGACCACGCCACCGACCACCAGCAGCGCGCCGATTCCGAGGCCGACGTTCCGGCCGGTGTTGTTCTTCGGCGCGGGCATCGGGGTGGTGTGGAATCCGGGCCCGGGGCCGGGGCCCATGGGACCGTTCGGCCCGAACGGCATCCCCTGCGGCGGATAAGGAGTCGGTCCCCCGCCCATGTTCCCGGCCGGACCGACCGCGTTCGCGGCCATCGTCGGCGGCGCGGTGGAAACCGGGCCCGGGTAAGGCGTTCCCGCGCCGGGACCCCCGCCCGCCGGAGTACTGCTGTCGCCGTTGGTCCCCGCCACCATCGTCGGGGGCACGAAAGGATTCGGCGTCCCGGACGACGTCGCCCCGCTCAGCCGCTCCAACTCCGGCCGGACCCGCGCCGCGTCCCACCGCGCCGCCGGATCCTTCGTCAGCAGCCCGTTGATCAGCGGGGCCAGCGCCGGGATCCGCGCTATCGGCGCCGTCTCCTCGAACAGGACCGCGGTCAGTACCCCGACCGCGGTCTCCCGCGAGAACGGCGAGCGGCCCTCGGCGGCGAAGTACAGCGTGGCGCCGAGCGAGAACAGGTCGGAGGCGCCGTTGCTGGCCTCGCCGCGGGCGCGTTCCGGTGCCACGAACTCCGGCGAGCCGACCAGGACGCCGGAGGCGGTCATGTTCAGGTCCGATTCCTGGACCGCGATGCCGAAGTCGGTCAGGAGCACCCGGCCGTCCGTGGTGAGCAGGACGTTCGCCGGCTTCACGTCGCGGTGCAGGATCCCGGCCGCGTGGCTGGCGGTGAGCGCGTCCAGCACGCCCAGGCCGATCTTCGCGACCTGCTCCTGCGGCAGCGGGCCGTGGCGTTCGACGGTCTGCAGCAGGTCGTGGGACGGGATCAGGTCCATGACGATCCACGGCATGCCCTGGTCGGACACCATGTCGTGGACCGAGACGATGTGCGGGTGGTTGCGCATCCGGGCCGCGTTGCGGGCCTCGCGCTGGGCCCGGGCCAGCCGCTCGGCGCGCTCGGTGTCCGACAGCATCGGCGGCAGCCAGACCTCCTTGACCGCCACCTCGCAGTCCAGCGACTCGTCGTAGGCCTTCCAGACCCGGCCCATGCCGCCGGCCCCGAGCCGTTCCAGAAGCCGGTACCGCCCGGCGACCAGGATGCCCTCCGAGCCGTGGCTGTCTGTGCCGTTGTCTTGTTCCCCAGCCACCGCTGGCCCCTCCAGATTCCGACTTTACGCAGACCAGTGTGGCAGCACCGGCCGATGGCCGCGACCATGTGCCCTACCCTGGACGGGTGTTGATCGCCGCCGCCGTCGTGCCGCATCCTCCGGTCCTCGTGCCCGAGGTCGCGCAGGGTTTGTCCTCGGATCTCGACACGCTTCGTGCCGCCTGCGACATGGCCGTCGACCGCCTCTACGCGGCCGGAGCCGATGAACTGCTGATTGTAGGGGCCGGGCCCGGGCCGAGCAGCCGGGTCGCGATACAAGGGGGTTTCCACGGGTATGGAGTCGACCTGGACGTCGACGGCCAGTGGGGTTCCGTCACAGAGCGCTTAGTCCCGATGACCCTGCCGTTCCTGATCGCCGCCTGGCTGCTGCGCGACCGGCCGGCCGAGCCGGTGCGGCGGGCGCTGATGGTGGACGAGCGGACCGGCGAGGTGCCGGCGGTCAGCGGAGGCGGCGGACCCGGCAGTGGACCCGGCGGCGAAGGCGAACGCGGAACACGCCAAGCGATGCTGGTCCTCGGCGACGGAACCGCCTCCCGCACCCCGCAGGCCCCCGGCCACTTCGACGAACGCGCCGAACCCTATGACGCGGCGGTCGCGCGGGCCCTCGCCACGGCCGACACCGCGATGCTCGCCGAGCTCGACCCGGAACTGTCGCGCGGACTGCACGTCGCCGGTGTCCCGGCGTGGAAGGTCCTCGCCGACGCGGCGGCCACATCAGGAGTCGAATACGACGCCGAACTGCTCTATAGCGAAGCCCCCTACGGCGTCGGCTACTTCGTCGCTACTTGGCTCGCGCGCTAATAGCGCGCTAATAGGGATTCTCCTTATATAGAGACCACCTATAGAGACCACAAGCACCAACGGCCGCGGCCACCATCTCTGGTGGCCGCGGCCGTATTCCATCCCTCCCGACGGCGCCGCCGCTGAACAGCGCCGCAGGCGTGTCAGCTCAGCCGGTCCTTGGCCTGCTGGACCCCCGAGTCGATCTTCTCGCCGGTCTTCTCGGCGGCGCTGGCGGCGTTGTCCTTGATGCTCTGCGTCATCCCGCCGCCCGCCGTGTCTGTGTCGGCCGAGTCCGCGCCCATCGGATCCGCGGTCGGGGATCCGTCGTCGCCGACGCCGGGCGCCGCCTCTCCGGTCTGGGCCACCGGACCGCCCTCGGAGACCATGGCGGACGCCTCGGACTCGGCGCCGGCCGGGGCCGAGGGGGCCTGGGCGGAGGGATCGTCCGCCGCGCCGCCGCTCTTCTTCTTGTCCACCATGTCCGAGACCTTGTCCTTGGCCTCGCCCGCAAAGTCGCCGGCCTTCTTCGCGGCCTGCCCCGCCACGTCGCCCGCCTTGTCAGCGGCCTCGCTCACCTTGGTCTTGAAAACATCGAAGATGCCCATGTCGCGTGCGTTTCCTTCCGTGAAGGGGGACCTTCCCCCAAGTGGATCACGGCATCGGTCACCTGTCGACCCGAGGCGATCACGGAATGTGACGGTGCCGGGATGGGAGAATCGTGATCGTGAACGCCGCATGAGCACAGCCACCGTCCCGGTGATCGCCGTCGTCGGCCCGACCGCCTCCGGCAAGTCCGACCTCGGGGTCGCGCTGGCCGAGGCGCTGCACGGCGAGGTGGTCAACGCCGACTCGATGCAGCTGTACCAGGGCATGGACGTCGGCACCGCCAAACTGACCGTCGCCGAGCGGCACGGCGTGCCGCACCACCTGCTCGACGTCTGGCCGGTGACCCGGACCGCGAACGTCGCCGAGTACCAGGCCCTGGCCCGGGCCGAGGCGGACCGGCTGATCGCGCGGGACGCGCCGCCGATCTTCGTCGGCGGGTCCGGTCTGTACCTGCGCGGTGTCCTGGACGAGTTCGAGTTCCCCGGCACCGACGGCGTGATCCGCGAGCGCCTGGAGGCCGAACTCGCCGAGGTCGGCCCGAACACGCTGCACCAGCGGCTGGCCGCGCACGATCCGCAGGCCGCCGAGACGATCCTGCCGTCGAACGGCCGGCGCATCGTGCGCGCGCTGGAGGTGATCGAGCTCACCGGCGGCCGGTTCACCGCGACCCTGCCCGAGCACACCGACCACTACCCGCGCACCGTGCACGTCGGACTGGACGTCGATCGCCCGGCGCTGGACGAGCGCATCGCACTGCGCGTGGACCGCATGTGGGACGCCGGGTTCGTGCAGGAGGTGCGGGACCTGGAGCCGCGGGGGCTGCGCGACGGCCTCACCGCCAGCCGCGCGCTCGGCTACGCACAAGTCCTGCGGTTCCTGTCCGGGGAGTGCACTGAGGAACAGGCGAAGGAGGAGACAGTGCGCGCCACCAAGCGGTTCGCGCGCCGGCAGGACTCCTGGTTCCGCCGGGACCCGCGCGTGCACTGGTTGCGATACGACCGTTCCGACCTGGTGGAGGCCGCGCTCGATAGGATCGGGGCATGATCTTCGACGGCCTGCCGGCCCGCACCACGCTGACCAAGGGGCACGGCACCGAGAACGACTTCGTCATCGTCCCGGACCCGGACGGCGCCCTGTCGGCGCAGCTCACCCCGACGCGGGTCGCGGAGCTGTGCGACCGGCGGGCCGGGATCGGCGCCGACGGAGTGCTGCACGTCGTACGCACCGCCAATATGGCCGGGTACGAGGAACAGGCCGCGGAGGCGGAGTTCTTCATGGACTACCGCAACGCCGACGGCAGCGTGGCCGAGATGTGCGGGAATGGCGTCCGGGTCTTCGCTCTGTTCCTCACTGCGCGCGGTTTCGTTAAGGGCGGCGCTATAGGCGAACCCGTGCAGTTCTCTGTAGGGACGCGCGGCGGGATCAAGCGCGTGACGCTGAAGGCCACCGGCGAGCAGACCGCGGACGTGACCGTCGACATGGGTGTCCCGGTGTTCCCGACTGAACGGGGCTCCGTCACGGTCGACGTGAAGGGCACCCCCGAGCCCGCCGTGGATGTGGACATGGGCAACCCGCACGCAGTGGTCTTCGTGGACTCCACCGCCGACGCCGGGACGCTCTACGACATGCCGACGGTGCTGCCGGCCGGCGTCTACGCGGAAGGCGTCAACGTCGAGTTCGCCGCCGACCTCGCTCCGCGGCACCTCGCCATGCGCGTCTACGAACGCGGCGTCGGCGAGACCCGCTCCTGCGGAACCGGAGCCTGCGCGGTGATGATCGCCGCCGCGCGCCGCGACGCGGCGGACACCGGCACCGAGTACACCGTGGACGTCCTCGGCGGCCGGCTGCGCTTCGTCGAGCGCGCCGACGGCCACCTGGAGATGACCGGCCCGGCCGCGCTGGTCTGCACTGTTTTGCCCCCTCTTGACATCATCCCTGCGGCAACCCCTGAGAACCGGTGACGGAGTCCCGCTGACATGTCGAACACCGCTCCGTACGACGCTCTGCTCCTCGTGTCCTTCGGCGGCCCGGAGGGCCCCGACGACGTGGTGCCCTTCCTGGAGAACGTGACCCACGGCCGCGGCATCCCGCCGGAGCGGCTGAAGGAGGTCGGCGCCCACTACTTCGAGTTCGGCGGCGTCAGTCCGATCAACCAGCAGTGCCGCGACCTGATCGCCGCGCTGCGCCAGGACTTCGCCGACACCGGGCTGAAGCTGCCGATCTACTGGGGCAACCGGAACTGGAACCCGTTCCTCGCCGACACGCTGGCCGAGATGGAGGCCGACGGAGTGCGGCGCGCGCTCGTGGTCTTCACGAGCGCCTACTCCTCCTACTCCGGCTGTCGTCAGTATCGGGAGGACCTGGCGCGCGCTCTGGCGGAGTCCGGTACCTCGATCCAGTTCGACAAGATCCGGCCGTACTTCAACGACCCCGGGTTCGTCGAACCGATGGCCGACGCGGTCTCGGCGGCGGTCGCCGGACTGCCCGAGGCCGCGCGCATCGCACCGCGCCTGGTGTTCGTCACGCATTCGCTGCCGCGAACCTACGCGCAGAGCGCCGGTCCGGTCGGCGGCGCGTACGTCTCCCAACACCTGGAAGTGGCGCGGCTGGTGGCCGAGGGCGTCAGCCGCCGCACCGGCCTGGTGCTCCCGCACGAACTCGTCTTCTGCTCGCGCAGCGGCCCGCCGCGGACACCGTGGCTGGAGCCGGACGTCAACGACCACCTGCGGGACATCAAGGCGCAGGAGGCGACCGGCGCGGTGCTGGCCCCGATCGGCTTCGTCTCCGACCACATGGAGGTCATCTACGACCTCGACACCCAGGCCGCCGAGACCGCGCAGGAGATCGGCCTGCCGACGGCGCGCGCCGCCACGGTCGGCACCGATCCGCGGTTCGTGGCCGCTTTGCGGCGCCTGGTGTTGGAGCGCTCGGCGGTGGCGCGCGGGGACAGCGAGGGCGAGTCGCTGTCGAACGTCGTCGGCCGGCTGCGGGCGTTCCCGGACGTGTGTCCCCTGAACTGTTGCCCGAATCCGCGCGCGCCGCTCCCGGCGGTGGCGGGGGAGGACTGAGAGCTCCCTCGCGGCGCAGCAGCTAGCACGCACCAAACCCAGGAAGGCCCTGCCCCCATGCCTGAGAACGTCAATCCCAAGGACCTACTGGAACTCGCGGTACGCCTCGCCGACGAAGCGGGACGCCTCCTGGTCCAGGAGCGGCCGCGCGATCTCGGTGTCGCCGACACCAAGTCCAGCCCCACCGACATCGTGACGGTGATGGATCAGCGTTCGGAGAAGCTGATCGTCGAGGGCATCCTCGCCGAGCGGCCGGACGACGCCATCCTGGGCGAGGAGGGCTCGGACCGCCAGGGCACCTCCGGGGTGCGCTGGGTGATCGACCCGATCGACGGAACGGTCAACTACCTGTACGAGATCCCGCTGTGGGGCGTCTCGATCGGCGTGGAGGTCGACGGCCAGACCGTGGCCGGCGTGGTCGAGATCCCGATGTTGCGCGAGACCTTCACGGCCTTGCGCGGGGATGGCGCTTACCGCAACGGGGAGGCGATCCGGGCCTACAGCGCGCAGTCCGAGGGCAAGCCGGTTCCGCTGGAGCGCGCGCTGATCGCGACCGGCTTCGGGTACGCGGCGCGGCGGCGCGCGGTGCAGGGCGAGATCGTCGCGGATCTGCTGCCGCGGGTGCGGGACATCCGGCGTGGCGGCTCGGCCGCGCTGGACCTGTGCTCGGTGGCGTGCGGGCGGGTGGACGGCTACTTCGAGCGCGGCGCGAAGCCGTGGGACCTGTCGGCCGGCGCGCTGATCGCGCAGGAGGCCGGTGCGAAGGTCGGGGGACTACACGGAGCGGCCGCCTCCGACGAGATGACGGTGGCGGCCGCTGAGGGGTTGTTTGAGGCCCTGTGCGGGTTTCTCGAGGGGCACGACGCGGCGCGGGACTCCTGAGGGGTTGAGGGTATGAGGTGAGTCCCTCGCCTACCTGCCGGGTTCGGTCAGGCGGCGCGGGGGAGGTCGTCGCGGACCTCCACGTGGTGGTTCGCGGCGATCCGGAGCAGGTTGTCCAACTCGGCCTGTTCGACCTGCACCGCGTAGGCGTCCTCGGCGATCATCGAACTTTGCATGCGGGCCTTCGTCTCGCGGATACGCTGGGTCAGGCCGGTGACGAATTCGTGCATGGTGTCTCTCCTGCGGGGGTGACGCTAGGGGGCTTTTTCGCCTCCTGCCCGGCATCCTCGCCGGGGAAACTTTGGATCACCTGAGAAAACCCTGTGATCGTGAGATGTCGGTCACTTACCCCGGGTTTACGTGATGACCAGGCATGATGGGCCGGAGTCCCGATAGCGGGTAGTAGCCGGGCCGTTTCTAGGGAGAACGCACTGTGCGGGTGCTGGTCGTTGAGGACGAGCAGGTTCTGGCCGACGCCGTGGCCACCGGGCTGCGCCGGGATTCCATGGCCGTGGACGTCGTCTACGACGGCGACGCCGCGCTGGAACGCATAGCCGTCAACGACTATGACGTCGTGGTGCTGGACCGCGATCTGCCGCTGGTGCACGGCGACGACGTGTGCCGGCACATAGTGCACAGCGGCCTGGCGACCCGGGTCCTGATGCTGACGGCGGCCGGCGACGTCGCGGACCGGGTCGAGGGCCTGACCATCGGCGCCGACGACTATCTGGCCAAGCCTTTCGCGTTCCCTGAGCTGATAGCGCGGATCCGTGCGCTCGGGCGCCGTGCCGTCCCGGCGCTGCCGCCGGTGTTGGAGCGGGCCGGGATCCGCGTGGACCCCAGTCGGCGCGAGGTGCTGCGCGACGGACGGCAGGTGCCGTTGTCGCCCAAGGAGTTCGCGGTGTTGGAAGTGCTCATGCGCGCCGATGGCGCGGCTGTGAGTTCCGAGCAGCTGCTGGAGAAGGCCTGGGACGAGAACGCCGATCCGTTCACGAACGTGGTCCGCGTCACAGTGATGACGCTGCGCCGCAAGCTCGGTGAGCCGCCGGTCGTGCTGACCGTGCCAGGCGCGGGTTACCGGATTCCCTGATGCAGGACGTTCAAGGTATACAGGGCCTGATGGCAGGCAATTCGGGCGGGGTCGACAGCACCTACGGCGGTGAGCTCGGGCCGGCACCGGCCCCGCCGCCGCCGCGGCGCGGGCTGACCATCCGGCTGCGGATGACCATCGCGTACGGCCTGGCGGTGTTCCTGACCGGTGCGGTGCTGATCTACACGGCGTACACGCTGTTCCGGTGGCGGCTCGGGCACCCGAACCAGAATGTCGCCGAACCCGCGGGCTGCCCGCCGGCCCCTCGGACTCCGGGCTATCAAGCCCAGGTGAAGTACTGCAACTCCATCAAGGACCAGCAGATCCTGAGCCAGATCGACACGCCGCTGATCATCGTGCTGTTGATCTCCGCGGTGGTCGCGCTCCTCATCGGATACTTTCTGGCCGGCCGGTTCCTGCGCCCGATCAACCAGATCACGCGCACCGCGCGCCGCGTCGCCAACCGTCCGGACCGCGCCCTGCACGCCCGCATCGACATGGACGGCCCGCAGGACGACGAGCTCGTCAACCTGGCCCAGACCTTCGACGGCATGCTGGACCGGCTGGACCACGCCTTCGAGGGGCAGCGGCGCTTCGTCGGCAACGCCTCGCACGAGCTGCGCACCCCGCTGGCGATCAACCGCACGCTGCTCGAAGTGACGCTGATGGACCCGGAGGCGTCCGAGCAGACCCGGCAGCTGTGCCGGACGCTGCTGTCCACCAACGAGCGCAGCGAGCGCATGATCGAGGGCCTGCTGCTGCTGGCGAAGGCGGACAACGAGCCGACCAACCGGGAGGACATCGACCTGGCGGAGGTGGCGTACCGCTCGGTGACGCAGTGCGAGATGGAGGCGGCCGAGCGGCACGTCGCGATCCGCACCTCGCTGCAGTCCGCGAACGTCTCCGGCGACGGCATCCTCATCGAGCGCATCGCGATGAACCTGATCCAGAACGCGCTGCGGCACAACATCGGCGCCGGCGGCTGGGTCGACGTGCTCAGCTACGACCGCTCGCACGACCTGCCCGGCCACGGTCTGCTGGTGGTCGCCAACACCGGCCCGGAGGTCCCGCCGTACGCGGTGGAGACGCTGTTCGAGCCGTTCAAGCGCGGCTCGCAGTCCGCCGGCGCCGCGGCCGCGCGCGATCCGAAGGACAAGGGCGTCGGGCTGGGGCTGTCGATAGTGCGTTCCGTGGTGCGGGCGCACGGCGGGCGGGTCGCCGCCGAGCCGCGGCCGGGCGGCGGGTTGATCGTGCGGGTGTGGCTGCCGGTGCGGGTGTGAGGGTTCGCTCTAAGCGCGCGCTCTAAGATCGGACCATGATTGTTGCGTTCTCTGTGACCCCGCTCGGTGTCGGTGAAGGTGTCAGCGAATATGTCGCCGACGCGGTGCGGGTGGTGCGCGAGAGCGGCCTGCCCAACTCCACCGACGCGATGTTCACGAGCATCGAGGGGGAGTGGGACGAGGTGATGGCGGTCGTGAAGGCCGCTGTGGACGCGGTGGCGGCCAAGGCGCCGCGGGTGAGTGTGGTGCTGAAGGCGGACATCCGGGCCGGCGTCACCGACGGGCTGACGGCCAAGGTGGCCGCGGTCGAGGCGAAGCTCGCCGGGGAGTAGTTCCGAAAGTCGTTCACTCCACAGTTCACTTCACAGCTCAACCCGTCGTTCACTCCGTGAGGAGTTCGGCCATCGCCGATCGCAGTTGCCCCCACGGGAACTGCTGAACCCCGTCCTCCGGCTGGATGAAGCGCACGCCGTTCTCGAAGAGCAGCTGCGCGTGCCTGTCGAACGCCGGGTGCTTCTGGAGTTCGTCCTTGGCCCAGACGGTCGCCGCGATCGGCAGGCCCGCGCCCAGGCTCTCGTTGAGGATCCCGAGGACCAGCGTGTCGGAGAGCCCCAGCGCCCACTTGTTCACGGTGTTGAACGTCGCCGGCGCGACCAGGACGGCGTCCGGGGACGGCAGCACGTCCGGTTCGCCGGGGTGGCGCTGCTCGACCCGGACCGGGTAGCCGGTCGCGATGGACACCGCCGCGGCGTCCAGGAAGCGCTCCCCGTTGGGTGAGCACAGGACGCACACGGTCCAGCCGTCGGCCTGGAGTCCGGGGACCGCCTCCGGGTGGGACAGCAGTTCGGCCGCGGGCGGGGCGCCGCAGGCGATGAGGTAGAGCACTGGCACAGGGAACCTCCCGGCTGGTCGGGGACTTTCTGTCGTCCTGGCCGGTACGCGACCGCGCCCGGGCGGACCATGGAATCGCAATCGGGATGTTCCTCATTGATCGCAATTGTGAGGCCCAGTATGGCGATCCACACGACCTACGAGCCGGAGCCGGACGGCGGGCGCATCCGCCGTCTCCGCAAACGCGCGGGGTTCACGCAGGCCGAGTTCGGCCAACTCATGGGCCGCTCCCAGGGATGGGTGTCGGGCATCGAGAACGGCGATCTGGAGCTCGATTCAGTGACCCTGATCGTACGCGCCGCGAGCGTCCTGAAGGTCTATCCCAACGAAATCACCGGACGGCCCTATGACCCCGGCACCCCCGCCGAGGACCGGGGCCACCGCGCGATCCCGGCCCTGCGGCGCGTGGTGTCCCGGCACGACCTCCCGCCGGACTGGCCGGTGGAACCGCGGTCGCGCCCGGAGTTGGAAGCGGCCGTGGAGCAGCTGGCGGTCTTGCGGATGGCCGCGCGCTACGCGGATCTCGGGGAGGCCGCGCCGAACCTGATCCGGGAGATCCACGCGGCGGCGTACCTGGCGCGCGCGGGAGAGGAAGCGGAGCGATTACACGGGCTGCTCGCGCGTGCGTATAAGGAAGCCGACACGGTCGCCCACGAACTCGGCTACGACGACCTGTCGACCCTCACCACCGAACGCTTCCGCGCCGCCGCCGACCGCTCCGGCGACCCGAACCTCTCGGCGGTCTTCGACTACCTCCGCGTCCGCGACTTGTGGGCCGCGGACTTGTGGCCGGACGCGCTGGAGGTGATCGACGGCGCGATCGGCTCCGTCGGCGAACCGCGCCAGAAGCCGCAGGCGTCGGTGTGGGGCTCGCTGCAACTGCGCGCGGCCATCACCGCGGCGCTGTCTTCCAGGGAGGACGAGGCATGGCACCGGATCGGGCTGGCCGACGAGACCGCGCGCCGCCTGGGGGACGGCTACGACCCGTACAAGCTCGCCTTCAGCCCGACCAACGTGGAGCTGCACAAGCTCGCCGTGGCCGTCGAGATCCGCGACGGGGCCCGGGCCGTGGCGCTGGCCTCGCAGACCCGCATCCCGCCGAGCTTCCCGGCTTCCCGGCGCGGCCGCTTCCACCTGGACTCGGCGCGCGGCTGGATCTACCACGGCGGGTACGACCAAGCGCTGAACGAGATAGAGCGGGCCGAACGCATCGCGCCGCTCCTGGTGCGCAACAACCCGGTCGCCAAGGCCGCCGTGCGGTCGCTGCTGAGCCACGAGCGGCGGTCCCAGCGGGAGCGCCTGCGGCGTATGGCGGGGCGGATGCACATCTCCTGAGGCGGTCTCTGGGGCGCGCCTAGGGAGAGGGTGCGCAGAGGGAAACGCTTAAAGAGCGCGGGATGGCCATCCGCCAGATGCCGGGACTGGGTCTGGGTCTGGGCCCGAGTCCGAGGCTGGGTCCGAGGCTGGGTCCGAGACCGGGTCCGGGTCCGGGGCCCGAGGTCCGAGGTCCGAGGCCAGGTCCGGGTTCAGGTCGGGACGCGGCCCCAAGGCGTCCCGGCCTTCGCTTCAGAACGGGGCCGAAGGCGTTGCCGGCGGCCGGCCGTCAGCGCGGCCACCCCGCGGTCACTCCGAGCGCGCCAGAGCCGCGTACGGGCCGCTTCGTCGTGTCAGGAGGGTTACCGCGTCCGCCCTCAGTCCACGCGCCGCAATTCCTGGCGGTACCGCTTGCCGTTGGCGACGTACCGCGCCACCGCGTCGTCGAAGCTGCCCTCGGCGACCGCGTTCTCGCGGATCTTCGCCGGGACGCCGAGGGCCATCGCGCGGGAGGGCACCTCCACGCCGTTGCTCACGACCGCGTTCGCGCCCACCAGTGCCCCCGTGCGCACCACGGCGCGGTGCAGCACCACCGAGCCCGAGCCGATCAGGCACCCGTCTTCCACCACGCACCCCTCCAGATGCGCGATGTGACCAACGACACAGTCTGATCCGATCACTGTGGGCAAGGTCTCAGTGGCGTGCACCACTGTGCCGTCCTGAATCGACGTTCGGTCGCCTACTGTGATCCGGCCGTAATCGCCACGCAGGACCGCGCCGGGCCACACCGTACTGCCGGCACCCACGCTGACCTGGCCGATCACGGTCGCGTCCGGATGGATGTAGGCGTCGGGGTGGATTTCCGGCACTGCGTCGCCGATTGCGTAGACGGCCATGGTTGGTCATCCTTCCTGGGTGTGGCTGCTGTGATGTCCGGAACGAAACGGGGCGAGATGGGACTCATGGGACGGTCGATCAGGGGCTCGGATCACCTGTTCGGGTCTGTTCCGGGGTGTCGATTGCGTAACGGGTCTTGAAGTACGGCACAATCTGCGCTTCAGCGGGCACAATCGCGCTCCTTTCCGCGTTACTGCGCTGACGGCGAAACGCCGACGGCGCCCGCGCGCAGACGGTAGCGCACCGCTTGTGCCGGCCGCGTCGGGGCGCCACCGCCGTCGCCGCACTGAACAGCACCAACACGACGACGAAAACAGCCGTCAGGGGAGAGGGATCAAGAATGGCTACCGACTACGACACACCGCGCAAGACCGACGACGACCTCAACGAGGACAGCCTGGAGGAGCTGAAGGCCCGCCGGACAGACAAGGCCGCGGGCCTGGCGGACCTGGACGAGGGCGACAACGAGTCGCTCGAACTCCCCGGCGCCGACCTGTCCAACGAGGAACTGTCGGTGCGTGTGCTGCCACGCCAGGCGGACGAGTTCACGTGCACCAGCTGTTTCCTGGTGCACCACCGCAGTCAGCTGGCGCGGGAAAAGGGCAACGAGATGATCTGCAAGGACTGCGCCTGACCGCGTCGTCGCCAGGTAGTCTCTGCGCCCCTTGGGCCCCGCGTTCGCGGGGCCTTTATACCTTTCCGGGCACTGTCAAGAATCCGCGCCGGAACCGGCGGGGGTCAAGGAATGCCGGCGGAAGTTGCTGCGAACGGGCGAGTAACGCCGGGCGGGCGACGCCGGTTTGAGTAACGCCGGGGTGAAGTAACGCCGCGCGGGCAACGCCGGGGCGAGTGGCGCCGGGCGAGTAACGCCGGGCGGGCCAGCGGGCTCAGCGTGCTGACAGCACCTTCACCAGCTTCTCGGGCCGCCGCGTCGACAGGTACAGGTACGGCGTCGGGTCCTCCGGATCGGTGACCTCCACCCGCACCGCGGTGCGCACATAGCCGCGCAAGAGCATGAACGCGCGTGCGTCGGCCTCCGTGGTCCGTAGCAGGCGCGCTTCCTCGGCGTCCAGGGCGGTGGCGGCCCCGAGCGCCGTGAGGGGGAGACGGGCCTGGCCGGCTTCCAGGTAGCCGTCCTGGACGCGGACTCCGATGCGTCCGTAGGCGACCACCAGGGCCCCGCACAGTGCCGCCGTGACGAGCAGCGCTATCAGCGCCGCTGCCGGACTCATCCGCAGGAACACGAGGCCGCCCATGATGCCGGCCATCGCGGTGACGGCCCACCAGCCGGCCGGTGCGGTGAGGCGTTCGTCGTAGGTGCTGTCCTTGCCTGCTGCCATGCCGACAATCTCCCACATGGTCCTAGGGGCCCTGCAGGGTCCCCTGTCCGGACCGCTAGTGGTTATTGGTGGCGGCCTCCTTTCCGGGGGCTGCGCCATCCCATCCGGGGATTTCGGTGATGGTCTCCGGCTCCACGTCCCACTCGCGCCCGCCGGTGGGCGGCCGGAGCCAGGCCCGGGCCCGGGTGTAGGCCATAAGCCGGCCGATCCGGCCGGTGGCGTCGCGGACGAGGGCGCCGACTTCGGGAAGGCCGTGTGTCTCAGGGCTCTCCATGGACTTCATACCCAGGACGGTAGGACGCGGGCCGGTCGCGGATATCAGTCACAGTGATACGGGACGGATACGGAGAGTGGCTGATTCTCCTCGATCGGGTGTGAGAGGGGCCACGCCCGATCCGACCGGGCAGGGGGTTGCCGGTAGATTCCTCCTCGTGAGACCTGCCTCCACGACTCCGCCGGCTGACGCGGTCATGCCGGAAAAGCATCCGAACGCCCCCGAACCGGGTACGAAGCTCGGCTCGCACTACTCGCGCTGCTTCGGCTGCGGTGACGACGCGCTGGGCGGCCTGCGGGTGTCCTCGACGGTCGGCGAGGGACTCAGCGTCACGACCGAGTTCTCCGTCACCGACAACCACCAGGGAGCCCCCGGCCTGGCCCACGGCGGCCTGCTCGCCCTGGCCTTCGACGAGGCCCTGGGCAACGTGAACTGGCTGATCGGCGCGATCGCCGTCACCGGCCGGCTGGAGACCGACTACCTGATGCCGGTCCCGGTCGGCACCATCTTGCACATCACCGCGCAGTGCGACGGCATCTCCGGCCGCAAGATCTTCACCTCCGCGGTCGGCCGGCTGAACGGGCCCGAGGGCCCGGTCGCGGTGCGGGCCACGGCGATCTTCATCCAGGTCGGGGTGGACCACTTCCTGGAGAACGGCCGGCTGGAGGACGTGCAGGAAGCCATGCACGACCCGGAGCAGCTCCGGGCCGCGCGAGCGTTCGAGGTAAACCCGTAGTGCCCGGGGTCGACGTCCTCGTCCGGCGGCTCGATCCCACCCTGCCGCTGCCCGCGTACGCCCATCCGGGGGATGCCGGGGCCGATCTGCTCACCACCGTGGACGCCACCCTGGCCCCGGGCGAGCGGGCCGTGCTGCCCACCGGCCTGGCCATCGCGCTGCCCGACGGCTACGCCGCTTTCGTGCACCCACGCTCGGGATTGGCGGCTCGCTGCGGGGTCGCACTGGTGAACGCGCCCGGCACGGTCGACGCCGGGTACCGGGGCGAGATCAAGATCATTCTGGTGAACCTCGACCCGGTGCACCCGGTGACCCTCAAGCGGGGCGACCGGGTGGCGCAGCTTGTAGTACAAAGAGTCGAGAGGGCGGTCTTCCACGAGGTCGCCGAGCTCCCGGGCTCGCACCGCGGCGACGGCGGTTTCGGTTCGACGGGGACGGCTGCGGGAACACCTGTCTAGGTTCTGTCGTTGGTTACAGATCCCGGACGTTTCCCGGAGACGGGCCCGGTGACGGTACTCTCGCCGGGGTCTCGCGTGACGACCGTGCACCAACCGGCTCCGGGTGGGCCGGGCTAGAACCGTGTCCGTCGGCGTGGCCTTCCGGCCCTGGCGGCCGGGGCGGTTTGCGCCCCGTGGAGCAGAGCGCTGCGTCACCAGGACGCAGAGATAGAGAGAGTGGGAAGCCGTGGTTTTCCGACGCGGACAGAAAGGCGACTCGGACCGGCGTGACCGGGTCAGCGAGGCGGACGCCTACGGTGACCTGAGCGAGGCCAAGGACGAGGAGCGCAAGATCAGCCTCGCCGACGTCTCGCGGGCCGCGGGGCCCTGGGACTTCAACGAGCTCGAGGACCCCAAGAACGGCCGTGTCGACCTCGGCGCGCTGCTGGTGCCGGCCGTGGAGGGGATGGAGCTGCGGCTGGAGATGGCCGACGCCGAGCAGGTGATCGCCGCCACGGTGGTGGCCCGCCAGTCCGCGGTGCAGTTGCAGGCCTTCGCCGCACCGCGCAGCGAGGGCATCTGGGCCGAGGTCCGGGCCGAGATCTCCCTGGAGATCTCCAAGCAGGGCGGCACCGTCGACGAGCGCGAGGGGCCGTTCGGGATCGAGCTGCGCGCGCAGGTGCCGGTGCAGGCCCCCGACGGCAGCCGCGGCATCCAGCTGGTCCGGTTCATCGGCGTCGACGGCCCGCGCTGGTTCCTGCGCGGCGTGGTGTCCGGGCAGGGCGCGGTGCAGCCCAAGGAGGCGCTGGACATAGAGCACGTCTTCCGGGACACGGTGGTGAGCCGCGGCAACTCCCCGATGGCTCCGCGCGACCCCATCCCGCTGCGGATGCCGGCCGAGGCGCAGCAGGCGATGGCGCAGCCGGGCGAGGAGCAGGAGGGGGAGCCGGGCGGCCAGTACGCGCACGGCGACCTGAACCCGTTCGAGCGCGGGCCGGAGATCACTGAGCGGCGCTGAGGCCGCGCCGGGCGGCGATGCGTGGCGCTGAGGCCGCTGAGCGGTACCAGCCCCACCAGGCGGCGGCGCTGGAGCCCAGCGAGGGCCGGTGGTGCCGGTGGCGAGCCGGGGAGGAATCCCCACTGAGGATGACGTGCGGGCCGAGTAGTCCTTTTCAGGACAGCTCGGCCCGCTACAGTTCGCTGTATGTCCTTGGAGAGCGGCCAGCGCGCCGAACCGATGAGCCGGGCCCGGCACGCGGCGCCGGTCGCCGACGCCGGCGGCGACCGGTCCGACTTCGAGACGGTCACCGGCCCGGCGCTGGACGACGCCGCACAGGACCTGCTCGGCGGCGTTCCGCCTGAGGAGCAGGCCCGGCTCGTCGCGGCCAAGGCCGCCGAGGCCAAGGCCTACGAGGACGCCGTCAAGAAGGCCTTCGGCGGCAAGATGGGGATGGCTGACGCCGGACTGCCGGCGATCTGCTTCCTGATCGTCTACACCGCGACCAACTCGCTCAACCCGGCCGTCCTCGGTTCGGTGGCGGTCGGCGTCGTGATGTTCCTCATCCGGCTGGTGCGCCGCGAGACGCTCCAGCACGCGCTGTCCGGCCTGTTCGGCGTCCTGGTCTGCGCCGGCTTCGCGAAGTTCTCCGGCCACGCGCAGAACTACTACCTGCCGGGCATCCTGATCAACCTCGGCTCGTTCCTGGTCTTCGCCGGTACCGCGCTGGCCCGCTGGCCGATCGCCGGCTTGATGATCGGCCCGATCACCGGTGAGATGACCACCTGGCGCAAGGTCCCCGGCCGGCTGCGGGCGTTCACGAAGGCCACCTGGCTGCTGGCCGCCCTGTTCGCGGTGAAGCTGGCCGTGCAGGTCCCGCTCTACCTCACGCACCACACCACGGCCCTCGGCGTGGCCCGGCTGGCTCTGGGCTACCCGCCCTACCTGGCGTGCCTGTACGTCGCGTGGCAGTGGATCAAGAACGCGCCGCCGCCGGTGATGCCGGTGACGGAGGACGACGAGGCGGGCGAGGCGGGCGAGGCTGAGGCGGCGGAGATGACCCCGGCCGAGTAATAGCTCGGGAGCGCTATAGCGAAGACCACAAGGGAGTCCCTACGCGGGGGCTCCCTTTTTGCGCATCCCCTCCACGATGATCGCGGCGATCTGCGCCCCGACCTCCTCGGCGCCCCGTTGCGGCCGCACCGGGTCGCGGGCCAGCCGCAGCCCGGCCGACAGCGCGCCGAACAGGCTGTGGCGCAGGACGTCCGACGCCACGTCGGCACGGAGCTCTCCGGCGGCCTGTCCGCGGGTGATCAGCTCGTCGACCCGGGCCACCAGCTCCGCTGTGTCCTGTGTGTGAGCGCTCTGCAGCACGATCGGGTAGTCCGCGCCGATCCGGGCCAGCTCGCGGATCAGTCGCGCCAGCGTCCCGGCCGCGTCGTCCCCGGCCGCCTGCGCCTGGTCCAGCGCGGCTGCGAACTCCCCGGCCGCCTCGGCGCCGATCGCCTCGACCAGCGCCTCCTTGGTGGGGTAGCGGCGGTAGACGGTGGGCCGCGCCACCTCGGCCTCGTCGGCGACCCGTTGCATGCTGGCCGCCGGGTCGTCGGCCAGCACGCGGGCCGCGGCCAGCAGGATCCGGCGCTGGTTGCGGCGGGCGTCGGCGCGCAGATCGGGCGTGGGCTGGTCGCCGGGGGTGGCCGTAGTCAATTGATACAGCTCCATCTCACTTGATACTCTACTGTCTCAGTTAGCCGCGCGCCCCGTTCCGCCCGGCTGGAAGGGACCACCATGTCCACGCTCACCCTCGACCGTTCCGACCTCACGGCGCCGGACGTCGCCGACCTGCTCCGCACCCGGCTGGGCGCCGGATACAACGTACTCCCGGGCCTGCGCACCAGCCGGCGTCCGCTGGCCCGGCCGCGTCCGGCCCCGGCCGACACCGTCCTGGTCGGCCGCGGATCGAACCGGCTGTTCTGCGCGCACGTCACCCTGGTCCGCCGCGGCGGCCACACCGACGTCGAGATCGTGCCCGGCGGGCTCGGCTGGGAGACCGCGGTGAACAGCCTGCGGCTCGGCCGGCGGATCCGCAGGGCGCTGATAGAGGCCTCGGCTTCGGCTGCCGGCTGAGGCGAGTCGCGGGCCGAGTCGCGGGCCGAGACGCGAGCTGAGTCGCGGTCCGATCGCCTTTGGTCCGCCTTCGACCCGCCTTCGACCCGCCTTCGACCCGCCTTCGACGCACCGCCGAACCCGCCGGGCGGAAACCCGCCGCCGGAATCGCCGGCAGCGAAAAGGCCGGGGCCCGCAGGGATTCGTCCCCGCGGGCCCCGGCCCTTGACCTAGGCGGCCCGAATCAGCCCTCTGCAGCCGGTGACAGCAGCTCCTCGAGCTCTTCCTCGCGGTCCACGTGCGCCACGAACAGCAGCTCGTCCAGCGCCGCCAGCGGCTCCTCCGGGCTCGGGATCAGCACCCGGCCGCCGCGGATGATGGTCACCAGCGCGGTGTCCTCCGGCCAGTCGACCTCGCCGACCGTGGTGCCGACCAGCGCGGTGTCGTTGGGCAGGGTCAGCTCGACCAGGTTGGCGTCGCCCTGGCTGAAGCGCAGCAGGCGCACCAGGTCGCCGACCGAGACGGCCTCCTCGACCAGCGCCGAGAGCAGGCGCGGGGTGGAGACCGCGACGTCCACGCCCCACTTCTCGTCGAACATCCACTCGTTCTTGGGATGGTTGATGCGGGCCACCACGCGCGGCACCCCGTACTCGGTCTTGGCCAGCAGCGACACGACCAGGTTGGCCTTGTCGTCGCCGGTGGCCGCCACCGCCACGTTGCAGCGCTGGAGCGCCGCCTCGTCCAGCGAGGAGATCTCGCAGGCGTCGGCCAGCAGCCACTCGGCGGTCGGCAGCCCCTCCACCGCGATCCGCGACGGGTCGCGGTCGATCAGCAGGACCTCGTGGCCGTTCTCCAGCAGTTCCTTGGCGATGGAGATGCCGACGTTGCCCGCCCCGGCGATTGCGACACGCATCAGGCGCCCGGTCCCTTCGCGAAAGCTTCCTCGACCCGCGCGACGTCCGCCGGGTTCACCATGACCTGCACCAGGTCGCCGTCCTGCAGCACGGTGTCGGAGGCGGGCAGCACGGCCTCGCCGAGCCGGGTCACGTAGGCCACCCGCACGCCGGTGGTCTCCTCCAGCTTGTAGACCCGGTGCCCCATCCAGCCCGGGGCGGTGTGCACCTCGACCAGGGCCACCTGACCGCTGGGGTCGCGCCACAGCTCGGTGGAGCCGGCCGGCAGCAGCCGGCGCAGCATCTGGTCCGCGGTCCAGCGCACGGTCGCCACGGTGGGGATGCCGAGGCGCTGGTATATCTCCGCGCGGCGCGGGTCGTAGATGCGTGCGCAGACGTTCTCCACGCCGAAGTTCTCCCGCGCGACCCGCGCGGCGATGATGTTCGAGTTGTCGCCGCTGGACACCGCGGCGAACGCCCCGGCGTCTCCTATCCCCGCCTCGGCAAGAGTGTCGCGGTCGAATCCGGCTCCGGTGACCCGGCGGCCGGCGAAGTGCGGGCTGAGCCTGCGGAAGGCCCCGGGGTCCTGATCGATGATCGCGACCGTGTGGCCGAGATCTTCCAGGCTGTGCGCCAGGGTGGAGCCCACTCTGCCGCACCCCATGATGACGACGTGCACGTTCGACCCTCTCGGGAGACTTAGGACGACGGACAAAGGATGTTCGTATCTCGACGGTACTACGGGGCGTGAACCCCGGTTTCCACGCCTGAGGCGCGCCCGGCGGTGGGCCATGGCGACTACCCCTAGGCTGGCGATGTGAAACGACCCGCAGACCGCCGCCGATCCGCCGCTCCGACCGCCCCCGAACCCAGCCCCGGCGACGCCGTCGGGCTCCGGATCGAGGTCGAGGTCGGCCCACCCGGACACGGCGGATTCTGCGTGGCGCGGCACGAGGGGCGCGCGGTGTTCGTGCGGCACGCGTTGCCCGGGGAGCGGGTGGTCGCGGAAGTGACGGAGGGCGACTCCAAGGACTCGTTCTGGCGGGCCGACGCGGTGGAGATCCTTCAGGCCTCCGAGGACCGTGTGCCGGCGCCGTGCGAATACGCCGGGCCGGGGCTGTGCGGCGGCTGCGACTGGCAGCACGCGAGCTATGAGGCGCAGCTGCGGCTCAAGGGCGAGGTGGTCGCCGATCAGCTGCGGCGGCTGGCGAAGCTGGACCGTGAGGTGGTGGTCGAGGAGGTCGGCTCGCCCTTCGGCTGGCGGACCCGCGTGCAGTTCGCGGTGGATCCCGACGGGAGCCTTGGGTTCCGTAAGCACCGTTCCCATGAAGTGGTCCCTGTAGAGGAGTGCGCTATTGCGTCCTCTGGAGTGGACGAGGTCGGGGCTCTGGCGCGGGACTGGCCGGGGATGGAGACGATTGAGGTGATCGCCGCGACCGGCTCTGCAGACCGGGCTCTGGTGGTCACGCCGAAGCGTGGAGAGCAGATGCCTTATGTGGGCGCCGATGTGAAGGTGTCCGTATTGCGCGGGGTCTCCAGGCACACCCACGTCTCCGGTGTGCAGCGTATCCATGGGCGTCCTTACGTACGCGAGGTCGCCGAGGGCCGCACCTGGCGGGTCAGCGGAAGCGGCTTCTGGCAGGTGCACCCGGCGGCTCCGGATGTCCTGACCGAAGCGGTCCTGGACTTCCTGAAGCCTGAGGACGGGGACGTGGCGCTCGACCTCTATAGTGGAGTCGGCCTGTTCGCCGCTCCGTTGGCTGAAGCCGTCGGCGAGAGCGGCGCGGTGTTGGCCGTGGAGCTGGACCGGCAGGCCGTGCGGGACGCCGCGCACAACCTCGGGTTCGTGGACGACGCGGAGGAGAGCGCCGAGTTCCCGTGGGTAGACCTCGTAGAGGGCTCTGTAGAGGACGTCATCGCCGACACGGGCTACCTCCCCGACCACGCGGACGTCGTCGTGCTGGACCCGCCGCGGGCCGGGGCCGGGCGGGATGTGTGCGTGCGGATCGCCGGGCTGACTCCGCGGGCCGTGGCGTATGTGGCGTGCGATCCGGCTTCGCTGGCGCGCGACGTGGCGTACTTCGCCGAGGCCGGCTACGAGCTCACCGAGCTGCGGGCCTTCGACCTGTTCCCGATGACTCGGCATGTGGAATGCGTGGCGCTGTTGGAACCCGCGCAGCGATAGCATCTATCCATCGCGACTGGCGCAGTTAGGTGGAAACAACCACCGGGAAGCGATCGATATAGCGGGCACCGTGCGCCTGGGTGTCCTTCCGGACGATGACGCCCGAGGAGGCATCACATGCACTCGCCCGCCATTCCCGAACTCGCCAAGGAAGACCCGCAGATCGCGGGTCTGATCGAGGACGAAGCCCGCCGTCAGTACGAGAAGATCCGCATGATCGCCTCGGAGAACTACGTCTCCACCGCGGTCCTGGAGGCCTCTGGCACGATCCTGACCAACAAGTACTCCGAGGGCTACGCCGGCCGCCGCTATTACGAGGGCCAGCAGTTCATCGACCCGATCGAGACGATCGCGATCGACCGGGCCAAGGCGCTGTTCGGCGTGGAGCACGCCAACGTGCAGCCGTATTCCGGCTCCCCGGCGAACCTCGCGGTCTACCTGGCGTTCCTGAAGCCCGGCGACGTCTTCATGGGCGCCGGGCTGGCCGCCGGCGGCCACCTCACCCACGGTTCGCCGGTGTCGGTCACCGGCAAGTGGTTCAACCCGGTCGCCTACGGCGTCTCCCGCGAGACCGGCATCGTGGACATGAACGAGGTCCGCGACCTGGCCCTGAAGGAGCGCCCGAAGGTCATCTTCTGCGGCGGCACCGCGATCCCCCGCACCATCGACTTCCCGGCCTTCGCCGACATCGCCAAGGAGGTCGGCGCCGTCCTGGTGTCCGACATCGCGCACATCGCAGGCCTGGTAGCCGGCGGCGCGCACCCCTCCCCGGTCGGCTACGCGGATGTCATCACCACCACCACCCACAAAACCCTGCGCGGCCCCCGCGGCGCCATGATCATGACCACCGAGCAGTACGCCACCCCGATCGACAAGGCCGTGTTCCCGGGCCTGCAGGGCGGCCCGCACAACCACACCACAGCCGGCATCGCGGTGGCACTGAAGGAAGCCGCGCAGCCGGACTTCCGCACCTACGCGGCAACCATCGTCGCCAACGCCAAGGCCCTGGCCGCCGCCCTCACCGAGCGCGGCTGGGACCTGGTCTCCGGCGGCACGGACAACCACCTGATCCTGGCCGACCTGACGCCGAAGGGCGTCACCGGCAAGGTGGCCGCCAAGGCCCTGGACGCCGCCGGCATCGAACTGAACTACAACTCGGTCCCCTTCGACCCCCGCAAGCCCTTCGACCCCTCCGGCATCCGCCTCGGCGCCGCCGCGATCACCACCCGCGGCTTGGTTCCGGAGCAGATGGGGCAGGTGGCGCAGTGGATGGACGAGGCGGTGGAGGCTGCTGCCAAGGGCGATACGGATGCTTACCCGCGGATCGCTGGGCAGGTGCGGGAGTTGATGGCTCGGTATCCGATGCCTGGGTGGGTGTGAGCTTGACGGTGTGATGGGCGCCTGCTGGTGCGGGCGCCCTTGCTTGCTTGTTTGTTTGTTTGCTTGCTTGTTTGCTTGTTTGCTTTAGCTGCTCTATCTGCGGGCTGTTCGGGGGGCGGGTCTTTTTTGGGGTCTGGGGTTTGCGGGCCGG
>NZ_JAAFYZ010000173.1 GCF_018274385.1 Catenulispora pinistramenti | reverse complement strand
GGTGCGGGGCTGGTAGGGTTGGCAGTCGGCCGCGAGTTGTGTGGTTCCCGTGGAGACGACCGGGGACGCTCAGCGACCACAATCTTACGAGGAGTTACGGGTGTCTCTGGACGCAGCTACTAAGAAGAAGATCGTTGAGGACTACGGGACGAGTGCCACTGACACCGGTTCTCCCGAGGTGCAGATCGCGCTGCTCACGTACCGCATCAACGAGCTCACCGAGCACCTGAAGTTCCACAAGCACGACCACCACAGCCGGCGTGGGCTGTTGCTGCTGGTTGGTCAGCGGCGGCGGTTGCAGGGTTACCTGCAGAACACCGACATTGTGCGGTACCGGGCGCTGATCGAGAAGCTGGGGCTGCGTCGGTAGTCCTTGTTGTTGTGTCGCAGGAGCGGTTCGTGGTCACGGACCGCTCCTGTTGCGTACCCGCTGGGTGCTGGGCCGGACCAAGCTGATGACTTTTCCGGTTAGAGTGGGTACCGGAAAAGTTCAATACGTTTTAGGGAACTGAAGAGGCACTGCGCGACGTGGTTCGCGTCGAATGGCCGGTTGGGCGCCGATCTTCGGTAGTGGCCCTCGGGATGTTACGCACCCGTGGGCTTCGATCGAAGACCGGGCCGCCGCACGGCGGCGTGGGTCCACGACAACCGCGTCCTCTTCAGTCCGCCGCATACGAACTGAGGAGTACCTCTTGTCCGAGGGTGTTTTCACCACCGAGGCCGTCATCGACAATGGTCCGTTCGGTCAGCGCACCGTGCGCTTCGAGACGGGCCGGCTGGCCCGTCAGGCCGCCGGGTCGGTCGTGGCCTATCTGGACGAGGAGACGATGGTCCTTTCCGCGACCACCGCTTCCAAGTCCCCCAAGGAATCGCTCGACTTCTTCCCGCTGACGGTGGATGTCGAGGAGCGCATGTACGCCGTGGGCCGGATTCCCGGCTCGTTCTTCCGGCGTGAGGGCCGGCCCAGTGAGGACGCGATCCTCACCTGCCGGCTCATCGACCGGCCGCTGCGTCCGTCCTTCGCCAAGGGCCTGCGCAACGAGGTGCAGGTCGTGGCCACGATCATGGCGCTGAACCCGGACCACCTGTACGACGTCGTGGCGATCAACGCCGCGTCGGCGTCCACCCAGCTGGCCGGCCTGCCGTTCTCCGGTCCGATCGGCGGCGTGCGCGTCGCCCTGATCCAGGACCGCTGGGTCGCCTTCCCGACCCACACCGAGCTTGCCGACGCCGTGTTCGACATGGTGGTGGCCGGCCGGGTGCTGGACGACGGCGATGTCGCGATCATGATGGTCGAGGCCGAGGCCACCAGCGAGACCGTGGCCCTGGTCGCCGGCGGCTCCACCGCCCCGACCGAGGAGGTCGTCGCCGACGGCCTGGAGGCCGCCAAGCCCTTCATCAAGGCGCTGTGTGTCGCCCAGCAGGAGCTGGCCTCGTCGGCCGCCAAGGCCACCGCGGAGTTCCCGCGCTTCCTGGACTACCAGGACGACGTCCTGGAGGCCGTGACCGCGACCGCCAAGACCGAGCTGGCCAACGCGCTGACCATCGCCGCCAAGCAGGAGCGCGAGGAGGAGCTGGACCGCGTCAAGGCGCTGGTCGTGGAGAAGCTCGCGCAGCAGTTCGAGGGCCGCGAGAAGGAGATCGGCGGCGCGTTCCGCGCGCTGACCAAGAAGCTGGTCCGCGAGCGCATCATCCGCGACCAGGTCCGCATCGACGGCCGTGGCGTGCGTGACATCCGTCCGCTGTCCGCCGAGGTCGAGGTCGTGCCGCGGGTCCACGGTTCGGCGCTGTTCGAGCGCGGCGAGACCCAGATCCTGGGCATCACCACGCTGAACATGCTCCGCATGGAGCAGCAGCTGGACACGCTGAACCCCGAGACGCGCAAGCGCTACATGCACAACTACAACTTCCCGCCGTACTCCACCGGTGAGACCGGCCGCGTGGGCTCGCCCAAGCGCCGGGAGATCGGCCACGGCGCCCTCGCCGAGCGCGCGCTCGTCCCGGTCCTGCCGGCCCGCGAGGACTTCCCCTACGCGATCCGCCAGGTGTCCGAGGCACTGAGCTCGAACGGCTCCACCTCGATGGGCTCGGTCTGCGCCTCGACCATGTCGCTGCTGAACGCCGGTGTGCCGCTGAAGGCCCCGGTCGCCGGTATCGCGATGGGCCTGGTCTCGGCGGAGATCGACGGCAAGACCGAGTACGTCGCGCTGACCGACATCCTCGGTGCCGAGGACGCCTTCGGCGACATGGACTTCAAGGTCGCCGGCACCAAGGACTTCGTCACCGCCCTGCAGCTGGACACCAAGCTGGACGGCATCCCGGCCTCGGTCCTGGCCGCCGCCCTGAAGCAGGCCAAGGACGCCCGCCTGCACATCCTGGACGTCATGATGGAAGCCATCGACGTCCCGGACGAGATGAGCGAGTTCGCCCCGCGCATCATCTCGGTGAAGATCCCGGTGGACAAGATCGGCGAGGTCATCGGCCCGAAGGGCAAGATGATCAACCAGATCCAGGAGGACACCGGCGCCGAGATCACGATCGAGGACGACGGCACGATCTACATCGGTGCCGCCAACGGCTCGGCCGCCGAGGCCGCGCGGACCACGATCAACCAGATCGCGAACCCGACGATGCCGGAGGTCGGCGAGCGCTACCTGGGCACCGTGGTGAAGACCACGACCTTCGGCGCGTTCGTCTCGCTGATGCCCGGCCGCGACGGCCTGCTGCACGTCTCCCAGCTGAAGAAGCTGGCCGGCGGCAAGCGGGTGGAGAACGTCGAGGACGTGATCAAGGTCGGGGACAAGGTGCAGGTGGAGATCGCCGAGATCGACTCCCGCGGCAAGCTCTCGCTGATCCCGGTGCTGCCGGACGAGCAGGAGAGCAAGCCGGCCGAGGCCAAGGCGGAGTAACCCTCTTGTACCCGGTTGAGACCCTGATCGCCGGGCAGAACGGCAACGGCACTGTGCGCCGTACCGTCCTGCCCGGCGGTTTGCGCGTGGTCACGGAGACCATGCCCTCCGTCCGTTCGGTGACCTTCGGCATTTGGACCGGCATCGGCTCGCGCGATGAGCACCCCGAGGAGTCCGGCGCCACCCACTACCTGGAACACCTGCTGTTCAAGGGCACCGCGAAGCGGTCGGCGCTGGAGATCTCGGCGGCGCTCGACGCGGTCGGCGGCGAGATGAACGCCTTCACCGCCAAGGAGTACACGTGCTACTACGCGCGGGTGCTCGACACCGACCTCCCGCTGGCCATCGACGTGGTCTGCGACCTGGTCACCTCGGCGCTGATCCGGTCCGAGGACGTGGCCTCCGAGCGCAACGTCATCCTCGAGGAGATGGCGATGACCGAGGACGAGCCCGCCGACCAGATCCACGACGAGTTCGCCTACGCCCTGCTGGGTGACTCGCCGCTGGGCCGGCCGATCCTGGGCTCGGTGGAGTCGGTCAACGCCCTGACCCGGGACACGATCGCCGAGTACTACCACTCCCACTACACCGACGACCACCTGGTGGTCTCGGCCGCCGGCAACCTCGACCACGAGGTCGTGGTGGCCCTGGTGGACCAGGCGTTCGCCCAGGCCCGCGGCTCCCGGGACGCCGACCGCCGGCCGGTCGTGCCGCGCATCGGCGGCGACTGCGGCGTCTCCCACTCGGGCCTGCGCCTGGTCAGCAAGGCGACCGAGCAGACGCACGTCGTGCTCGGCGTGCCGGGCGTGGCCCGCAACGACCAGCGCCGCTACCCGCTGGGCATCCTGTCCACGATCCTCGGCGGCGGCATGTCCTCGCGGTTGTTCCAGGAGGTCCGCGAGAAGCGCGGCCTGGCGTACTCGGTCTACAGCTTCTCCACTCACCACGCCGACTGCGGCATGTTCGGTGTCTACGCCGGCTGCCAGCCGGAGAACTTCACCGAGGTGCTGAAGATCTGCCGCGACGAGGTCCTGAAGGTCGCCGACGGCGGCGTCACCGAGGAGGAGCTGCGCCGGGGCATCGGCCAGGTGCGCGGTTCGACGGTGCTCTCGCTGGAGGACACCGGCTCGCAGATGACCCGGATAGGGAAGAACGAACTCGTCTACGGCGAGCACCTCACCATCGAGGAGTTGCTGGAGCGGGTGGAATCGGTGACAGTCGAGGACGTCAAGGAGGTGGCCGAGGAGTTCCTGCGGCAGCCCCAGGCGGTCGCGGTCATCGGGGACTACGAGGACGCTTCATCGTTCGAAGGGGCTCTGGGATGACCGGCGTGACAGCCGCTCTCGGCCAAGCGGTCGTGAAGGTCGCGGTGTTCGGCGCGGCCGGCCGGATGGGGCAGGCCGTCTGCCGCGCCGTGCTGGACGCGCCCGGGCTGGACCTGGTCGCGCAGATCGACGCCGACGACGACCCGCGGCGCGCGGTCGAGGCCGGGGCGCAGGTCGCGGTCGACTTCACGCACCCCGGCGTGACCGTGCAGAACATCGAGTTCTGCGTCCGGCACGGGATCGACGTCGTGGTCGGCACCTCCGGCTTCGACGAGGCCCGGCAGGAGCAGGTCCGCGCGCTCCTGCCCGGTACCGATGTCCGGGTCCTGGTGGCCCCGAACTTCTCCATCGGCGCTGTGCTGATGATGCGGTTCGCGGCCGGCGCCGCGCCGTACTTCGAGAGCGTGGAGATCGTCGAGCTGCACCACCCGGACAAGGTCGACGCCCCCTCGGGCACCGCGACCCGCACCGCGGAGCTGATCGCCGAGGCCAGGGCCAAGGCCGGAAGCGCGCCGATGCCCGACGCCACGAAGACGGGTCTGGACGGTGCGCGCGGCGCGACCGTCGAGAGCGTCCCGGTGCACTCGGTCCGGCTGCGCGGCCTGATCGCGCACCAGGAAGTGCTGCTCGGCACGGTCGGCGAGACCCTGACGATCCGGCACGACTCGCTGGACCGCGCCTCGTTCATGCCCGGTGTGGTCCTGGCCTGCAAGAAGATCGCGACGCTGCCGGCCGGCCTGACCGTCGGCCTGGACGCGTTGCTGGACCTGTAGAACCCCGCGATAGGCACCTAGGCACCCTCATGCGCAACCGCACCACGGCCCTGATCCTGGTCGTCATCCTGTGCTTCTACCTGCTGCTGGCCGTCCAGCGCGGGGTGTGGCTGATGGCGACGGGCAAGCCGGTGCTGGTGCTGTTCGGAATCGGCGTGCTGATGCTGCCGGTCGTGGGCGTTTGGTTCGTGGTCACCGAGGTGCGGATGGGCAACGCCTCTTCGCGCCTCGGTACCCGGCTGGAGGCCGAGGGGCTGTGGCCGACGGAGGAGATCCCGCGGCGGCCGTCGGGGCGGCCGGATCTGAAGGCGGCCGACGAGATCTTCGAGAAGCGCAGGGCCGAGGTCGAGGCGGATCCGGAGAACTGGCGCGGATGGTATCGGTTGTCGTTGGCCCACAACGACGCCCGCGACCGGTCCAGAGCGCGTAAGGCGTTGCGGAAGGCCATCGAGCTGGACCGGTCGCGCGGCTGACCCGCCTGCCGGTTCCGGTACGCCGCGCGACTCCTGCGAGCATCGCGCTCCGTGGTGCGACCGTCTCGATCCGGTCACGGCCGCAACGGCCGTGGGAATCCGCCTCGTCCTGTCTCCCGGCGGTCGGTGTTCCGCCGACCGCATGACACGGGAGGCGGAATGCGGAGACAATTCGCGGTGCTCGGGGCGATCGCTTTGATCGCGGCCGGGCTGGCGGCGCCCGCGCAGGCGACGGCGGCGCCGCTCGCGGGGTATTACGGGCAGCGGCTGGACTGGCAGCCGTGTGCGGGGAGTCCGGGGTTCGAGTGCGCGACGTTCGTCGTGCCGCGTGATTACAGCCGGCCCGAAGCAGGCGACTTCCGGCTGCCGGTGATCAAGAAGCCCGCCGGCGATCCGGCCCATCGCATCGGGAGCCTGATCCTGGACCCGGGCGGGCCCGGCGATTCGGGCCTGGCGGACCTGCCGGGGGACGCGTCGTCGATGGGCGCCTCGGTGCTGGCGGACTTCGACATCGTCTCCTGGGACCGGCGGGGGATCGAGGGCAGTGACACCACCTTGACCTGCATGGATACCGCTGCGACTGACGCCTATACGCACCTGGACCCGGCACCGTCCACCCACGCGGGGGTCGCCGCGCTGGTCAAGGCCGGGCGGAACTTCACGGCGGCCTGCCGAGCGAACTCCGCCCCGGGCCTGCTGGGCCAGATCGGGTCGATCGCGAACGCCCGCGACATGGACATCCTGCGGGCGGTTCTCGGCGACAGCAAGATGAACTACTTCGGCTACTCCTACGGTTCGTTCCAGGGACTCGTCTATGCCGAGTTGTTCCCGGGGCGCATCAGGACCATGGCGGTGGACGGCATCTTCGACCCCTCCCTCACCGGGACTCAGATGACGGTCGAAGGTGCGCTGTCCGAGGAGAGCGAACTGCAGTACTACGCCGATGTCTGCAATACGACGCCTGGCGTCACCTGCCCCGCTTCTACGCCGGCCGGCATCATGGCTCTGATCGACAAGCTCCAGCAACAGGTGAAGACCTCGCCACTGCCGGCTCAGGGGACCACGCGCACCGTCGGGCCCAATGAGTTGGCGACGGCACTGCGGCTCAACGGTATTGCGCCGGGCGCCTTCTATGCACTGACCGGTCCCGCGCTCTCGGCCGCGGCTGCCGGCGACGGTACGCAGCTCCTGGGCTTGGCGGATACGTTGAACAGCCGCGCTCAGGGAGCTCCGGGGCCGGTGACCGGCTACCTCGACAGTTTCCAGGACGACGCCGCGTTGTTCTGCGTCGATCGGCCCTGGCCGAGCGGGACGGTCGGCTACGGGTCGCTCCTGGCCGCCGCCGAAGCCGCGTCACCGCACCTCGGCGCCGAGCGCGCGACCATGGCGCTGCCCTGTGGCTCCTGGCCGACCGCCGATTTCCCGCATGCGGTCCGGGCGCCCGGCACGCTGCCGATCCTGGTGGTGTCGTCGACAGGAGACCCCGTCACGCCTTACCAGTGGGGGGTCCGCGTGGCCGACACCCTGGCGAACGGAGTCCTGCTCACCTCGGAGTCACACGGCCACACGGCCTACGGCAGCAACGGATCGGCGTGCCTGGACGCGCATGTCGACGACTACCTCGTCAACGCCGCACCGCCGCCGCCCGGCACCGCCTGCTGATCGGGGAGGCGTGAGCCCATCGTGCCGTGAAGTTCCCGGGCTCGCGCGGGGCTGACGATCGCCGAGTCCTGCGGCGGCGCTGATTTGTAGTGTTGCCGCAGGACTTTGCCGGTCACCGGGGCGACCGGAGCGATCACGTTGACTCCGACCCACGGTTTCTTCGCGATACGCGTTCCTATACGGATGAACGGCTGCGCTACACGGATTCCGAAGTCAATAAGCCGCCATTGGTGGAAACCCCCGGTGCGGCGCATCCAGGTCGGTAGAGAGTGGATGCTCAGGATCGCTGTGAAGCGTGAGGCCGCCCAGACCCGGAAGCCCACCTTCTTGAGGGGCGGGTAGAGCAGGTAATGCATTCCGCGGTGCGCGCGTTCTGAGGAGCACAGCTGCGGACGCACCTTCTCGAAGTACGCCTTCACTTCCTCGCGATTGCGCGGGACCTCTGCGGGGTCGCAGGTCTGGAGCTCGGCGGCGATCCTGCACTCGGCCCAGTAGCGGTCCTCATCGGATTTGGACAAGCGGCCGGGACCGTAGAGCTCGTAGCACTTCAGGACACTGTGCCAGCCGGTTATGTGGATCCACAGCTGGGAGTCCGGGTTGTTGGCGCTATAGCGTTTCCCGGTAATGGGTTCCACGCCGGTGGCTTTGGCATGGATACGCATTAGGAACTCCGCAGCCTGAACCACAGTGCGGCTGTCCCCGACTGCGACCGTGAGGAAGTAGGCGAGGGTCTGGTCGAGGCGGCCGTGCGGATCCTCATAGATGCCGCCGCTGTCGGCGACCGCCGCGGCCAGCGGAGGGTCGAAGTGCTCGAGCACCACGGCCCGCTGGAAGCCGATGAGCGAGGTCGGCGACGTCCAGACCCGCCAGCTCACCGAGTCCGGGCCGAAGAAGCCGTTGTCGAGGCTGCGCAGGGGTCCGCGCTCGGGGGAGACGGGGACGTCTTCGGCGCTGGGGTGGGGCATCTTGCGTGCCTCCTCTACAGTGGACGCCGGGAATTACTACCGGCGCGTAGCAATATGCTACGCGGACGTAGCTTTGTAAAGGGGCCGGGTGTGGTGACGAAGAACGGGCGGCGGCGCCGCGAGTACGCGCCGCGGGTGCCGATCGAGCAGCGTCGCCGGGAGTTACTGGACGCGGCGCTGCGCATCGTGGTCCGGGACGGGCACGGCGCGGTGACGATGGAGGCGGTGGCGGCGGCTACCGGAGTCACGAAGCCGGTGGTCTATGGGGTGTTCCCTAATAGGGAAACGCTATTGGGGGAGTTGCTGCGCCGCGAACAGGCGGCGGCTCTAGAACAGTTGGTGGAGCTCTTGCCCGCGCTGCGTAAGGGGTTGGCGGCCGGCGCGCATCCCGCGGATGTCCTTGCAGAGGCCCTGGACGGGTTCCTGGCCGCCGTGCGGGCTGCGCCGGAGCGTTGGTCCTGCGTGGTGTCGCCGATGGCGGATATGCCGGCGCAGTTCAATGCGGCGCGGGAGGAGACGCGGGGCCTGGTATTGGCTTCCGCGGAGGAGCTGGGTCGGTGGATCACGCGGACGTTCGACGCGTCGACGGATCTTGATCCGGAATTGATCGCGCACACGGTGGTGACGCTTGCCGAGATGGCTGCTCGGCTGGTGCTGACCGATCCGGAACGGTATGAGCCCGCTCGGTTCGTGAAGGGACTGCGGGCGGCTGTGGGGCTGGTGCGGTAGGGCGGCAAGCCGCGCATGCTCTAAATCTGCGCCAGATTCGTCGGCCAGCTCCGGCCGCGCCAGTCCTGCAGGAAGTCCTCGACCCGGTCGGCGACCGCGTCCCGCTGGGTCAGCATGAAGAACATGTGGCCGCCGCGGAAGAATTCGATCTCGGAGTCGCGGATGCCGACTCGGGTGGCCAGGGCGGCGGCCGGCTTCATGCTGCGGTCGCGGTGGCCGTGCAGGATCAGCGTCGGCGCCTGGATCTCGGACAGGCGGTCGGTGCCGTCGTAGGACGTGCTGGCCGCCAGTTGGCGCAGGTGCGCGTAGTGCGGTTGTCGGCGCTCGGGGCTGACTCCTGGCAGCAGGTGCAGGCGTTTTGCGAATCCGAGGACGCGGGCCGGGATCGACATCCGTAATCGGCCGGTTCCGGTGGCCGCCGTGGCGATCAGCACCATGCGGTCGACGCGGGCGGGGTGCGCGGCGGCGATCTCCAGGGCGATGCGGCCGCCCATCGAGACGCCGACCAGGTGGGCGCGGGGGAGGCCGAGGGCGTCCATCAGGCCGACGGTGTCCTCGGCCATCATCGGGATCGAGTACGGGATGTCGGGCTTGTCGGTGCGGCCCGCTCCGCGGTTGTCGAAGGTGAGGACGCGGAAGCTGCGGGCCAGGCGTTCGGTGAAGGGGGCGAAGACGGTCATGTCCACGCCGAGGCCGCCGACAAAGACCAGCGGCGGGCCTTCACCGTGGATCTCGTAATAGACGTCGACGTCGCCGACCCGAACCGATGGCACGCTGCCAGGATAGGCCCGTTGTGGGCCGCTGACCTGAGAAAACGGATTCGATCCGGTATCAGATCGCCGGATCAGGCACCGCGCCGGATCCGGTATCGCGTCCGATACCGGATCACTGGCGGAGCCGATATCGGATCAGGGATCAGATGATGGCCGTGGCCTCCACCTCGATCAAGGCGTCGGGCAGGAAGAGCGAGGAGACCTGGACCGTGGTGCTGGTCGGCGCGGGCAGCCCCGGGAAGTACTCCGCGCGCACCTCGCCGTACTCACGGATGCGGGAGATGTCGGTCAGGAACGTGCGCAGGCTGATGACGTCCGCGAAGCCCGCCCCGTGCGCGGCCAGCACTTCGCCGATCAGGTCCATCACCCGGCGGGTCTGGGCGCGCAGGTCGTCGCCGCCGACGATCTTGTGGTCGTCGTCCCACGCCACCTGGCCGGCCAGCATCAGCAGGGTGCGCTCGCCGAGCGGGATGACGGCGACGTTGGAGAAGGCCTTGGTCGCCGAGGAGGGAACGCCGGCGGGGTTGTCGAGAGTGAAAGCAGTCATGCGGCGAAGCTATGCGGGCCGGAGCGATACCAGTAGCGAATAGTCTGCATGTATCCCATGCCCAGCTAGCATGGCTTGTCATGGACACCGCGCTGCTCGAAGTCTTCCTGGAGGTCGCGCGGCGCGAATCGTTCACCGCGGCGGCCGGCTCGCTCGGCTATACGCAGTCGGCGATATCGCGTCAGATAGCCGCGCTGGAGGCTTCGGTCGGCGCGCCGTTGTTCGACCGCCTCCCGCGGGGCGTACGGCTGACCGAGGAGGGTCGGGCCTTGGTGCCGCACGCGACGGCCGTCGTGGGCCGTCTCCGGGCCGCTGTGGCCGATGTGCGGGCCGTCGGGACCCTGGGCGGCGGTCGGCTCCGGCTCGGGGCGATCCCGACCGCCGACATGGTCCTGATGCCACGCGCCATCGCCGCGTTCCGGCAGGCGTATCCGGCGGTCATCGTGACGCACGCCGAAGGGCTCACGCGCCGCCTGGTCGCAGACCTCCGCGAAGGGGACCTGGACCTGGCGGTCATCGGGACGGCGAGCCCGGAGCCGGTCTTCGAGGGGGTGCGGCTGCGCCGGCTGATGGACGACGCGCTGGCGGTGGCGCTGCCCCGCGGCCATCGGCTGGCCGACCGGGAGATGCTGTCGCTGGCCGATCTGGAGGGCGAGAACTGGATCGCCGGTCAGCCGCGGTCGCAGGACACGCTCATCGCCTCGGTGCAGAGCGGGGAGTTCCAGCCGGGAATCCCTTTCGTGGTCCTGGAATGGTCGGCGAAGCAGGGGTTCGTGGCGGCCGGGCTCGGCATCACGCTGATCCCGGCGCTGGGGGCCGAGACGGTGCGGCCGGATGTGGCCGTGGTGGCGCTGGATCCGCGGGAGGTCGCACCGCGGTCGGTGTTCGTGGCGACGCCCGAAGGTGTGGCGGACAGTGCGCCGGTCACGGCCTTCATGGAACTGCTGAAGCCGGGGCCGGCGCCCGCTCGGTGACAGGTCCGGAACCCGCCAGTACCGCAGGTCGGCGCGGCGGACGATTGATCCATGCACACCGTTCCCGGCATCAAAGTCCTTTACTTCGGTACCCCCGTCGTCCTGATCACGACCCGCAACGAGGACGGCACCCCCAACATCGCCCCGATGTCCTCGGCCTGGTGGCTCAACGGAAACGCCATGCTGGGGTTGGGCAACGCTTCACAGACCTCGGCCAACATCGCCCGCGAGGGCGAGTGCGTCCTGAACCTGCCGTCCTCCGATATGGCCGCTTACGTCGACCGCATCGCGCTGACCACCGGCCGCCTGGAGGTCGCGCCGTATCGGGCGGAGCAGGGCTACCGCACCGAGCGCGACAAGTTCGGGCTGGCCGGCCTGACCGAGCAGGAGTCGGAACTGGTCTCACCGCCGCGCATCCTGGAGTGCCCGATCCAGATGGAGGGCCGTCTGGTGAAGGCGCACTCCTTCGGCGACGAGCGGATGACCGCGTTCGAGGTGGAAGTACTGCGGACGCACGTGGAAGAGAAGCTGGTCATCCCCGGAACCCACTACATCGACCCCGAGGAGTGGGACCCGCTGATCATGAAGTTCTGCGAGTTCTTCGGGGGCGGGCAGCCGGTGCACACGTCACGGCTGGCCGGCGGATGGCAGATGCCGCATACGCTGCGGAAGCTGTCGGTTGCGGAGAGTGCTGCCGCGTAAGAGGATTCCCGGGGCTGCGCTCAGTGCGTCAGCGCTCAGCCAGCCAGCACTCAGTGCGTCAGCGTCAGCTTGATCGCGAGGCCCGGCAACAGCAGTCCGAACGCGCTGAACGCCAGCGGCCCGTTCGCCCCGCAGTGCAGCCGTCGGGTGGCGCCCTCGCGGACCTCCACCTGGACCTTCTTCGAGTACATCCCGTCCAGCGACAGCTCGACCAGATGCACACCGGGGTCCACGGCGAACTCCGCCGCGCCGTTCTGTGCCAGCCGGCCGACCGAGATCCCGTCGATCCACACCTTGTACGCCCGCGGCCGCAGCTGGAACCCGCTGCGGCGGGTGAGGGTTATCGTCCCGGACATGCTCGACCTGCCTAATTCGGACACTGGTGTATATCAGTGGATGCAAGGAGCATAAACGCGAGGGCGGCACCGGTATCCGGTGCCGCCCTCGGCGTTACGCGATCGTCGCCTACCTACGATGCCGCCGCCGCTGCGAAGCGTGACATGGCGTGCTCCACCAGGCGGATCAGGGTCAGCTTGGTGGACTCCCGGCTGCGGGCGTCACAGGTGACCACCGGCACGTCCGGCGGGATCGACAGCGCCTCGCGGACGTCGGCGACCTCGTGCGTGAGCATGCCGTCGAAGCAGTTCACGCCGACGATGTAGGGCAGCCCGGCGTCCTCGAAGTAGTCGATGGCCGAGAAGCAGTCCGCCAGCCGGCGGGTGTCCACCAGCACCACCGCGCCGATGGCGCCGCGGCACAGGTCGTCCCACATGAACCAGAAGCGGTTCTGGCCCGGTGTGCCGAACAGGTACAGGATCAGCTCGCGGTCCAGCGAGACCCGCCCGAAGTCCATGGCCACCGTGGTGGTGACCTTGCCGGGCACGACAGTGAGGTCGTCGACACCCTCGGAGGCGGCGGTCATGACCGCCTCGGTGGTCAGCGGGGCGATCTCCGAGACCGCGCCGACGAAGGTGGTCTTGCCGACGCCGAAGCCGCCGGCGACGACGATCTTCACCGACGTGGTCGGGCCCACCGCGGGCTGCGGCTCGGGCGCCTGTCCGTAAGGGGAGTAATTCACTGCACGGCCTCCTTTCTACAGATTGCGGAGCCCGATGAGGACTCGTTCGAGGAGCGCGAGGTTGGGCTGGCCGGTGTCGGTCTCGCCGGGTTGCTGGATGGTGACCAGGCCGGCGTCCGACATGTCGCCCAACAGCACCCTGACCACCCCCAGCGGCATCCGCATGAGCGCCGCGACCTCGGCGACCGACTTCAGCTCGACACACAGCTCACAGATCCGCTGGTGCTCCGGCTCCCGGCCGGGCAGGCGCGATCGTCCGTTGTCCGTCGTCGATACCAACGCCTCGATGGGCAATTGGTAACGGGCTCGCGTGCGGCCCCGGGTCAGCGCGTATGGGCGGACGAGGGGCGAGGAATCGTGCGCGCTGCTCACGGCCGCGTGCTCCTGTCGCTCGTCTGAGGTTGAAGGGGATTCACCGGGCGTCCTCTCAGCGCGGCAGCGACGACTGGAGCTCGGCGCGCAGCGCCGGCGTCAGGACGTCGCCGGCGCGTTCGACGAGCAGGGCCATTTCATAGCCGATCAGGCCCATGTCGCAATCCGAGGAAGCGAGTACGGCCAGAGCCGAACCATCCGAGATGGCCATCACGAACAGGAAACCACGGACCATCTCCACGACGGTCTGGGTCACGGCCCCGCCCTCGAAGATGCGGGCGGCGCCCTGGGTCAGCGAGGACAGCCCGCTGGCCACGGCCGCCAGCTGGTCCGCGCGGTCGCGGGGGAATCCGTCGGATACCGCCAGAAGCAGGCCGTCGGAGGAGACCACCACCGTGTGCGCGACCCCCGGGACGCGGTCCACGAAGTTGGTGATCAGCCAGTTGAGATTCCTGGCGGCTTGGGTCAGGTTCGGGTCGTTCACGGTTGCTCAGTCCTGCTTTCCTGGCTCAGGAGAACCGAAGGCGGCCGGGCCGTCGGACATGGGGTTGGCGGGATCGGAGGGCTGCGACTCGCCGGGCGTGCCGGCGGCGTCGCGGCCCTGGCGCAGCCCCTGGTGGAAGCTGGCCAGGCGGGAGCGCACGGCCTCGGCCGAGCGGGCCGGGATCGGCGAGGGCGCGGTCTTGGCGGCGCCGGTGCCGTCCGCCGAGCCGGGCACCAGGTTGGACCGCGGGACGCGCTTGGGCAGGCCCTTGGGGGTCAGACCGGCCGCGACCGGCTTCTTGACCACCTCGGCGGCCTTCCAGCCGTCGTCGCCGGGTGACTGCCAGGCCTGGCCCGCGGAGCTCTGGTCGTCGTTCATGGGCTCCTTGGGTTCCTCGTGCGGCGCGGCGGGTCGGGCCGGGCCGCCGGCCGCGGTGTCGGCGGCTCCGGCGGCCGACGGCGGGGTCGGCGGGGTCGGGGCGGCGGGACCGGCCTCGGGCGCGGTCGGCGGTGCCGGGCTGGGCGCGGCCGGAGCCGCCTGGACGGGCTCGGCAGGGGCCTGAGGTCCCTGAGCCGGGAAACCGGCGCCGGAGCCCGCCAGCGGGTCTCCCAGGGGCTCTGTACGCGGTCCTGGGAAACCGGTCGGCCGCATCGGTTCCACCGGCGGCAGCGCGCCGGCCGCCAGAGCGTTCTGCGGCGGGGCGGTCCCCTCGCCGGCGCGCTGCCGGAACCACTCGGACTCGATCGCGTTGAAGATCGAGGTGTCGTGGGCCGCCGGATCCATCGGGATGGACTCCAGCGGGGCGGTCAGCGGGTCCGCGAAGTCGGCGAAGTTCGTACCGGAGGCGGACATCGGGTCCTGCGGGCCGTAGCCGGCACCGGAGTCGCCGAGCGGGGTGTGGAAGCCGGACCCGGAAAGCTGGTCGCCCTGGGCGGGCGGGGCCTCGAAGCCCGGGCCGGACAGCGGTTCGCCGACCGGGCGGCGGCCGAAGGACGGTGCGTCGTTGCCGTAGCCGGTGCCGGTCGGAGCGGCCGGGCCGCTCTGGTCCAGCGGGTCGGTGAACGGGTTCCTGAGGCCGGACATGGTGTCGGCCGGGCCTTCGGCGGACGGCGCCGGCGGCTGCTCGCCGAACTGCGGGGCGTCGAAGCCGGGGCCGGACAGCGGTTCGCCGACCGGGCGGCGGCCGAACGAAGGTGCGTCGTTGCCGTAGCCGGTACCGGTCGGGGCTTCGAACGAGGGCATCTCGAAGCCGGCGCCGGGAGCCGGTGCGGCGGGTTGGTCGAACTGCGGGGTGTCGAAGCCGGGACCCGACAGCGGTTCGCCGACCGGGCGGCGGCCGAAGGACGGTGCGTCGTTGCCATAGCCGGTGCCGGTCGGAGCGTCGAACCCACCCGACGCCATCGGGTCGCCGAACGAAGGCGCCTCGAAACCGGGGCCGGGAGCCGGCGGACCGGCCTGCTCGCCGAACGGCGGGGCGTCGAAGCCGGGGCCGGACAGCGGTTCGCCGACCGGGCGGCGGCCGAACGACGGTGCGTCGTTGCCGTAGCCGGTACCGGTCGGAGTGTCGAACCCACCCGACGCCATGGCGTCGTCCACCGGTGTGTTCGGAGCCGCGAACGGGTTCGCGGGGTTCTGCGGCGCGTCGAAGCCGGGGCCGTTGAAGGCCTCGGCCGCCGGCTGGCCGAAGGGCGCCGCGGGACCCTGCTGCGGGGCGTTGAAGTCGCTGTCCAGGTGGCCGCCGAACGGCGTCATCTGGACCTCGCCCGGGGCGGCGAAGGGATCGCCGGCGGCGAGTTCGGCGCCGAGGTCGTTGTTCAGGCCGCTGCCCGCCATCGGGTCGGCGGCGGTGCTGAAACCGCCCATGGGCGGGGACTGCGGGCTCTGGCCGGGTGCCGCGAACGGGTTCGCCGGCGGCGGCAGGAGCAGGTCGTCGCGGTCTTCGTGGGTCTCCCGGTAGGCCGCGAACTCGCCGGTGTGCTCCATGTCCGGGATGTTCGGGAGCAGGTCGTCGAAGCTGGAGGAGAAGTTCAGGGCGGGCGGCGGGGGCGTCGGACCGCCGGGCGCCGAGCCCGGCCGGAAGTCGTACGTCGCGGTGCCGTCCAGCGCGTCGGCCAGCCGGCCGTCCAGTTCCGGTTCCGGCAGCACGAACTCCGGCCGGTCGAAGGTGCCGCTGCTGCCCGGGTCGCCCGGGTCGCCGTCGCGGATCACCGGGGTCACGCCCTGTGACATCGCCTCGGTCTCGGCCAGCAGTTCGGCCAGCCCCGGCGGGGTGGCGTCGGTGCCGCGGTACGGCGGGGCCGCCGCGCTCACGTCCTCCCAGCCGTCGCCGTCCGCGCTCGCCGCCGGCACCCGCTCGCCGCCGAACGGCGGCAGCGGGGTCGGGGGCTGGGCCGCCGGGCCGGTCTCCTCGCCCGGGGGCAGCTCGCGCTGCTCGGCCCGGACCGCGCCGCCGGGCCGCCGGGGCAGGCCCATGGAGGTCAGCTGGGGCAGCTGGCCGGTGTCGGCGATGTCGCCGAAGCTGCCGCGGCCGCCCACGGCCGGGGCGTCGGACAGGTTGCCGGCCAGCAGCGCCGCCGGGACCAGCACCAGGGCGGTGATACCGCCGGTGGCCGAGCGGCGCAGCCGTACCTGGATGCCGTGCCGGGTGGCCAGCCGGCCGACCACGAACAGGCCCATGCGGCGGGAGATGGCGACGTCCACGACCGGCGGGTTGGCCAGCCGCTCGTTGGAGTCGTCCAGCTCCTCCGGGGTCATGCCGATGCCCGAGTCCTCGATCTCCAGCATCACGCCGCCGGTGTTCAGCAGGTTGCCGGTGACCGAGACCTTGGTCTCCGGCGCGGAGAACGACGTCGCGTTCTCCAGCAGCTCGGCGACCAGGTGGACGACGTCGTTGACGGCGCGGCCGGCGACCTCGACGGTCGGCAGGTCCCGCAGCGTCACCCGCTCGTACTGCTCCACCTCGGAGGCCGCGGCGCGCAGCACGTCGATCAGCGGCACCGGCTGCGACCACCGGCGGCCGGGCTCCTCACCGGCGAGCACCAGCAGGTTCTCACCGTTGCGCCGCATACGGGTCGCCAGGTGGTCCAGCTTGAACAGCGAGGCGAGCTGGTCCGGGTCCTGCTCGGCGTTCTCCAGTTCGTCGATCAGCCGCAGCTGGCGCTGCACCAGCGACTGCGAGCGCCGCGAAAGGTTGGTGAACATCGCGTTGACGTTGTTCCGCAGCATGGCCTGCTCGGTCGCCAGCCGGACCGCCTCGCGGTGCACCTCGTCGAAGGCCCGGGCCACCTGGCCCACTTCGTCGGTGCTGGACAAGGCGATCGGGACGATCGGTTCCAGCGCCTCGCTGCCGTCGGCGTCGCGCAGCCGGCGGACCATCTCGGGCAATCGGTTGCCGGCGATCTCCAACGCGGTGTTCTGCAGCATCCGCAGCGGGCGCACCAGCGAGCGGGCGATCAGCGCGGTGGCGATCGACACCACCAACAGCACGCCGATGATGACGCCGATGTTGAGGTACATGGTGTTGCGGGCGCTGTTGGCCAGCGCGTCGGCCCGGGACACCAACGCCGCGGCCTGCTCGGCGCGGACCTTCTTGTAGCGGTCGAGCAGCGCGTTGTACTGCGTGTAGACGCTGCCGGGGACCAGCTGGTCGCCGTTGTCGCTGGCGCCGCCGTTGGCCAGTTTGTCGCCGATGGTCGTCAGGTACTGGTTCGCGCCGGTGTAGGACTCGCCGACGTCCACGGTGTCGCTGAGCGACTGCTGCATCTGCGCGGTGGCGACGGTTTTGAACTCGGCGCGGGTGGAGGCCAGGTCCGAGATCAGACCCTGCAGCTTGGCCAGGTTGGTCTGGGCCTGGTTCGGGTCGCTGGTGACCGCCAGGACGGTGAGGAACCCGCGTTCCTGCGAGGTGGTCTCGGTCATCTTGCCCAGGTCCGACAGCGACCGGGCGTCGTTGATCAGCTGCTGGTCGCCGGCGTCGGAGGCCACGTACTCGTAGAGGCCGTCCAGGCTGGTCAGCACCTTGTTGTACTGGTCGAAGACGCTCAGCGGGTTGGAGTACGAACCGTCGACCGCGGTGTGCAGGGCCTCCACACCGGTCATGTTCGCCTTGGCGTTGGCGATCGCGGCCCGGGTGTCCGCGGGGTAGGAGCCGTCGATCTTGTCCAGCGCCGGCAGCATCGTGGCGGTGACCCGGTCGGTGACCTTGCGCTGCGCGGCCATGCTGGTGGTCAGGTTGGTCAGCGTCGAGTCGTCGGAGTTCCGGGCCCGGAACGCCATCATCTCGATGCTGATGTCCCGCTCGTCCTGGAGCGCGTCGATCAGGTCCGACAGCGGGCTGGCCGCGGCGGCCAGCGTCTTGGCGTGGTCGTAGGTCCGCACGTTGTCGACCTGCTGGCCGATGCGCGCCGCGGCGCCGGTGATGGTCGCCACCAGCGGGACGATGACCAGGACCACCAGACGGGTGCGGACTCGCCAGTTGCGGGGGGCGAACCGGTTGGCGTTCGGCGCCGGTGGCGGGGGAGGGGGCAGATGCCCGCCGGCGCCTTCGGTTTCCTGAGAAGTGGGGACTGGACGTTGACCGGGCAACACGTTGTCCCGAGGCCCGCGCGGAAGCTCGCCGGGAGCGGTGCGGCCGGCGGCCGCGTCGGATATGGATCCGCCGGGCGGCGGCCCGCCCACACCGCGCTCCGGGAAAGGAGCCGGCGGACGGCGCGGGGACACGGGTCGAGTCTGCACTGGCCCTCACAGCTTTCTTTGCGACCGGGCCGCTACTGCGGCGGGTGGGACGCCACACGGGGCTCGCGGTCTCTAGGTTTCAAGCAACGCATTCCAGCACAGGAGAGCGAGCGAGGCCAAGGGCGGGGGTTGACAGAGGGGCGGTTCGGTGCGTTATAGGCGGATAAGCCCGGCCAGGACTCCCTGTATATGCGTATCCTTACTCGTGCATGTGTGCTAGTCGATCTCAATGGTGTCGTAGGGCCGCTTCGGGCCCATGTAATACGATGCGCCGACCGGCTTCAACGAAACCCATTGCAGGGGGCAGCGCAGTGCGATCAGCCATACCCCGAGCCCGTTCCCGCAGGACCTCGGCGATCGTCCTCAGCGCCGTGCTCGCCGTGTCCGCCTTCGCCGCGACGGCGTGCAGCAGCAGTACCTCCTCGGGGGCCTCCATGCCCTCGCACGGCACGCTGGAACAGACCCAACTGCGCATCGGCATACCCAAGGGCGACATCGGCGCGTTGCCCATCTACACCGGCGTCGACAAGGGCTACTTCAAGGACCAGGGGGTCGATGTCACCATCGACGACTCCTACGGCTCCTACCAGGACGCGCTCTCGGCGCTCAACGCCGGCAAGGTCGACCTGGTCTACGACGACTACGTGCACGCGATCCTGGCCCAGTCCACCGGCGCCTACCGGCTGCAGCTGGTCGCCGAGGGCTACACCGCCGGCGACGGCAGCGTGCAGCTGGTCGGCAAGCCCACCCCGACCAACGTCAAGAGCGCCGACCAGATCAAGAACGTGTTCAACGCCAGCGGCGGGTTCCTGGTGCCGACGGCGGGCACCAACGACGCCAACGACGCCTACACGGTTCCGACCATCATGCTGATGACCTCGCTGCCGGACCTGGCCAACAGCCTGCGGATCAAGGCCGACAACTCCGCCTCGCACCTGAAGTCGCTGCCGGCCGGCGGGGTCGTCGACAAGCTGACCAGCGGTACGGACACCAACCGGGCCGCGGTCCTGGCCGAGCCCTACTACAGCGTCGCGATGAACAACAACCAGCTGATCAACCTGCTGGACCTGACCCGCGGCTCGACCCAGGCCATGCCGATGGGCGGCTACTTCGCCAAGCAGGACTTCGCGGTGACCCACCCCAACCTTTTCAAGGCGTTCACCGGGGCGCTGAACCAGGCCAAGGACGTGACCTCGCAGCGGGCCACGGCCATGTCCGAGATGCAGGCGCACTACGGCACCATGGCCAGCTCCACCGTCGCCGCCAGCTTGAGCTTCGGTACCTTCCCGACCACGGTGAACGTCGACCGGGTGTCCCGCGTCCTGACCCTGATGCAGGGCCTGGACCTGGCGCCGTATTACAACATCGACACGATGATGCCGCCGGACGCGCTGCGCAGCGGGAGCTGACGGGCCGCTCGAACCGGAGCGCGCCGGAGTTGTCACAGGTCAGCGGCCGCCGGCGGCCGATCGTCCCGGCGGGGCGCCGATAGGCTCGGACGGTGAGTGAAGAAGTGACCCAGGGCGTGCGGTTCCGCTCGGACATGACCGTGGAGTTGGTGAAGGCCTCGGCCGCGGACAACGACGTGCTGTGGGCGGCCCGGGTGTCCACCGCCGGCGAGCAGTCGATCGAGCAGGCCGACGCCGACCCGGCGCGCTCCACCGGGCTCATCAACTACCTCATGCGCGACCGGCACGGCTCGCCGTTCGAGCACTCCACGATGACCTTCCTGGTCTCCGCGCCGATCTTCGTCTTCCGCGAGTTCATGCGGCACCGGGTCTGGTCCTACAACGAGGAGAGCGGCCGCTACCGCAAGCTGGAACCGGTGTTCTACGTCCCGGGCCCGGAGCGCAAGCTGGTCCAGGAGGGCAAGCCCGGCCGGTACGTGTTCGTCTCGGGCACCGAGGAGCAGCACAAGACGGTCGAGGAGACCGTGCGCAGCTCTTGCGAGGCCAGCTATGCCGCGTACCTGGAGATGCTGGACGCCGGGATCGCCCGCGAGGTGGCCCGCACCGTGCTCCCGGTCGGGATCTACTCCTCGATGTACGCCACCTGCAACGCCCGCGCTCTGATGCACTTCCTGTCGCTGCGGACCAAGCACGAGGACGCGACGTTCCCGTCGTTCCCGCAGCGCGAGATCGAGATGGTGGCCGAGAAGATGGAGGCGTACTTCGCCGAGCTGATGCCGCTGACCTATGCGGCCTGGCAGGCGAACGGACGCGTCGCACCGTAGGGCCGGTCCACGGGCTGATTTCACCGGGCGCTCAGCGGCGAGTCGCGAAGTGCTCACTCCCGGTAGTCCTAAAGAGTGAAAAACGACCGACGCCGTGCCCCGACCCGTAACGCGCCCTTCGCGCCTCTGTTAACAGGGCGGACCCCGTCCCCACCGGACCCCCGAGCGGTGGAGACGGGGTCTGTCCACGCCACCGGCATTCATTCAGCGTGGCTGTGGGATTCGCGTAAGCAGCGTCAGATATTCGATCACCGGTGCGGCCCGGTACCTTTGTGCCATGCCCGAGAACGCGCACCCCGCCGAGCCCGCCACGGCCCTTTGGCCGGATACTGCCCTGTGGTCTGCCGGGGCGCCCTTCGGCCGCCTGATCACCGCGATGGTCACGCCCTTCCACGAGGACGGCTCGCTGGATCTGGACGGCGCGCAGAAACTGGCCGCACACCTGGTGGACGCCGGCAACGACGGCCTGGTGGTCTCCGGGACCACCGGCGAGGCCCCGACCACCTCCGCCGCCGAGCAGCTGGCGCTGCTGGAAGCGGTGCGCGAGGCCGTCGGCGACCGGGCTCATGTGATCGCCGGGGTGGGCACCAACAGCACCGAGCACACGCTGGCGCTGGCCCGGCAGGCCGAGGCGGCCGCCGACGCGCTGCTGGTGGTGACCCCGTACTACAACAAGCCGACCCAGGAAGGCCTGTACCGGCACTTCACCGCTGTCGCCGGGCACACCTCGCGGCCGGTCGTGCTCTACGACATCCCGCACCGGACCGGCGTCCCCATCGAGGTCGACACGCTCAAGCGGCTCGGCGAGCACGAGATGATCGTCGCGGTCAAGGACGCCAAGGGCGACCTGGTCGCCGGGTCCGAGGTCATCGCGGCAACCGATCTGGCCTATTATTCAGGGGACGACCCGCTGACCCTGCCGTGGCTCTCGGTCGGGGCGGTCGGCGTGGTCAGCATGTCGGCGCACCTCGCGGCGCCGCGCATCCGTGCGATGATCGCCGCCTATCTGGCCGGCGACGTGCGCGAAGCCGCCCGGCTGCACGCCGAACTGCTGCCGGTCCACGCCGGTGTGACCAGCGTGCCAGGTGTGATCTCCCTCAAGGCGGCAATGAACATGCTGGGACTGCCCGGCGGCCCGGTGCGGCTGCCCCTGGTCGAGGCGACCGAGGAGCAGCTGGCCCGGCTCAAGACGTATCTCGCCCAAGGCGGCGTGAAGATCTAGCAAGGAGCGGACCAGAGGTCCGCGGAACACAAAGGAAAACTGCATGAGCCATCCGCATCCGGAACTCTCCGGACCCCCGCCGCTGCCGCAAGGCGCGCTGCGGGTGACCCCGCTCGGCGGTCTCGGAGAGATCGGTCGCAACATGACCGTCTTCGAGTACGGCGGCAAACTGCTCATCGTCGACTGCGGCGTCCTCTTCCCGGAGGAGGCCCAGCCCGGCGTCGACCTGATCCTGCCGGATTTCAGCTCCATCCGGGACCGGCTGGACGATGTGGTCGGCGTCGTGCTGACGCATGCCCACGAGGACCACATCGGCGGGGTGCCGTACCTGCTCAAGGAGTCGGGCGACATCCCGCTGGTGGGCAGCAAGCTCACCCTGGCGCTGGTCGAGGCCAAGCTGGCCGAGCACCGGATCCGGCCGTACTCGCTGCAGGTCGCCGAGGGCGACGTGGAGCAGATCGGGCCGTTCGAGTGCCGCTTCGTCGCGGTCAACCACTCCATCCCGGACGCCATGGCCGTGGCGATCAAGACCCCGGCCGGCACGGTGTTCCACACCGGCGACTTCAAGATGGACCAGCTGCCGCTGGACAACCGGCTGACCGACCTGGCCACCATCTCCGAGCTCGGCAAGGCCGGCATCGACCTGCTGCTGTCGGACTCCACCAACGCCGAGGTGCCGGGCTTCGTCACCTCCGAGCGGGAGATCACGCCGGTGCTGGACCGGGTGTTCGGCCGGGCCAAGGGGCGGATCATCGTCGCCTCCTTCGCCTCGCACGTGCACCGGGTGCAGCAGGTCTGCGACGTGGCCGCCGCGCACGGCCGCAAGGTGGCGCTGGTCGGCCGGTCCATGGTCCGCAACATGGCGGTGGCCCGGGACCTGGGCTACCTGAAGGTGCCCGCGGACCTGATCATCGATCTGAAGGAGATCGACGATCTGCCGGAGGACAAGGTCGTGCTGATGTGCACCGGCTCGCAGGGCGAGCCGATGGCCGCGCTGTCCCGGATGGCCAACCGCGACCACCAGGTCCGCATCACCGGCGAGGACACCGTGATCCTGGCGTCCTCGCTGATCCCCGGTAACGAGAACGCGGTGAACCGGGTGATCAACGGGCTGACCCGGTGGGGCGCCACGGTCGTGCACAAGGGCAACGCCATGGTGCACGTCTCCGGGCACGCCGCGGCCGGTGAGCTGCTGTACTTCTTCAACCTGGCCAAGCCGCGCAACTTCATGCCGGTGCACGGCGAGTGGCGGCACCTGCGTGCCGCCGCCGACCTGGCGATCAAGACCGGCGTGCCGAAGGACCGGGTGGTGATCGCCGAGGACGGCGTCACCGTGGACCTGATCGACGGCGTGGCCCGCATCACCGGCAAGGTGGACGCCGGCTACGTCTACGTCGACGGCACCTCGGTGGGCTCGGTGACCGAGGCCTCGCTGAAGGACCGCCGGATCCTGGGCGATGAGGGCTTCGTGTCGGTGTTCGTCGCGGTGTCGGCCGACACCGGCGGCATCGTCACCGGCCCGGTGATCACCGCCCGCGGCTTCGGCCTGGACGACCAGACGCTGGAGCAGGCCAAGCCGCTGATCGTGACGGCGCTGGCGGACGCGGCGGCCGAGGGCATCGGCGACACCCACCAGCTGCAGCAGCTGGTGCGGCGCTCGGTCGGGCGCTGGGTCTCGAACACCACGCGGCGCCGGCCGATGATCCTCCCGGTGGTCGTCGAAGTCTGATCCACACAGGTCAACGGCCTTCTCAACGGCCGGGCAAGCCATCCTTTCGGTGGAGAAACGAAAGGATGGCTTGCGGCTTTTCTGGGGGCTGTAATGGATTGCGGGACGGGAGGCGGCCTTCGTGGGGCGGAGTCGCTGCCTGCCGGCCAGGGGAACCCAAGCATCGCGGCACCTCACCGGGGGGTCAGGGG